>JANMVM010000033.1:0-15507 GCA_031392695.1 Rubrivivax sp.
TGCTGCTCAACGCAGCCGCACAGGTCGTGCTCAGGCTGAAGACAGCCTGGCGCGACGGCACCACGGCACCGCGCATCTGGTGACGTCACGGCTGGAGTTCATGCAGCCCCTGGCTGCGCTGGTGCCTCGCCCGCGGCTGCACCCGATGCGCTGCCAAGGCGTGCTGGCGCCGTCATCCACAACTTCAGCCAAGCTGCGCGCGATGGTGATGCCGCAAGCGCCGCAGGCACCCGCCCACCAGCGCGAAGTCGGGCGCCGAGTGCGCGGCGAGCCGTGCGCACCATCGCCCGCTGCGACTGAGTTGGGCGCGGCTGCTCAAGCGGGTGCTCGAGTTCGACCTGGAGCACGGCCCGAACTGTGGCGGCGAGTTGAAGATCATCGCCGCCATCCTGGCGGTGAGCCCGGACTCAAACGGTCCTGAGCACCGTTTGTGCCTGGCTAACGCCAGGGCCTCTGTGCCCTGGCAGCCGGTGATCGAGAAGATCCTCACGCACCCGGGTCTGCAGGCCGACTGTGGACGCAGGCGCGTGCTTGAAGGCGCGTGCGCGGCCGGCAGTCCCGGACGCCGCCGCGGACACCCGCGCTGGGACAGCCGTTGCAAGCGGCCTGACCGTCCCGACCCATCACGATTGCGGTGGCGCGGCACCCAGGACTGCGGGATCGGCTGCGTTCGGGCTTCGCAGGGCCGAGGTCAATCGGTCCAATCACTCGGGTGAACCCAGGGTCGGCCGATGTGGGTGGCGTCGCTCGAAGGTGGCGTCGACTGTCAACAGATCGCAGCCGACCCCAAGGGCCGAATCTGTTGGCCTCAGATGTCCTGCCCGGGGAGCCTGGGCGAAGAAACAGGGTGTTTGAATTTCCGGGTCCTCCACCAGGTGACGCTGAAGGTGGGGTTCCGGCTCGAAGCATGAGGCAGCCTCAGCCTGGAGCGACTAGTTCGGTGCTGCTGGCACGAGGCCGAGCTCTTTGATCAGCGCCCGGAAACGAAGGTTGTCGGCGCGCACCAGCGCACCGAGTTCAGCCGCGCTGCCCAGCGACAGCACACCACCGTTGATGTCGAGCCGGGCGCGGACCGAAGGCGTGTCGGCGGCCTTGAGGACGTCGCGGCCAAGGCGCGCAACGATCGCGGCTGGCGTGCCGGCGGGCGCAAAGAAGCCGTACCACAGCGCCATCTCGAGATCGGGCCGGCCGGTCAGCTCGCCGAAGGTCGGCACATCGGGGAATGCGGCCAATCGCTGCTTCGAGCCGACGGCAAGCGCCCGCAGCTGTCCGGCCTGGATCAAAGCGCGTGTCGGCGGCAGGTTGGCAATGAAGAAGTGGTTGAGCCCCGTGGCGGTGTCGGTGACGGCCTGACCGACGTTCTTGTAGGGCACATCCTGGGCGTCGAATCCGAACTCGCGCTTCAGCATCTCGGTGTAGACGTGCGACGACGAGCCCTTGCCGGAAGTCGCGTAGTTGATCTTGCCGGCGTTGGCCTTCGAGTAGGCAACCAGCTCGGGCCAGCTCTTGAACGGCGCCGTGCTCGCTGCCACGGCGACGAGCGGGATTACGCCGACACGCGCGATCGGCACGAAGTCTTTGGCCACGTCGTACAGCGGTGGCGACGCCATGTGGACCGACATCGCCATCAGGCTGGTGCCCATCAGAAGCGTGTAGCCATCGGGGTTGGCCTTGGCGACCGCGGCATTGCCCAGGCTGCCGCCCGCGCCCTCGCGGTTTTCGATGACCACCGGCACGGCCAGCAGCTTGCCCAGCTCCTCGCCGATGGCCCGGCCCACGGTGTCGGCCGCAGAGCCGGCCGAGAATGAAACGATCAGCCGCACCGGCCGCGCCGGGAAGTCCGTTTGCGCCCAGGCAGGGCCGAAGGCGAGCGACAGGCCCAGCGTGCAGGCCCCCAGCATCGAGCGTCGAATGGATTTCATGAAACACCTTTTGCCGGCAAGCAGCGGCGAAGCGAAAGTTTCCGTTGCGTCTTGGTCGTGCTCAATTCGGGGCCGGCAAGAGACCCAGGTCCTTGAGCAGGGTCCGGTAGCGCGTGTTGTCGGCCCGAAGCTGCAGCGCGAGTTCGGTCGCGCTGCCGATCGACACCGCACCACCCGCTGCGTCAAGCCGCGACCGCACCGCCGGCGTATCGGCTGCCTGGGCGATGGCGCGAGCCAAGCGCGCCACGATGGCGGCGGGCGTGCCGGCAGGGGCGAAAAGGCCGTACCACAGCGTGATTTCGAAGTCGGGCTTGCCGGTCAGTTCGGCAAACGTCGGCACATCGGGGTGATCGGCAAGCCGGCGTTTCGATCCGACCGCCAGGGCTCGCAACTGGCCCGATTGCAGCAGGCCCCGCGCCGGGGGCAGGTTGGCCACGAAGTAATCGACGGTGCCGGTTGCAGTGTCGGTGATCGCCTGGCCCGCGTTCTTGTACGGCACGTCTTGGGCGTCGAAGCCGAACTCGCGCTTCAACATTTCGGCCAGCAGGTGCGACGAGCCGCCTTTGCCCGAGGTGGCGAAGTTGACGGCACCCTTCTTGGCCTTCGCATGCGCCACCAACTCCGACCAGGTCTTGAAAGGCGCCGCGCTCGACGCAACGACCACGGCCGGAATCTGCGCCACCCGCAAGATCGGCACGAAGTCCTTGATCGGGTCGTAAAGCGGCGGCGCGGTGCTGTGCACGGTCAGCGCCAGCAGTGCCGTGCCCATCAGCAGCGTGTAGCCGTCGGGCGCGGCTCTGGCCGCAGCGGCGTGGCCGATGTTGCCGCCGGCACCCTCGCGGTTTTCGATGACCACCGCCACACCCAGCAGCTTGGACAGCTCGTCGGCAATCGCCCGGCCGACGGTGTCCGAAGCCGTGCCGGCACTGAAGGCCACGATGAAGCGGACTGGCTTGGTCGGGTAATCCGATTGCGCACCGGCCGGCCGGCCGGTGGCGAGCAGCAAGCCCAAGATGAAAATCCCAAACATCCGGCGGCTGGCAAGCAAGTGTGGCGCTGCCGCAGTGCTTGATCCTCGCGGGGGACGGCCGGTTGCAGACGGCCCTGGGGCGCTCATGAGGATCATGCGGACACTTTCATCAACAAAGCGCAGCCCGCATCGCTTGCAGCCAGCCGATGCGGGCGCGGGAGACTGGTTGAAGGAGTGTACTACTGCACAGTAGAATAAACTACGGTAAAGTCTATCGCCCTGTGCTTCATCGGTCGCGCCGGGCTGCCAAACCAGTCGGTAACCCTTCATCGGAGTGCAGGCCAGAACCTGCAGCGGGCTCATGACGTCACTTCCACAAACGCCCGCCGCAGCCGACCTGCCGGCAAGAATGCTGCCGCTGGCCGCCGCCGAACTGACGGTCGATACCGCCGTGCGCGAGCGCGCGATCGCCTACCCCGATCGCATCGCCCTGGTTCAGGACGACCGGTCCATTAGTTACCGCGAGCTGCAGGCGCGCGTCGACCGCCTGTCTCATGCGCTGCATCGCCTGGGCGTCCGTCGCCAGGACCGGATCGCGGTATTGGCCGAGAACCGGTTCGAGTTCGTCGAGACCTGGCTCGCGGCGGCCGCGCTCGGCGCCATCGTCGCTTGCCAGAACTGGCGCCAGTCGGATACCGAACTCGACCACTGCCTGCGGCTGGTCGAACCGACCCTGGTGGTCGCGTCGCCGCGGTTCTTGCCGCGGGTGGCGCAGGTGGCCCACGGTGCTCGCCAGGTGCTGGCCTTCGGCGACGACTACGAGCGCCTGCTGGCGCGCGAAGACGGCACCCCTTTCGCCAGCCGCTCGATGCCCGAAGATATCCTGCTGATCCTGTACACCAGCGGCACGACGGGCTACCCCAAAGGCGCGGCGATCAGCCACCGCGCCGAGATCGGGCGCGCAATGATCGCCATGGCCGACGGCCAGCTCTACCTCGGCCGCGGCACGATCAGCTGGTCGCCGATGTACCACATCGGCGGCACCGACCCCACGCTGGGCACGCTGATGAACGGCGACACGGTGTTCGTCGTCGATGGCTTCCAGCCGGCGCGGCTGATCGAGATCATGTCGCGCGAGCTGCTCGGCAACGTGACGCTGATGCCGGCGTCGATCGGCCGCGTGATCGAAGAGTTGCAGCGCAGCGGGCTGCGGCCCAAAGGTCTGAAGACCTGCGGCGCGATGGCCGACCTGGTGCCTCGGCACCAGATCGCCGAGGTGACGGCCTTGCTCAATGCCGAGTTCCGCAACACCTTCGGCTCGACCGAGACCGGCGGCCCTCCGGCCAGCCGGCACCTGATACCGGTGGCTACCCTGCCCGAGCGTCTGTCGAAGGTGCAAAGCTCGTTTTGCCGCGTGCGGCTGGTCGACGAGCAGGACCAGGATGTCCCCGACGGCACGCCGGGCGAGGTTCTCTTCCGCGGCCCCTCGCTGTTCTCGGGCTACTGGAATGCACCCGAAGTGAACGCCGATGACTTTCGCGGCGGCTGGTTCCACATGGGTGACCTGATGGTGCGCAACCCCGACGGCACGCTCGACTTCGTCGATCGCCGCAAATACCTGATCAAGTCGGGCGGCGAGAACATCTACCCGGCCGAGATCGAACGGTTCTTGCTTGGCAGCCGCCGCATCGCCGATGCGGTGATCGTTCGCAAGCACGACGCGCACTGGGGCGAGGTGCCGGTGGCCTTTGTCGTGCGCGCCGACCCGACGCTGACCGCCCAGGACGTGCTGGCCCTGTGCCGTGGCCAGATCGCAAACTACAAGCTGCCGAAAGAAGTGCACTTCATCTCTGAGGCCGAGATGCCACGCAGCGAGACGAGCAAAGTCAAGCGCCACGAACTCGAGGCGCGGCTCAAGGGTGGTCAGCTTCCAACTGATGGCTAGGGGCGTGGGCGCAAGGGATGGAAGCTGTCTTCATGCCTGCGAGGTAGCGCACCTGCGCTGCACATCCAGCTCCCGCCGCTCAATCAAGCGGCGGCGCCTTTCAGATCATCGGCCTTCTTCTCCCTCTCAAACCCCAACACCCCGTCCTCGATGCGCCCGAAGCGCAGCGTCCACACATCCGACAAGTAGTTCTGCCCCAGCCGCCACGGCTTGCGGTCGCCTTGTTGCGGCAGCATCGGCAGCGCGCGCTGCACGTAACCCGAGCTGAAGCTCAGCACCGGCTCGTGTACCACCGTCGGGTCGTAGCGCGGCGTGCACACGGCGTAGCCGTGGCGGTCCATGTGGCGCAGCAGGCGGCACACATAACGCGCGGTCAGGTCGGCCTTCAGGGTCCAGCTGGCGTTGGTGTAGCCCAGCGTATTGGCCATATTGGGCAGGCCACTCTGCATCAGGCCCTTGTAGACCAGGCCCTGGCGCAGGTCCACCGGCTGGCCGCCGAGGCTGACCTTGACGTCGCCCAGCACGTTCATCTGCAGCCCGGTGGCGGTGACCACGATGTCGGCCGCCAGCTCCTGGCCCGACTGCAGCCGGATGCCGTTTTCGGTGAAGGTGTCGATGGTGTCGGTGACGATGCTGGCACGGCCGCTGCGCAGGCTCTTGAACAGGTCGCCGTCGGGCACCAGACACAGGCGCTGATCCCAGGGTTTGTAGCGCGGCGTGAAGTGGCGCGCCACGTCGAACTGCGGGCCCAGCGCGCGGCGCACGAGGCCCGCGATGCGCGCCGTGCCGCGCGCCGGATACTTGCGCAGGTAGCTGTACAGACCCATGGTGAGCAGCACGTTCTTGGCACGCACCAGCGCGTAGGCCCAGCGCGCCGGCAGCACGCGCTTCAGCCCCTGGGCGATGGGGTCGCGCGCCGGCAGTGCCACGATGTAGCTGGGCGAGCGCTGCAGCATCGTCACGTGCGCCGCGGTCTTGGCCATCTCGGGCACCAGCGTCACCGCGGTGGCGCCGCTGCCGATGACCACCACGCGCTGGCCCGCGTGGTCCAGCCCCGGCGGCCAGAACTGCGGGTGTACCAGCGTGCCGGCAAAGCGCTCTTCGCCCGCAAACTTCGGGCGGTAGCCCTGCGCATAACTGTAGTAGCCGGAGCAGAACAGTACGAAGCGCGCGCGCAGTTGCACGTCGGGCTGGCCTTCGCCGCGGGCCACCGTCAGCGTCCAGCGCGCGTCGGCTGCGCTCCAGTCGGCGGCCACCACGCGGTGGCGGTAGCGCACGAGCGGGCCGATGCCGTGTTCGTCGGCCGTCTCCTGCACATAGCGCAGGATGGCCGGGCCGTCGGCGATGGCGCGGGCGTCGGCCCAGGGCTTGAACTCGTAGCCCAGCGTGTACATGTCGGAGTCGGATCTCACGCCGGGGTAGCGAAACAGGTCCCAGGTACCGCCCAGCACGCTGCGCGCTTCGAGCAGCGCGAAGGTCTTGCCGGGACAGTCGCGCTGCAAATGAACTGCGGCGCCGATGCCCGACAGGCCGGCACCGACGATCACCACGTCCAGCTCTTCGGGCTGGGTGCGGCGCTGCGCCTGCTGCAAGAAGTGCGCGGCCTGGCGCAGCGACTGCCGCGCTTCGGGCACCTGCTTGACCTGCTGCCAGACGTGCTGCACGCCCGCGAAGACCTGCAACTCGACCGTCACGCCGGCCTCGGCCGCCTGGCGCGCCAGGCGCAACGAGTCGTCGCGCAGCGACTCCGATTCGCCGACGTGGATGAGCAGCGGCGGCAGGCCCTGCAGGCTGCCGTGCAGCGGTGACGCCAGCGGCTGCTTGTCGTCGGCGCCCTGCAAGTAGGCGTTGGCCAGATGCTGCAGGTCGGGGCCGTTGAACATGGCGTCGCGGCGCGCATTGAGCGTGATCGACGCGCTGCCGCCGGCCAGGTCAAGCGCCGGCGAGAACAGCGCTGCGGCGTCGGGCAGCACCTCGCCGGCGTCGCGCAACACCTGCATCAGGCCCACCGCCAGGTTGCCGCCGGCGCTGTCGCCGGCCACCACCAGGCGGCAGGCGGGCCGCTGCTGGCGCAGCGCGCGGTAAACCGCCTGCACGTCCAGCGGCGCGGCCGGAAACGGGTACTCGGGCGCGAGCCGGTAGTCAGGCACGAAGACGCGCAGGCCGTGCAAGGCCAGCGCCGCCGTGATCGGCCGGTGGGTGCGCGGCGAGCAGCCGATGAAGCCACCGCCGTGCAGGTAGAGCAAGGTGGTGACGGGCGCAGCGGGGGCAGCGGCCGGGCCCGCGGTCGTGCCGTCGGCCTCGACCCATTCGCCGCGCACGCCGCCCACCACGTCGTCGGTGTAGCGCACGCCTTTGGGTGCGGGCAGCACCTGGTCGAAAACGCGGCGCACGCGCGCGAAGTCGCTCAGGTCGCCCAGACGCGGCTTGATGCGGTGGCGCACGAGGAAGGCGACGGCGCGCGCTTGCCAGCTGGGATTCATGCAGGGTCCTGGAGGATGGAGGGCGGCATCCGGCGGCGCTGGCCGCTGGCCGGACCCCCGATCATCGCCGACGCGGCCCGGGCCCCGGCTCGGACAAAGGCTGGCCGGGCCGCGCGCGCGCCGCGCTTGCGCTGCGCGCCCGTGCGGGCTACAGGCCGGTGCCCAGCACCTCGCCAAAGCCCTGCCACTGCACGCCGGTGAACTTGGCCAGCTGGCCCTGCTTGACGAGGAAGAAGTCGGTCGGCGTGGTGTTCAGCGCCATGCCCGGCAGCAGCAGCGGCAGCTTCAGGTTCTTGATGTTGGCAGCCTGGCGCATGAGGTTTTCGCGCGTCAGGTCGTTGCCGCAGGCCTTGAGCACGTGGACCATGGTCTGCGCCGTGAGGTAGGCGTAGAGGTTGGACGCGTCCTTGGGGTCGCCGTCGCGGTAGTGACGGCCCATGAAGGCGCGCCACTCCAGCATTGCCGGGTCGTCCTTCCACTGCGGGTCGTTGGGGTCCTTGTAGTACTGCAGCGTGAGCAGGCCGACCGACTTGTCCAGCCCCGCCGGCACCAACACCGAGCCGGTGGAGGCACCGACGTTGTTGATGATGTGCAGCGGCTTCCAGCCCGAATCGAATGCCTTGCGGATCGACTGCGCCGCGAACTTGGGTGTCGTGATGTTGATGAAGGTGTCGGCGCCCGAGCTCTGCAGGGTCAGGATCTGCGAGTCCACCGTCGGGTCGCTGACCTCGTAGCTGGCCCTGGCGACGATGAGCTTGGCGCCGGCCGCGCCCAGGCCCTCTTCGACGCCCTTGAGCACGTCCTTGCCGTAGTCGTCGTTCTGGAAAAGGATGGCGATCTTCGCGTTCGGCTTGTTCTTCAGCAGGTACTTGGCGTAGATGGCGCCTTCGGCCTGGTAGCTGAGGTTGAAGCCCAGCGTCCACGGGTAGTTCTTGGGGTCGGCCCACTTGGTGGCGCCGGTGGCCAAGAAGAGGTGCGGCACCTTCTTGGCGTTGACGTACTTGTGGATCGCCGAGTTCGACGGCGTGCCCAGCGTCTGGAAGAGCGCCAGCACCTCGTCCTGCTCGACCAGGCGGCGGACCTGCTCCACCGCCTTGGGTGGCTGGTAGCCGTCGTCCAGGCTGATCAGGTTGACCTTGCGGCCGTTGATGCCGCCGGCCTCGTTGATCATCTTGAAGTAGGCCACGTGCAGCTTGCCGATGGTGCCGTAGGCCGATGCCGGGCCGCTGTAGGGCATGGTCTGGCCGAGCTTGATCTCGGTGTCGGACGCGCCGGGGCCGTACTTCTTCTGCGCCAGCGCCGGCGCGGCGATCGAGGCCAGCGTGGCGCCCAGCACCAGCAGGGTGGCGCGGCGGTCGGGGTGGTGAGCGTTCATCTTGACTCCTTCGCTGTCGCCAGCACATGGACGGGGTGAAACATTCTCGGCGGCAGGGCCGCCATGTCAATCAACGCGAACGCCAGCGGCTCAGCCGACCGGCCAGGATACGGATGAACCCTGCCACGCCGCTGGGCATGACGTACATGAAGACGATCAGGACGAGGCCGTAGATCGCCCACGGTGCGGCCTTGGAGATCTGGTCGGCGACGTTGGGGATGAACTGGATGAAGAGTGCACCGTAGATGGCGCCCGAGATCGACGACAGGCCGCCGATGACGATGCCCACGACGAGCGAGATCGACAGGAAGATGGTGAAGGTGTCCGGCGCCACGAACTGGATCACGATGGCGCCCAGGGCGCCGGCGATGCCGGTGTACATGGCCGAGACGCCGAAGGTCAGCGACTTGACCATCGCCACGTTGACGCCCATGGCCTGCGCCGCGGTGGGCTGGTCGCGGATGGCCACCATGGCGCGGCCGATGCGGCCGCGCAGCAGGTTCCAGCCCAGCCCGAACAGCAGCAACAGCACCGCCAGGCAGACGAAGTACAGCCACTGGTCCTGCGACAGATCCAGCCCCTCGGGCGGGTCGGGCTTGTTGATGACGATGCCCTGGACACCACCGGTCCAGGACTCGAAGCCCCTGAACTTGAGGATCTGCGGCATCGCCACACCGAGTGCGAAGGTGGCCAGCGACAGGTACAGCCCTTCCAGTCGCAGCGCCGGCAGGCCGAACAGGAAGCCAGCCACCAGACACACCGCGCCGGCCGCCGGCAGCGTGGCCCAGTAGGGCACGCCGAACTTGTCCATCAGGATCGCCGCCACGTAGGCGCCGATGGCGTAGAAGGCGCCGTGGCCGAGCGAGATCTGGCCGTTGTAGCCGGTGAGCATGTTCAAACCGAGCAGCGCGATGGCGTAGACCAGCACCAGCGTGAACTGGAAGACGCGGTAGTTGCTGACCAGGAAGGGCAGCACGATGGCGGCGACGATGAGCAGCGCCAGCGCGAGCACGCGGCCGCGGCTGAAGGTGGCCGGGGCGGCCGGCGTGACGAGGGCGGGTGCAGCGGTGTTGTCGGCCATGATGCTCAGACCCGGGTAACGTGAACCTTGCCGAACAGGCCCGAAGGCCGGATCACCAGCACGCCGACGATCAGCACCAGTGCCACCGTCAGCTTGAGCTCGGTGCCGAGCAATGAGCCGACGACGTTTTCGAGCACGCCGACGATGAAGCCGCCGAGCACCGCGCCGCCGGGGCTGTCGATGCCGCCGAGCAGCGCCGCCGCAAAGGCGTAGAGCAGGATGCCGGACATCATGTTGGGCTCCAGGAAGACGGTGGGCGCGACCATGATCCCGGCGATGGCGCCGATGGCAGCGGCCAGGCCCCAGCCCAGCGCCAGCATCCAGCCCACGCGCACGCCGACGAGCCGGCTCGACACCGGGTTCTGCGCTGCGGCGCGCATCGCCAGGCCCAGCGGCGTGAAGCGGAAGAACACGAACACCAGCCCCAGCACGACGAGGGTGATGGCCACCGAGCCCAGTTCGTGCGAAGAGATGAAGCGGTTGCCGAAAGGCGGCGCGGCCGGGAAGGGGCTGGGGAAGGGCTTGATGGTGTAGGTGAAGATCCAGCCCGCCAGGCTGTTGATGATGACCAGCAGGCCGATGAACACGATCACCACCGACAGGATGGGCGCGTTTTCAACCGGCTGCACGATCAGGCGCTCGATGGCCACGCCGAGGGTGAAGGCCAGCGCCACGGTGATGAAGAAGGCGGCCCAGAACGGCAGGCCAGCCTGCATCAGGCTCCAGGCGATGTAGGTCGAGAACATCGCCAGCTCGCCCTGCGCGAAGTTCACCAGGTGGGTGGCCTGGTAGATCATCACCAGCGCCAGCGCCACGCTGGCGTAGATGCCGCCGGTGGCAAGACCGGAGAGAACCTGGTGCAGCAGTGCTTCCATGCTCAATAGCCCAGGTAGGAGCGGCGGATCGACTCGTCGCTGCGGATCTGCTCGGCGCTGCCCGAGACCACCACGCGGCCGGTTTCCAGCAGGTAGGCGTGGTCGGCCAGCTTGAGCGCGAGCGCGGCGTTTTGTTCCACCAGCAGCATGCTCACGCGCGATTCCTGGTTGATGGTGCGAAAGATGCGGAACAGCTCCTGCACGACGCGCGGCGCAAGGCCGAACGAGGGTTCGTCCAGCAGCAGCAGGCGCGGCCGCAGCATCAGCGCGCGCGACACCGCCAGCATCTGCTGCTCGCCGCCCGACAGCAGCCCGGCCTGCTGCCGCAGGCGCTCTTTCAGGTGCGGGAAATAGCCGAAGATGCGCTCGAGGTCGACCGCCACCTCGGCCTTGTCGCGGCGCGTGTAGGCGCCCAGGCGCAGGTTCTCCTCGACGCTGAGGTTGACGAAAGTGCCGCGCCCGTCGGGCACGTGGGCCACGCCCAGGCGCACGATGCTCTCGGTGGCCTTGCCCTCGATGCGCTGGCCCTGGAGCGTGATCTCGCCCTGCGCCTTGACCATGCCGCACACCGCGCGCAGCGTCGTCGTCTTGCCTGCGCCGTTGGCGCCCAGGATGGTCGTGATGCCGCCTTCTTCGACCGCAAAGTCGATGCCGTGCAGCACCCGCGTGTTGCCGTATTGGGCGTGCAGTCCGCGCACGTCGAGCAACCGGGCCATCAGCTTTCGGTCCCCATTCAGTCCTCCGTCCCCAGGTAGGCGCGAATCACTTCGGGGTTGCCCTGGACTTCGGCGGGCAGGCCGTTGGCGATGACGCGGCCGAAGTCGAGCACCACCACGCGGTCCGAGATGCGCATCACCATGTTCATATGGTGCTCCACCAGCAGCATGGTCAGGCCGAGGCGGCTGCGCACCTCGCGCAGCAGGGTCATGAGCACGCCGACCTCGTCGTGGTTCAGGCCGCCGGCCGGCTCGTCCAGCAGCAAGAGCTTGGGCTGCGCAGCCAAGGCACGGCCGAGCTCGACGCGCTTTTGCGTTGCGAAGGTGAGGTCCATGACGCGGCTCTCGGCCACGCTGCCCAGCTCGAGCAGCGCGATCAGCTCGTCGGCGTGGGCCTGCAGCGCGTGCTCTTCGCGGCGCACGCTCGGCAGCCGCAGCGCATTGGCCAGGAAGCCGGTGCGGGTGCGGCAGTGGCCGCCGAGCATGATGTTCTGGCGCACGGTCATGGTGCGGAACAACGCCAGGTTCTGGAAGGTGCGGCCGATGCCCAGCGCCGCGATGCCGTGCGGCGGCTGCGCGGCGATCGGCTGGCCTTCGAAGAGAATCTCGCCTTCGGCCGGCGTGTACAGGCGCGACAGGCAGTTGAAGAGCGTCGTCTTGCCGGCACCGTTGGGCCCGATGAGGCCGACGATGTGCCCGCCCGCCACCGTGAACGACACCTTGTCCAGCGCCGTGATGCCGCCAAAGCGCACCGACACACCGACCACGCGAAGCAGCTCAGTGGGGGTGCCGGACGAGACGATGTCACGCTCCTGTCATGTGCCGATGAAGGTCCGCCACCCGCGCCGCGCCTGATGGGCGCGGCCGCGAGGGCGCGTGCAGCGGAAGATAGCGAACCGGCGGAGATCGCACAGGGGTTTAACCCTCTCCTGCCACGGCGCGCGGGTCTGCTAGTGCATTGCGACGCGCCGCGGCCAATTCAGGGCGCATGCGCATGCCCGCACTCAAGCGCGCCCGCAATCCAGCGCCAGCAGCAGATGGGTCAGATCGTGAAAGTGGTGCGGGTCGAGGCCGGTCAGGTCGTTGACGCGCTGAATGCGGGCATAGATGGTGTTGGCATGCACGTGGAGCTCGCGCGAAGCGCGCTGGATGTTCATGTCGGCATCGGCAAAAACGTGCAGCGTCTTCAGCAATTGGCCGCGCGACTTCGCGTCCGCTTGGCGAAGCAGTCCGAGCCAGGCCGGAAGCGCGGACTGGACGTATTCGGCTCCGCGATGGATCAGCAAGCGCCGGATCGACAGCGTGTGGAACGGCACCACGCGCGCGCTGACGTCGGCAAAGTCCAGGGCCACCGTCGCCTCGTGCAGGCCCCGGGGTATGAGCGATGTCGACGGCTGGTCGCCGGACAGGCCGATGAGCACGGCTGGGCCGAGGGCGAGCAGCTGTGATCCGACGCGCTCTGCCAGGCTGGCCTGGGGCGCGGTCCAGCCCGACGCGCGCCGGGTGTCCGAGAACACGGCCGTGACCAGGCTGCTGCGCACGCCAACGAGCACGCGCACGGGAAGCGCGGCCACGCACTCGACCAGGGCGTCGGCGATGCGTTGCGCGCGTGCCGGGTTTTCCATCTCGAGCGGGTCGGTCGATTGCGCCAGCGCGACGCAAAAGCTCAGTCGCTGCTCCAGGTAGCCGGCGCGCTTGAGCAAGCGCGCCACGCGCGCGTCCGATTCGTCGTAGCCGCCGACCAGCAGGCTCAACAGTTCCGTGCGACGGTCGCCCTCGGCTTCGGCAAGGACGCTGGTGTGGGCAAGGTACTCCGCCGCAAAGGCGATGCTGGTCGCGTGGGTGTACTCCGTCACCAGCCCTGCGAGGGCCGCCGCGGTCGGCTCGTGCGGGCTTGCTCCTCGCCTCCCTGGGCCTCCTTGCAGCCATGCCGCGAAGACCGGTTGCGTGCAGCGATAGGCCTGGAGCGTGGCTTCGATCGGAAAGCGCTGGGCGGCGCGGCGACGGGCGTAGGCGCGGACGAACTCGAAGTCGCGCACCGCCCCGCCGCCCAACAGGCGAAGCAACTCCGCGATGTGCTCGCCGACGTGGCGCGCCAGGTCGGGAAGGAGTTCCGGGTTTGCCGAGACACTGAAGGCCGGGATCGCGGCAATGACGGCCTCCTGGAGGCTTCGCGCCAGGTCGCTGCGTCGTCTGGCCAACGATGCCGCAAGCCGTGCCGGCTCCTTGGCGCTGGCCACGCCGGCAAGCGCCCGCACGAGTGCTGCATCTGCGCTGGCCGAGTCCAAGGTACTGTGCATTCTCTACAGTCTACGCCCGCATTTCTCACAGCAATCTCCGTTGCGGCACGCGCGTATTGTGAATAGTCTCCAGTCAGGCGGTGAATCCACACACGCCCGGTCCTTCAAGGAGAGTTCGGTATGGCCAAGTATCTTTTCGTGTACCACGGCGGCAAACCTGCTTCCAATGCGGCCGACACCAAGGCGCAGATGGACGCCTGGGGCGCCTGGTTCGGTTCGATGGGCGCCGCGGTCATCGACGGCGGCAACCCTGTAGGCAAGTCGAGCACGGTGCGCTCGGACGGCTCGCTGGTCGACGACGGTGGTGCGAACCCGGCCAGTGGCTACAGCCTGATCGAAGCCTCGGGCCTCGAGGATGCACGCAAGAAGGCCGCAGCTTGCCCGATCCTGAAGGCGGGCGGCTCGATCGAAATCGCGCAGGCGATCGACATGTGACGGCGGCCTGCCCGCCTGAGAGTCCATTCCTGACAGGAGATGCATTCCATGACACCCGATCTGCGGTACCTCGCCTTCACGGCCATGCTCACCGCTTCGCTGTGGATCCCCTACGTGGTCTGCCAGGCCATGACGAACGGCTTTCTGGCGCCTGCAAACTACGTCGACCCCCAACCCCGCCCTGTGCCACTGTGGGGCAAGCGGGCTGACAGGGCGCTGATGAACGGCGTCGAGGTGCTGGGCGGGTTTGCTGCCCTGGTCCTGGTCGCGCACCTTGCCGGCAAGGCCAACGGCATGACGGCCATGTGGGCGGCGATCTTCTTCTGGGCCCGTGCGGTGCACGCTGTCGTCTACTGGTTTGCGGTCCCCTACGTTCGAACCCTGGTCTTCACCCTGGGCTATGTCACGATCGTCGGCATCTTCTGGGAAATCGTCCGTTGATGGGTTGGGGCGCCTGGCGCGCTGACGAGGGCGTTGGGCGCCAGGTAGTTCGAACTGGCGATTGGGCCCCGCGCCGGCTCGCGCTGCGCTGGCGTGTGTGGGCTCGCTGGTCGCCGAGTTGGCCCGTCTTTCGCGGCGGGAGGTCGGCGCCATACGGCGCGATGTCTTCCCATGCATTGCCCGGGTAACACAGCCGGAGAACGCCATGGCCACCACCCTGACCAGCAAGGGCCAGGTCACGATCCCCAAGCGCATCCGCCAGGCGCTGAACTTGCAGCCGGGCGCCGCCGTGGATTTCTCGGTCAATGCCGGTGGCGAGGTGGTGTTGCATCCGCACAGACCCGCGCGCGCAGGCTCGCGCGCCCGTCCCGCCTACGTCCCCACAACCGGGACAGCACGTCCTGCATGCCACGAGCAAGGACCTTGCGCAGCAACCGATCCAGCGCGCTCGCCTTGTCCTGGCGCGACAAGAAGCTCCAGGGGTCCAGCGCTTCGGTGACGGGCGGGCCCACGATGTAGCCCTCGCTCAGGCTGGTGCTGTGCACGACCCGCGGCCCGCTCAGGTCGACCAGCGTCAATCGAAGCTGGACAAAAGGTGCCAGTTACCCTGTGGCCACGGCGCCGGTCTGCGCGTTCTTGGTCCGGCCAGCGCCGCTGACGACGAAGCCGATGCCGGTGACGCGGTGGCTGCCCACGACTTGGCTCAGGCCGGTGCGGAACTCCATCACGCCACTGCTGCTGGTGACGCGCAGCAGGTGGCTCAGCGCCGCGTCGGGCGCCGCATCGGGGACACCCACACGGGCAACTCGGCGCGCCGCGCCGCGGCGGTGCCGATGCTGAGTTGGTGCTGCACGTCCACTTCGGACGGGGCGCGGAAGTGGCGCACCTCGACCCGTGGCTGACTGGCCTCCACGGCCCGCCCGACGGCGTCGAACACGACCGCATCCATGCCGACGTCCTTGAA
>JANMVM010000038.1:0-1956 GCA_031392695.1 Rubrivivax sp.
TCGGCCGCGGCGCAGATCGAGTACGAGCGCCTCAGCTCGCCGTGCTTGAGCGTCAGGTACTGCCCGGGCTCGAAGCGGAAGCTGCAGGCCAGGTCGGATGGCACCTCGAAGGACACGACCATCGCGTCTTCGCCCTCGGGCCGCAGCTCGCGCACGCGCAAACGGTGGAAGTGCAGGCCGCTCATGTCAGGTTCATATCGGCTTGAAGTGTTCGAAAGGCTCGCGGCAGTCCAGGCAACGGTGCAGCGCCTTGCAGGCCGTGGAGCCGAAGGCCGACAGGCGCTCGGTGTGCAGGCTGCCGCAGCGCGGGCAGGCCAGGTTGCGCGGCCGCAGCCGGATCGGGCTGGATGCCTCCTTGCCGGCGCAGGCCTGGCCCGGTGGCGCGATGCCGTAGGCCAGCAGCCGCTCACGGCCCTGGGCGCTGATCCAGTCGGTGGTCCAGGCCGGCGCCAGGCGATGGCTGACCGTCACCGGGCCGAGGCCGGCTTGCTCCACAGCAGCACGCACGCTGTCGGCGATGACTTCAGTGGCCGGGCAGCCGCTGTAGGTGGGCGTCAGCACCACCTGCGTGCCGGCCTCGGTGCAGTGCACCTCGCGCACGATGCCCAGGTCGCACACCGACAGCACAGGCACCTCGGGGTCCATCACCACCTGCAGCGCGGCCCAGGCCGCCTGTTCACGGCTGTCGACGGCTACGTCATCAGTCACCAGCGGCCCCCGGGGTGCTGGCGCTGCAGGCTTTGCATCTCGGACAGGATGAAACCCAGGTGCTCGCTGTGGCGGCCCAGCGTGCCGGTGCTGACGAAAGGCGTGTCTGCCGGCAGCGGCAACTGCGCCGCGTCGAGCACGGCGCCGATCTCGGCCTGCCAGGCCGCGAACAGGGTGTCGCGCGCGGGGCCCAGGCCCGAGTCTTCGGCGTGCGCATCCACGACGTCGCGCACGAAGAGTTCGTTCGTGTAGGGCCAGATGCGCTCCAGCGCTGCGCGCATGCGGCGCGCAGATTCGTCACTGCCGTCGCCCAGGCGCACAACCCAGTCGCCGGCGTGCTGCTGGTGGTAGCGCGCTTCCTTCAGCGCCTTGCCGGCAATGGCGGCCAAATCGGTATCAGCCGAAGCGCCCAGCCGCGACCAGAGCTGCTTGAGCCAGCAGGCGAGCAGGAAGTTGCGCAGCACCGTGTCGGCGAAGTCTCCGCCCGGTGCGTGCGCGCTGCTGCGGCGCATCGGCTGCTCCACCAGCGTCAGGTTCAGGAAGTCGCGCTCGTCGCGCAGGAAGGCCAGCTGGTCCTCGTCGAAGCCTTGCCCTTCGAGCCGGCCGGCGTGCGCCAGCAAGGCGCGCGCCTGCCCGATCAGGTCCAGCGCCATGTTGGTCAGTGCGATGTCCTCTTCCAGCACCGGCCCGTGGCCGCACCACTCGGCCAGGCGCTGGGCGTGGATCAGACAGGTGTCGGCGATGCGCAGCACGTAGCGCACGGGCGGCGTGAGGTTCAGGCGCAGCGACTCCGCGGTGGCGGTCATGGTCAAGGCCGCACCCGACGGGTTGCCCGGCGGGTGCGAAGCCCCCTCGGGGGGTAGCGAACGGAGTGAGCTTGGGGGCTTCATGACTACATGTGGTTCACGGACTCGGGCAGTTCGTAGAAGGTGGGATGGCGGTACACCTTGTCCCCGGCCGGGTCGAAGTACATGTCTTTGTCGCCGGGGTCGCTGGCGGTGATGTCGCTGCTGCGCACGACCCACAGGCTGGTGCCTTCCTGGCGCCGCGTGTAGACCTCGCGCGCCAGTTGCAGCGCCATCTTGGCGTCAGGCGCGTGCAGGCTGCCGCAGTGCTTGTGGTCCAGGCCGGCCTTGGCGCGCACGAAGACTTCCCACAGCGGCCATTCGGCCGCTGCTCCTGGTGCCGGCCACTCGTTGCTGATGGCAGTGCTCATGCTGCTTGCTCCCGTGTCGCCTGTTTGCGCGC
>JANMVM010000076.1:0-9531 GCA_031392695.1 Rubrivivax sp.
CCGGGAATTCGGCTATGCCGAGGTGCGGGCGCACGGCCACACGCCACTGCTGCAGGACATCCAGGACTTCGCCACGCCCGAGGGCCACGGCATGCTCAAGGTCTGGATGAGCCATGGCGACAAGGTCACCGCGCTGCCGCCGGGCTTCAAGCTCATGGCCAGCACCCCCAGCTGCTCGATCGCGGGCATGGCCGATCAAGCGCGGGGCTATTACGGCGTGCAGTTCCACCCCGAGGTCACGCACACGGTGCAGGGCAGGGCGCTGCTGGAGCGCTTCGTGCTGCAGATCGCTCAGGCGCGGCCCGACTGGGTGATGCGCGACCACATTGCCGAAGCGGTGGCGCGCATCCGCGAGCAGGTCGGCGACGAAGAAGTCATCCTGGGTCTGTCGGGCGGCGTCGACTCCAGCGTCGCCGCGGCGCTGATCCACCGCGCCATCGGCGACCAGCTCACCTGCGTCTTCGTCGACCACGGCCTCTTGCGACTGAACGAAGGCGACCTGGTGATGGACATGTTCGTCGGCCAGCTGCACGCCAAGGTCATCCGTGTCGACGCCAGCGAACTGTTCCTGGGCAAGCTGGCCGGCGTCACCGATCCCGAGGCCAAGCGCAAGATCATCGGCAGCGAGTTCGTCACCGTGTTCAAGCAGGAAGCGGCCAAGCTCACGCAGGCCGGCGCGCGCGGCGCCAAGTGGCTTGCGCAGGGCACGATCTACCCCGACGTGATCGAGAGCGGCGGCGCAAAGACCGCCAGCGGCAAGAAGAAGGCCGTCACCATCAAGAGCCACCACAACGTCGGCGGCCTGCCCGAGCAGCTGGGTTTGAAGCTGTTGGAGCCGCTGCGCGACCTGTTCAAGGACGAGGTGCGCGAGCTGGGCGTCGCACTGGGCCTGCCGCCGGCCATGGTCTACCGCCACCCGTTCCCTGGCCCGGGCCTGGGCGTGCGCATCCTGGGCGAGGTGAAGAAGGAGTATGCCGATCTGCTGCGCCGCGCCGACGCCATCTTCATCGAGGAGCTGCGCGCCTTCAAGGACGATGCCACCGGCAAGAACTGGTACGACCTGACGAGCCAGGCCTTTGCGGTGTTCCTGCCGGTCAAGAGCGTGGGCGTGATGGGCGACGGCCGCACCTACGACTACGTCGTGGCGCTGCGCGCCGTGCAGACCAGCGACTTCATGACCGCCGACTGGGCCGAGCTGCCCTACGCGCTGCTGAAGAAGGTCAGCAGCCGCATCATCAACGAGGTGCGCGGCATCAACCGCGTCACCTACGACGTCAGCAGCAAGCCGCCGGCGACAATTGAGTGGGAGTGAGGGGAGTTGGTTTTTGGCGCCTTCGGCGACTACCGGTGACTGTCCGGAAAAGCCCGAATAGCGCCTTCAGACGCCTGCGATCGCACAAGCTGCGCCAGATGCGCCTGGCCCCACGCGCTGACTATCGCTCCCGTGCTCGCCACACCCGTTCGGCGGCGTCCCACGCGGCCAGCGCTTGCAGGTCGGGCACCCAGGCCAGGCCTGACTTGGCGTCCGAAGACGCTGCCTCGGGCGTCACCAGAACGTCCAGCAGTGCGGGCTTGCCTTGCGCCAGCGCTGCCTTGGCGCGGGTGATCGCGCCGGGCAGGTCTTCGGCACGCTCGACACGCTCACCGTGAGCGCCGAATGCCCGCGCCATCGCGGCGTGGTCGGCGAACTGCAGCCGCGTGCCGACCACCTTGCCGTGCGTTTCCTGCTGGTCGCGCACCTCGATCGCCCAACTGCCGTTGTTGGCCACCACGATGAGCACCGGCGCGCGGTGGCGCACGGCGGTGTCGATTTCCATCGCGTTGAAGCCAAAGGCACCGTCGCCCGTGGCCACCAGCACCAGCCGCCCCGGGCAGGCCAGCGCCGCGGCCACGCCGAAGGGCGTGCCCACGCCGATGCAGCCCAGCGGCCCCGGATCGAGGTAGGTGCTGGCAGGCAAGCCCACGCGGGCAAAGCTGAGGAAGTCGCCACCGTCGGCCACCACCACCGCATCGGCCGGCAGCGCGTCGCGCAGCGCGGCGATCAGGCGGTTGGGGTGCATCAGGCCGTCGCTGCCCGGCGCCGCATGGGTCATGGAGACCAGCAGCTTGTCGGCGCGCGCCAGATGCTGGCTGCGAAGCTCGGCAGCCCAGGCGCGATCGGTCGCCGGCGCACGGTCAGCGGCGGCATCCAGCAGCGCGCGCAGCGCGTGTGCCGGCGTGGCCAGGATCTCTGCGGCGCCGCGGCGGTTGTCGCGCAACTCGGCCGCGGTGTCGGCAATGCGCACGAAGCGCGCGTCGCCGAACACCGCCGGTGAACCGTAGGCCAGCTGGAAGTCGAGCTTGCGGCCGACGGTGACGATGACGTCGGCCTGCTGCATCACCGCAGCGCGCATCGCTGCGACGACCGAAGGGTGCGCGTCCGGCACCAGGCCGCGGCTTTCGCCCGTGTCGAGGTACAGCGCGCCCAGACGGTCCAGCAGCGCCAGCAGCGGCGCAGCCGCGCCCCGCGCGCCGCGGCCGGTGATGACCAGCGGCCGCTTGGCCGACCACAGCATCTCCACGGCCTGGCGCACCGCGTCCGGGTCCGGCAGCAGGCGCGGCTGCAAGCGCGGTGCGAAATGCTCGGGCAGCTCTACCGCCGCCGATACCTCGGCGCGCAGCGTGTCGATGGGGAAATCCAGGAACACCGGCCCCGGCTCGCCACCATGGCCGAGTGCGCGGGCCACCGCCTCGTCGAGTTCTTGCAGCACCAGGTCGGGCTCGCGCACCGTGCGGGCGTAGCGCGTGAGCGGGGCCACGAAGGCAGTGTGCACCATGTCCTGCAGCGCACCGCGGTTTTCTTGCGCGCGCGGTGGCGTGCCGGACAGCACCAGCACGGGCACGCGCGAGACATGGGCGTTGGCGATGCCGGTCATCGCGTTGGTGACGCCAGGGCCTGCGGTCACCAGCGCCACGCCCAGGCCGCCGGTGAGCTCGGCGTGGGCGTGCGCCATGTAGACCGCGGCGCGCTCATCGCGCACGTCAACGATGCGGATGCCTTCCGCATCCAGCCTCATCCAGATCGGCATCACATGGCCGCCGCACAGCGCGAACACGCGGTCCACACCGCGGGCTTTGAGGAAGCGCGCGATCAGCGCGGCGGCGCTGCGCGGGGTGACCGCAGAGGTAGGCGTGCTCATGGGGCTCGGCTTTCGCAAAAGGGGTGGGCGTATTGTAAAGTTCTGATTTCAGAGCTCTGACGTTCCGCCACCCGTCGCTACCTTTCGGGCCTTGCCATGAACCAATTGCTCACCCTGGCTGATGCCGTGGCGGCCCATGCCAGGCTCACCCCGCACAAGCTGGCCGTGCGCGACTCGCGCCGCAGCCTGAGCTACGCGCAGTGGCACGACCGCGCCACCCGCCTGGCCAATGGCCTGCTCGGCCTGGGTCTGGGCAAGGGCGACCGCGTCGCACTGCTGGCCTACAACGCCGCCGAATGGATGGAGATCTACGCCGCGCTCGCTGCAGCCGGGCTGGTGGCGGTGCCGATCAACTTTCGCCTGACGTCGGCAGAGCTGGCCTACATCGTCCAGCACAGCGAAGCGCGCGCCTTCATCGCGCAAAGTGAACTCGCCGAGCGTGTCGATGCAGTGCGCGCAGAGCTGGCTGTGCCTGGCGATGCGTACGTGGCATTCGGCCAAGCGCCGGCAGCGCCAGGATGGCGTGACTACGAAGCGCTGATGGCTGCGGCCAGCACGGGCACACCGCCCGTCCTGGTGCACCCCGCAGACACCAGCGCGCTGATGTACACCTCGGGCACCACCGGCAAGCCCAAGGGCGCCATCCGCAGCCACGAAGGCAGCACGCTGATCGCGCTGGCCACCGCGTTGGAGATGGGCTTCACGCGCGACGACACCGCGTTGCTGGTGATGCCGATGTGCCACGCCAATTCGCTGTACTTCAGCCACACCTTCGTGCACCTGGGCGCCACCTGTGTGATCGACGACCGCCCCAGCTTCAACCCCGAGGCGCTGCTGGCCACGCTGGCCGGGCAGCAGGTCACCTTCACCTCGCTGGTGCCCACGCACTACATCATGATGCTGAGCCTGCCTGCGGCCGTGAAGGCGAAGTACGACGTGAGCAAGGTCGACAAGCTGATGATCTCTTCGGCCCCGGCGCGCAAGGACACCAAGCTGGCGATCCTGGAGCACTTCTGCAACGCCAAGCTGCACGAGCTGTACGGTTCCACCGAGGCCGGCTGGGTGACGCTGCTGCGGCCGCATGAGCAGATCGACCGGCTCGGCTCGGTGGGCCGCGAATGGGCCGGCTCGGGCCCGATCCGCCTGCTCGACCCCGACGGCCACGAAGTGCCTGACGGCGAAGTCGGCGAGCTGTACTCGCGCACGCCCTATGTGTTCGACGGCTACTGGAAGAACCCGCAGAAGACCGCAGAGGCATTCCGTGGCGCGTGGTGTTCGGTGGGCGACATGGCCCGGCGCGATGCCGAGGGCTACATCCACCTGGTCGACCGCAAGAGCAACATGATCATCAGCGGCGGCGAGAACGTCTACCCGTCCGAAGTGGAAGGGGTGCTGGGCGCGCACCCGACAGTCAAGGACGTGGCGGTGGTCGGCATGCCGCACCCCACCTGGGGTGAGGCGGTGCATGCGGTGGTTGTCTTGCACGAACGGGCCGTGGCGACGCAGGCCGAGTTGCTCAACTGGTGCCGGGGCCGTATCGCCGGCTACAAGCGGCCGCAGTCGATCGCCTTCGTGGCCGAAGCCGAGATGCCGCGCACGGCAACGGGCAAGATCCTGCACCGCGTGTTGCGAGACCGGATTGCCGCAGGCGGCGAGGGCGCCGATTCTGCCGAATCCGGCAAGCCGCTTTCTTGAAGGCACTCGCGTGAAGGCAATCGCATGAAGGCAGTCGCCACCCAGCCCAATCGGGTCGAGCAGGTCTGCAGCGCCATCCTGGGCGACATTGCCGCGGACGCGTTCGCGCCGGGCAACCGCATCATCCAGGAGTAGATCGCGCAAGCGCTCGGCGTGTCGCGCCAGCCGGTGCAGCAGGCGCTGGCGCTGCTGCGCAGCGTGCTGCACGACGCGCCAGGTCGCGGCCTGCTGGTGGCGCCGCTGGACCCGACCCACGTGCAGCACATGTACGACGGGCGCGCGGCGATCGAAGGCCTGGCCGCGCGCCGCGCCGCCGAGCACGGCGCCGAAGCTGCCATGGGGTGGCGGCCGGCGCGGTGGCGAAGATGATTGCTGCTAGGAGCGTGCTCCAGGGCGCGAGGCCCAAGGCGACAGTGCGGGGCGCTCGCGAGTCCGCGGATCCAACTGACATGCGGGTTCGAGGCACCAACTACAAACCGACCTCTTTGGCGGATGCCGCACCGCTATTTGAAGCCCGTTTCATGCGTCGCGGTTCGCGCGAAGCGCGGTGGAGCAACTGACATGAAATTCCACGCCTTCATCTACGGCCTGTCGGGCAAGCCGCTGATCGCCGCGGCACTGGACACCCACCTGAGCTGGATGCAGCGCGTGATGGGCGAAGTGCAGATCCGCGACGAGAAGCCGCGCGACATCTGGGACCAGCACGCCGCGAGCCTGCGCGCCATCTCCGCTGGCAATGGCGACCGCGCCGAAGCCCTGGTGCGCGTGCACCTCACGCAGGCTGCGGGGTTCATCGTCGCCCGGCTGCGCAGCAAGGTCGCCCGGCGTGCTGCCTGAGCTTTCGCCTGGCCCGTGCAAGCGGCACGGATGACCTGCGCCCGGGACCTGCGCCCGTGAGCGGCGCGCCTTCAGGGCTGCTCGGCGCCCGAACGCCCGGGGGCCGTGGCATGCCGCGGCTCAGTCGTCGGCTCCTGGCCGTGCCCGAACTCCAAACGGATGGCGTCGCCGTGCGCGTCCAGCGCCGGGGCTTCGGTAAACGCATCGGCCTCCCACTCCACGACCCAGGGCGATGCCGGTACGTCGACACTGCGGCCATGGACCGGCATCGCCCGCGTGCGCAGCTGCGAGTGCTCGATCAAGTCATGCACCGAATTGACATTGCCGAACGCGGTCTGTGCTTCGGTCAGGCGGTCGATGATGACTGCGCTGGCCAGGCTGCCGAACACCTCGACCACCAGGCCATCGACAAAGCTGCGGTTGGCCACGCGCGCCGCGTTGTTGGCGCAGCGCGGGTCTTGCAGCAAGTCGGGGCGGCGCAGCACGGCGCGGCAGAAATCGGACCACTCGCGCTCGTTCTGGATCGAGATCACGATGTCGCGGCCATCGGCACAAGTGAAGCCGCCGTAGGGCGAAATCGTCGGGTGCTTCAGACCCACCCGCTCGGGCGCCTTGCCGCCGTAGCGCGCTTGCAGGTACGGCACCGCCATCAGCTCGGCGGCTGAACCGAACAGCGACACTTTCACGCCTGAGCCACTGCCGGTGCGCGCGCGCTGCATCAGCGCCTGCTGGACGCCGATCAAGGCGTTCAATCCGGCGTTGATGTCGCACAGCGACACGCCGATGCGGCCCCATTCGCCGGGCGCCCCGCTGATCGAGACCAGCCCGCTCTCGGCCTGCACCAGCAGATCGTAGGCCTTCGGGCTGAACAGGCGGCCGCCACTTTCGTCTTCGCCGTAGCCGCTGATGTCGCAGGTGACCAGGCGCGGGTGGCGCGCGCGCAGCGCGGCCGAGCCGATGCCCAGCCTTTCGGTCGCGCCGGGCGCGAGGTTCTGGATGAACACGTCGGCCCGCGCCAGCATGGTGTCGAGCAGCGCCAGGTCCTCGCGCTTCTTGACGTCCAGTGCGATGGATTCCTTGCCGCGGTTGATCCACACCCAGTACGAAGACTCACCGTGCACGGTGCGGTCGTAGCCGCGCGCGAAGTCGCCCTCGCGGCGCTCGATCTTGATCACGCGCGCGCCCGCATCGGCCAGCCGGCTGCTGCAGTAGGGCGCAGCCACGGCCTGCTCGAGTGCAATCACCAGCACACCGTCAAGCGGGCGCTCGGCGCTAGGGGTTTTCACGGATCGGTGCGGCATGGCAGTTCCTGGGCAACACAACTGGCCGGCATTGTTGAAATGCCCTGCGACCCAGGGGAATTGCTATTGCGCTAATCCAGCATTGCCGGCGCTGCAAGGCGCCTGTTGCAGAAACTGGAAGGCTGCATGAACGTCTTTGGAATTGTCGGCGCGGGCCGCACTCGCCAGAGTCAGTCTCCACCAACATCATCACGGAGACACACCATGCCTCGCCTGAGCCCGCGCCACGCTTTCGCCAGTGCTGCACGCGCCGCACTGGCCGCCGCCACGACCGTGGTGCTGGCTGCTCCCGCAGGGGCCCAAGAACGCACGCTGAAGATTTACGGTTTCGGCGCCAAGAGCGGCGTGGTGCGCATCTTCGGCCTCAACAGCGAGGCGGCCATGAAGGCCGCGGCAGACCAGATCAACAAGGCCGGCGGCGTGACGATGGGCGACGGCGCCAAAGCCAAGCTGGTGATCGAGTATCTGGACGACCGCTGCAACGCCGAAGAGGGCATCAACGCACTGCGCCGCATCGCTTCGCAGCCCGACGCCGTGGTCGCCATCGGGCCGACTTGCTCCAACGTGGCCGAGCCGGTGTTCGGCGTGCTGCAGAAGAAGTTCGGCGACGCCAGCGACTCTGGCTTGCAGTTCCCGCTCTACACCGACGTGGCGGCCAAGGGCGGCCTGGCGTCGATCTCGCAATGGGCCTTCCGCAACGTGCCCAGCGAGGCCGCCATGTACAAGGCGATGTTCGAGTGGGTCAAGGCGACAAGGCCGGATATCAAGACCTTCTGGGGCGGCGTCGAGAAAGACTTCGCGCACAGCAACGCCACCTTCAACGTCATGAAGGACCAAGCCGGCAAGAACGGCTTCGAGGTGCAGGGCCAGAGTGAGTGGCTGCTGGCCGACACCACCTTCTCGACCCAGGTGCGCGAGATGAAGCGCGCCGGTGCCGACGTGGTGGCGATCTCGGCACACCCGTTCACGACCTGCGGTGTGCACAAGGAAATGCAGCGCCAAGGCGTGAAGCCGAAGATGCTGGTGGGCCTGACCAGCTCGTCCAGCCTGGAGACGCTGCAAGGCTGCGCCGCGCAGGCCGAGGGCATGTTGATCCCCACCAGCTTTGCACCCGTGACAGACGAAGCCAGGAAGGCCGCGCAGGCCGTCGCGGCCTTTGGCGCCAACATGGACCTGCACAACGCCGCGGCGTGGGAAAACGTGTTCACGCTGAAGGGCCTGATCGAACAGGCCAAGGTGATGGGCAAGCCCGAGTCGGTGCAGGCCGACCGCATCAAGATCCGCGAGGCCCTGGCGGCGATGAAAGAGACCACCGGCCTCTTGGGCAAGGTCGGCCGCACCGAAGACCGTGAAGCCGTCAAGCCGTTCCTGTTCGTGCAAGCCAGCAATGGCGCCTGGACGGTGGCCCACAAGCCGAACTGATTGCCACACGGCTGCGGCCGGGCAGGGCGTTTCACGACAGAGACAGCGACCAGGACACCGATGAAGACCGCGATGACGATGCTGGACCTGCTGGACCTGGGCCAGTCGGTGATCGACGGCGTGATGTTCGGCAGCACCTACGCGTTGATCGGCATCGGCTTCACGCTGATCTTCGGCGTCATGCACAAGATCAACCTGTCCTACGCGGCCGCGTCCATCGGCGCGGCCTACCTCAGCCTGCTGGTGGTGCAGGTCGCGCCGGCGCCGCTGGTGTATCTGGCCGCGGCGCTGATGGGCGGTGTGCTGGGTGCGGTGATCTATTTCGTGTGCTTCCGCTTCCTGCCGCTGGACAAACCACTGGCCACGCTGATGTCCACCGTGGGCATGCTGTTGTTGCTGGAAGAGGCCATCGTTCACGCCACCGCCGGCATGCCGCAGAACTACCCGGCGATGTTTGCCGGTGCCAACATCGAAATCGGGCCGTTCATGATTCGCGGCGACCTGCTGTTCGTCTTTGCACTGGGTTGCGCCGCGATGGTCGGGCTCAAGCTGCTGCTGCAACGCACCCGGCTGGGCCTGGCCACGCGGGCGGTTGCGCAGCAGCCGGTGGCCGCGCGCTTGTGCGGCATGAGCGTGCAGGCCACCAACGCCAGCACCTTCGTCATCGCCGGCTTCCTGGGCGGCATTGCGGGTGCCATGGCCGGTGCGGCCATTGGCGTGCTGTCGCCACTGATGACGTTGCCGCTGACGGTCAAGGGCCTGGTGGTCACCGTGATCGGCGGGCTGGGCAGCATCCCGGGCGCCATCGTGGCCGGGCTCATCGTCGGCGGCGTCGAGAACCTGTTTCAGTTCATGCGCGGCGTAGGCGAACGTGACATCTACGTCATGCTGATGCTGTTTGCCTTCCTCGTGTTCCGGCCGGGCGGCTTGTTCGCCGCTGCGGGCGGGCGCGACTGAAGGGCCCGCTGGTGGACTTCTACATCGGCCTGGCGCAAGTCATTGGCGTCCACAGCCTGCTCGGCTTGTCGGCCTGGAGCCTGTTGCATACCGGCCAGGTCAGCCTGGCCCAAGGCGGCTTTTTCGCCATCGGTGCGTAT
>JANMVM010000096.1:0-9983 GCA_031392695.1 Rubrivivax sp.
GGCCGACGACGCGGCCGTGCTCATCTACACCAGCGGCACCACGGGGCCGCCCAAGGGCGCGCTGATCCCGCACCGCGCCCTCATCGGCAACCTGAGCGGCTTCGTGTGCAGCCAGAACTGGTTCGGCAGCGGGCCGCCAGCGGCCAGCGACGAAGTCTTCTGGAGCCCCGCCGACTGGGCCTGGGCCGGGGGGCTGCTGGACGCGCTGCTGCCCACGCTGTACTTCGGCCGCCGGGTCGTGGCCTACCAGGGCCGCTTCACGCCCGAGCGCGCGCTCGAGCTGATGGAGCGCCACGCGGTGACGCACACCTTCCTGTTCCCCACCGCGCTCAAGGCGATGATGAAGGCGGTGCCCGAGCCGGCGCAGCGCTACCGGCTGCGCCTGCGCGCCATCATGAGCGCGGGCGAGGCGGTGGGCGACGCGGTCTTCCACTGGTGCGAAAGTGCGCTCGGCGTCACCGTCAACGAGATGTTCGGCCAGACCGAGATCAACTACATCGTGGGCAATTGCGCCAGCTACGTCGACGCCGCCGGCCGCCGCCACGCCGCCTGGCCGGCGCGGCCGGGCAGCATGGGTCGCGCCTACCCGGGGCACCGGGTCGAAGTCATCGACGACGCGGGCCGGCCCTGCCCGCGCGGCACGCCCGGCGACGTGGCCGTGCACCGGCTCGACGTCCACGGCCACCCCGACCCGGTGTTCTTCCTCGGCTACTGGCGCAACGACGCGGCCACGGCGGCCAAGTACACCGGCAACCCGGCCGCCAGCTGGTGCCGCACCGGCGACACCGCGGTGATGGATGACGACGGCTACCTCTGGTACCAGGGCCGCAGCGACGACGTGTTCAAGGCCGCGGGCTACCGCATCGGCCCGAGCGAGATCGAGAACTGCCTCGTCAAGCACCCGGCGGTGGCCAACGCCGCGGTGGTGCCCAAGCCCGACGCTGAGCGCGGCGCGCTCGTCAAGGCCTATGTCGTGCTGGCGCCCGGGCATGCCGCCAGCGCGGCGCTCGTGCAGGCACTGCAGCAGCACGTGCGCGGCCTGCTGGCACCCTACGAATACCCCAAGGAGATCGAGTTCATCGACGCCCTGCCCATGACCACCACCGGCAAGGTGCAACGCCGCGTGCTGCGGCTGCAGGAAGAGGAGCGCGCCCGCGCCGGCCCCGCTGGCCCCGCGTGAGCCTGGCGCACTGGCGCACCGGCGCGGTCGGGCTTGCTGCACACTGCGCGCCTTGCCCACTGCCATCAGCCGCCCATGCAAAGCCGCCCCCTCGGCCAGTCCGACCTCCACGTGCCCCCCATCTGCCTGGGCACCATGACATTCGGCGAACAGGTCGGCAGCGACGAATCGCACCGCATCCTGAGCCACGCGCTGGAGCGCGGCGTGAACTTCATCGACACCGCCGAGATGTACGCCGTGCCATCGCGACGCGAAACCTACGGCGCCACCGAGACCATCATCGGCCACTGGTTCGCCCAGCACCCTGGCGTGCGCCAGCGCGTGGTGCTGGCGACCAAGGCGGCCGGGCCCTCGCGCAACATGGACTGGGTGCACGGCGGCAGTGCAGACCTGACGCCGGCGCAGATCGTCAAGGCCTGCGACGACAGCCTGCAGCGCCTGCAGACCGACGTCATCGACCTCTACCAGATCCACTGGCCCAACCGCAACGCGCCGGTCTTCGGTGGCCTGTACTTCGACCCCGCGAAGGACAAGCCGCAGACCTCCATCCACGACCAGCTGCTGGCGCTGGCCGGCCTGGTGAAGGCGGGCAAGGTGCGCCACATCGGCCTCAGCAATGAGTCGCCCTGGGGCGTGTGCGAGTTTGTCGGGCTGGCCGAGCAGCACGGCCTGCCGCGCATCGCGAGCGTGCAGAACCCCTACGCGCTGGTCAACCGCAGCCTGGACAACGGCCTCGACGAGACGCTGCACCGCACGGGGGTGAGCCTGCTGGCCTATTCGCCGCTGGGCTTCGGCACGCTGACCGGCAAATACGACGGCCCCGGCTTCGACGAGCAGCAGCCGGGCCTGGGCCGCATCGCGCGTTTCGCCAGCATGCGCAAGCAGCGCTGGGCGCGGCCCGAGACGCTGGCCGCGGCGCGCGAGTACAACGCCCTGGCGCGCCAGCACGGCCTGACGCCGACGCAGTTGGCGCTGGCCTTCTGCTACACCAGCTGGCGCGTGGCCAGCACGATCATCGGCGTGACCAGCGTCGCGCAACTCGACGAGAATCTGGCCGCCTGGGGCACGGTGCTGGCGCCGGAGCTGCTGGCGGCCATCGACGCCATCCGCTGGCGGCTGCGCGATCCGGCCCAGTGATGGCGGGGCGGTGACAATCGGGTCCTGAAGCTTTCGCGACCCCCCGACCCTCATGGCCAACCTCATCGTCCACGGCGGCACGCCGCTCACCGGCCGCATCGTGCCTTCGGCAAACAAGAACGCCGTGCTGCCCATCCTGTGCGCGACGCTGCTGTCGCGCGAGCCGATCCGGCTGCTGGGCATCCCCGAGATCACCGACGTGCGCAAGATCCTCGAGATCTACCGCATGCTGGGCAGCGAGGTCAGCGTCGACTACGCCACCGGCGTGCTCGACCTACATCACAAGGACACCCAGTTCGACCCCGAGCGCCACCACCTGCCCGAGGAGATGCGCTCCAGCGTCATGCTGGTGCCGCCGCTGCTGGCGCGCTTCGGCGTGGCGCGCATCGAGAACGACGTCCAGGGCTGCACCCTGGGTGTGCGCGAGATCGACCCTCACGTCGAGGTCATGGAGCGCTTCGGCTGCGCCGTGGAGCGCAGCCGCGAGGCGCTCATCATCCACGCCCCCGACGGCCTCAAGGCCAACCACCATTGGCTCGACTACGCTTCGGTCACGACGACCGAGAACTTCGTGCTCTGCGCCGCCCTGGCGCACGGCACCAGCACGCTGATGAACGCCGCCAGCGAGCCTCACGTGCAGGAGTTTTGCCACTTCATGGCGCTGCTGGGGGCGCAGATCGAGGGCATCGGCACCAGCCGCCTGACGGTGCACGGCGTGCTCGCGCTCGGCGGCGGCGAGTTCAGGTTTGCCGAGGACTTCCACGAAGCCGTGACCTTCATGGCGCTGGGCGCCATCACCGGCGGCTGCATCACGGTGAAGAACTCCGCGCCCGAGCAGTTCCCGCTCATCGACCGCACCTTCGCCAAGTTCGGTATCCAGGTCGTGCACGACAACGGCTGGTCGCACACCGTGGTCGACGGCCCGCTGCGCGTCAAGGAGCCGTTCACGCGCAACATCCTGCAGAAGATCGAGGCCGCGCCCTGGCCCTACCTGCCAGTGGACCTGCTGCCGATCTTCGTCGCCCTGGGGGTGCGCGCCGAAGGCAGCGTGATGTACTGGAACAAGGTCTACGAAGGCGCCATGGGCTGGACCAGCGAGCTCAGCAAGTTCGGCGGCCACGCCTTCCAGAGCGACCCGCACCGCATCATCACCTTCGGCGGCAAGCCGCTGGCGCCGGCCGAAGTCGAAAGCCCCTACATCATCCGCGTTGCCATCGCGCTGCTGATGCTGGCCGCCAGCATCCCCGGCAAGAGCGTGATCAAGAACGCCACGCCGGTGCGGCGCGCGCACCCGCACTTTGCCGAGAACATCCGCATGCTGGGCGCGCAGATCGAATGGGTTGAAGGTGACTAGGTGATGAGCAACGCGGTGGCCGAGCGGCCGCAGAGCCTGGGCGAGGAGATCGCCAATGCCGTCAGCCACGGCCTGGGATTCCTGCTCGCCGTGGCGGCGCTGCCGATCCTGGCCTGGCAGGCGCAGCGCCACGGCGGCGCCGCCGACGTCGTGGCGGCCTGTGTCTTCGCCTCGACCATGATGCTGCTGTACGGTGTTTCGACGCTCTACCACGCGCTGCCGGCGGGCACGGCCAAGCGCTGGCTGCAGCGGCTGGACCATGCCGCGATCTACGTCTTCATCGCCGGCAGCTACACGCCCTTCACGTTGGGCGTGCTGCACGGGCCCTGGGGCTGGTCGATGTTCGGCGTGGTGTGGGCCGCGGCATCGCTGGGCGTGGCCGTCAAGCTGCTCAACCGCCTGCGCCACCCCTGGGTCTCGACCGGCCTGTACGTGGCCATGGGCTGGGTGGCCGTGGTGGCCGCGGCGCCGCTGGTCGAGCGCATGGCGCCGGCGGGGCTGGCCTGGCTGGTGGCCGGCGGCCTGAGCTACACGCTGGGCGCGGTGGTGTTCCTGCTCGACAACCGGGTGCGCTACGCGCACACGCTGTGGCACGGCTTCGTGCTTGCGGGCAGCGCTTGCCACTTTTTCGCCGCGCTGGGCTACGCCCATGCCCACGCCTGAGGTGAAGGCCAAGACGCCCCTCAGTCAGGGTGGGCTGTGTGCGCTCCAAGGGCATGGTGACCTGTCTTTACGTGACCGCGTGTAATGCCTCTGGCGCAGTGCAGGGGGTTTTCGCCATCCTTGCGGGCTTGCAGATGCTCGCAGGCAAGGAGCCACCCGTGATCCAGACCCTTTCATCCGCCCCACGCCGACCCGGCCTGCGCCGCCTGGGGTGGGCATCCGCCCTGGTCCTTCTCAGCGCCTGCGGTGGCGGCAACAGTGGCAGCGCGACGCCCGAGCCAGCGATTGCCACGGCGCTGGGCGGGGCGTCGAGTGCCGATGTCGGCATCGATCGCCCGGCCACGCGCAACGAAGCCGCGCGCTTCCTCACCCAGGCCACCTTCGGGCCCAATGACTACGACATCGAGCTGCTGCTGAAAATCGGCTACAGCGCCTGGATCGAGCGCCAGTTCAGCTTGCCCGCCACCTCGCATCGCGCGTGGTGGGAAGCGGCCAATGCTGCCATCCAGGCCGTCACGCCCACGGCCACGGCCGGGCAGGACCAGGTCTGGGAGTCGTTCTGGAACCAGGCCGTCAACGGCCCCGACCAGTTGCGCCTGCGCATGGCGTTTGCGTTGTCGCAAGTCTTCGTCATCTCGGCCGTCGACGGCACCATCGGCGGCCAGCCCCGCGCCGTGGCGGCCTGGTTGGACATGCTGGGCGCCAAGAGCTTTGGCACCTACCGCGAGCTGCTGGAATCGGTGTCGCTGCACCCCCTGATGGGGCTCTACCTCACGCACCTGAAGAACCAGAAGCCCGACCTGGCGACCGGCCGCATCCCCGACCAGAACTTCGCCCGCGAATCGATGCAGTTACTGTCGATCGGGCTCGTCAAGCTCAATGCCGACGGCACGCCGCTGCTGGACGCCAACAACCGGCCCACTGAAACCTACGGCCCGGCCGATGTCTCGGGGCTGTCCAATGTGTTCACGGGTTTCAGCTGGGCCTGTCCGGCAGCACCCAACAACAGCTGCTTCCTCAACGGCAGTTCGGGCGGCGTGTCCGATCCCGACCGCTACTTCAAGCCGATGCTGGCCTACCCGCTGTACCACAGCCTGGACGCCAAGTCCTTCCTGGGCGTCACCATCCCGGCGTCCACCACCGCCAACCCGGCGGGTGACCTGAAGATTGCGCTGGACACGCTCACCGCGCACACCAACGTGGGCCCGTTCATCAGCAAGCAACTGATCCAGCGCCTGGTCACCAGCAACCCGAGCGGGCCCTATGTGCAAGCCGTGGCTGCCGTCTTCGACAACAACGGCGTGGGCCAGCGCGGCGATTTGAAGGCCGTGCTCAGGGCCATCCTGCTGCACCCCGAAGCCAAGCTCCAGAGCACCGGCACGGGCAAGGTGCGCGAGCCGGTGCTGCGGCTGTCCGCCTACCTGCGCGCCTATCCGCACCAGAGCGACACCGGCAGCTGGAGAGTGGGCAACACCGACAGCGTGGCGACGTCGCTCGGGCAGACGCCGCTGCGTGCGCCGTCGGTCTTCAACTTCTACCGCCCGGGCTACGTGGCGCCGGGTTCGCAGTCGGCAGCCGCCGGCATGGTGGGGCCTGAACTGCAACTGCTCAACGAAAGCAGCGCCGCCGGCTGGATCAACTACATGCGCGACAACCTGAGCAACGGCGTGGGCCAGTTCAACGGCACGGTGGGCACGGTGGTGTTCAACCGGCGCGACCTGCAGCGCGATTGGGCCCCCGAGCTGGCCCTGGCCCCGCGGCCCACCGAACTGGTGTCCAGCGTCACCGACAAGCTGCTCTACGGCCTGGCCAGCCCGGCGTTGCAGACAGAGATTTTGTCCGCCATCACCAAGATCACGATCCCGGTGCTCAACGCGGGCGGCACCAACCAGGCCGCCATCGACGCCGCCAAGCGCAACCGCGTCAACGCCACCGTGCTGTTGACGCTGGCCGCGCCCGAGTACGTGGTTCAGAAGTAAGGCACGGGAGAACACGCATGCACATCATCAACAACGCTTCGCGCCGGGCCTTCCTGCGCCAGGCCAGCGCCATGACGGCGCTGGTGGGCAGCGGCGCCACACCGCTGGCCCTGAACCTGGCGGCCATGGGCTCGGCCATGGCGGCGGTGCCGGGCGACTACCGCGCCATCGTCTGCCTGTTCTTCTACGGCGGCAACGACGCCTTCAACATGGTGCTGCCCACCGACACCGCGTCGTGGAATGCCTACTCCGCCACCCGCACCCAGGCGCCCGACCCGATCGCGCTGCTGGCGCCTGGCACGCCGCCCAACATGGCGGCGGCGCTGGGCTCACCGGCGCGGCTGGGCGGCGTGTTGCCGATCCTGCCGGCACGCGCGCAGGGCCGCACCTTTGCGCTGCACCCGCTGCTGGGCGCAGTGCAAACGCTGTTCGACTCCGACAAGCGCCTGGCCATCGTGCCCAACATCGGGCCGCTGATCACGCCGACCACCAAGGCGCAGTACGCGCTGAGCACCTGGCCCAAGCCGGCGCGGCTGTTTTCGCACAACGACCAGCAAAACACCTGGCAGGCGCTGGGGCCTGAAGGCACCACCCGCGGCTGGGCCGGCCTGATGGGCGACCTGGTGGCGAGCCAGAACACGCGCCCCGTTTTTACGGCGGTGTCGGCCACCGGCAACTCGGTCTGGCTGGCGGGCAATGTGGTGCAGCAGTACCAGGTCAACAGCACCGGCGCCATTGCGCTGGGTGTGAACAGCGCGGGCCAGGTCTTCGGTTCGCTCGATGTGGGGATGGCCCTGCAGCGTCTGGCCACCAGCACGCGCACCCCGCATCCGTTTGACGCCGACGTGGCGGCAGTGGCGCGGCGCTCGATCGACGCCGAGCAGATCCTGCGCACGGCACTGCGCCCGGCCAGCGACGCCGCCTTCGGCACGCCGCCGGCTGCAGGCACTGCCTACAACGCCAACAATGACCCCAAGCTGCGCTACGTCAACCCGCTGGCCGCGGTGGCCGGTACCACCGCCGCCAGCGCGCTGGCGCAGCAGTTCCAGGTCGTGGCACGCATGATCGACGCCGGCCTGAGGGGCGCCACCGGCGCCACGCGGCAGGTGTTCTTTGTCAGCGTGGGCGGCTTCGACACCCACGACCTGCAAAACCGGACCCAGGCTGACCTCATGGCCCGCGTGGCGCAGGCCATGCAGTACTTCGACAACACGCTCGGTAGCCTGAACGCGCGCGACAAGGTGACCACCTTCACCGCCAGCGACTTCGGCCGCACCTTCACCAGCAACGGCGACGGCACCGACCACGGCTGGGGCTCAAACCACTTTGTCATGGGGGGTGCCGTCAACGGCGGCGACCTGTATGGCCGCTTCGCCACCCTGGGGCCCAAGAACACCAACAACAACAACTTCGACAGCAGCCCCGACCAATTGGGCAACGGCTCGCTGCTGCCCGAGATCTCGGTCGATCAGTTGGGCAACACACTGGGGCGCTGGTTCGGGCTGTCCGACACCGACCTGTTGGGCATCTTCCCCAACCTCGCGCACTTCGACGTCAGCAAGCGCGACCTGGGCTTCTACAGACCGGTTTGATGTGCGCTCATCGGTCCTGATCGGTTGCTGCACGCGCTGGCGCTCGGCGGGCTGGCCGCAGCGGACGCAGTCGCAGTCGCAGTCGATGAGCTTGGGCGTGCGCAGGTCGGGCACGCGCGGGTCCAGCGGCGTGGCCTTGTTCGACGGCACCTGGAAGCCGTGCACGGCAAAGGCGAACTGCTGCGCCTGCGGCGAGGGCGCCCTTTCGTAGCGTCAGCGGGCCGCCTGAGGGTGCGGCGCGTCCTTGATCATCGACATTGCGCCGATCCCCCAGTGCCTTCGCTGGGGTCAGCGCCACCGCTGCCGGCCGGGTTGGCCCTCTGCACCTCGCCCTTGACCTCGCGCCGCAGCAGGTTGGCCCAGTTGCGCGGCAGCGCCAGCTCGCGCTTGGCCAGCAACGCGGTGTCGCAGGCAAAGCCGAGCGGCCCGAGGTAGCTGCCGACTGTGCGCCAGCCCGGCTGCTCGGCCGCCGCGGCCAGGCGGGGGTCGCCGGTGCTGCGCTGCGCGATGTTGACCTGGATGCCGGCGACGCGCCGAAGGGTGGCCTGGATCAGGTTGCACCACGCCACCTGCACCGAGCCGATGACGTTGACGGTGTCGTCGACGACGTGGTTGCGGCCGGCAGCCGGGCCAGTCAGTCCGGGCCAGTCCTGCCTGTCAGCGTAAACTTTGCAGCCCATGCAAGGCCTCATTCCCGTCCTGGCGCTCCTGGGCGCCTACCTCGTCGGCTCGCTGTCGTTTGCGGTCATCATCAGTCGCGGCTTGGGCCTGGCCGATCCACGCAGCTACGGCAGCAGGAACCCGGGTGCCACCAACGTGCTGCGCTCGGGCAACAAGGCTGCGGCCATCCTGACGCTGGCCTTCGATGCACTCAAGGGTTATGTGCCGGTGCTGCTGGTGCTGATCTTCGGCCCGCGCTACGGCCTGGGCGAGACCACGGCGGCGTTTGCCGGCCTGGCCGCCTTCGTGGGCCACCTGTGGCCGCTGTTCTTTCGCTTCCAGGGCGGCAAGGGCGTGGCCACCGCCGCCGGCGCGCTGATGGCGATCAACCCCTACCTCGGCCTGGCGGTGCTGTTGAGCTGGGTCATCATCGCGGCCTTCTTCCGTTACTCGTCGCTGGCGTCGATCGTCGCGGCGGCCTTCGCGCCCTTCTACCAAGCCCTGATCTGGGGCGTGGAGCCGGCGCTGCTGGCCATCACCGCGATGAGCCTGCTGCTCATCTGGCGCCACGAAGGCAACATCAAGAAGCTGCTGGCCGGCAAGGAAAGCAGGCTCGGCCAGAAGGCTGGCCCGCCGGGCCCGCTGCAGCACGTCGACAAGCCCCATCCCCATCACGCCCACCACACGGGCAAGCGCAAGAAAGGTCAACACTGACATGGTGCAACGATTCGACGTCGGCACGCGACTGTCCGAGATGGCCGTTCACAACGGCGTCTGCTACCTCGCCGGCCAGGTGGCCGCCGACGGCAGCCAGGACATCGGCGGCCAGACCCGGCAGGTGCTGGCCGCCATCGACGCGCTGCTGGCGCGCGCCGGCACCGACAAGAGCAAGCTGCTGATGTGCCAGATCTTCATCAAGGACCTGGCCGACTTCCCGGCCCTCAACGCCGTCTGGGAGGCCTGGCTGCCGGCCGGCCACGCGCCGCCGCGAGCCACCGTCAAGGCCGACCTGGCCAAGCCCGAGTGGCGCGTCGAGATGGTGGTCACCGCCGCCTTGTGATGCGGTGGCGGTGGCGGCGGCACCGGCACCCGGCAACCGCGTCGGCCGGGGCCTCTGGCTGTCCGAGCCCGTGTTGGAGACCGACATGACGACCTCCCGCCGCCACTTCCTGGCCGGCGCCAGCGCCCTCGGCCTGCTGGCCGCCAGCCCGCTGCGCGCCCAGCGCAGCCGCCTGCGCCTGGCGATGATCGGCACCGGCATGCGCGGCCAGGTGCTGCTGCAGGAACTGCTGCGCCGCGACGATGTCGACATCGTCGCGCTGTGCGGCATCGAGCCGCTCAGGCTCGGCCAGAAGGCTGGCCCGCCGGGCCCGCTGCAGCACGTCGACAAGCCCCATCCCCATCACGCCCACCACACG
>JANMVM010000098.1:0-5450 GCA_031392695.1 Rubrivivax sp.
CAACGTCTACCGGCCCACCCGGGGTGAAGACCTGCCGGTGATGGTGTGGATTCACGGCGGCGCGTTGTGGCTGGGCGAGAGCGAGGACTACGACCCCACTCAACTCGTCGGCCAGGGTGTGGTCGTGGTGACCATCAACTACCGGCTCGGCGCGCTGGGTCAACTTGCGCATCCGGCGCTCAGCGCCGAAGGCGGCGGCTCTTCGGGCAACTACGGCATCATGGACCAGCAGGCCGCCCTGAAGTGGGTGCGCCACAATATCTCGCGCTTCGGCGGCGACAAACACAACGTGACGATCTTCGGCGAATCTGCCGGTGGTCACAGCGTTCACACGCACCTCGCTTCACCGCTGTCCGCCGGCCTGTTCCACAGGGCCATTGCACAAAGCGCCAGCTACTCGCTGGACACACCGTCGCTGTCGGCCGCCGAAGACAAGGGCAAGGCCTTCGCCAGCGCGGCGGGTTGCGTCAACCAGAACAGCGCGGCTTGCATTCGGAGCCTGAGCCTGGCGCAGATCCTGGCCAACCAGGGCGCACTGATCGGCGGCAACGGCATGGTGGTGACGGTGGACAACAAGGTGCTGTTTCAAACCCACCGGGACGCCTTCGCGTCGGGCAATTTCCACCGCGTTCCCGTCATCGAAGGGTCGAACGCGAACGAGTATTCGCTGATCTCGGCCTTCTACTTCGACTTCACCGTGCCGCCTGCCGGCCTGGGCCCGGTCACGGCGGCCAACTATCCGGTGGCCGAGTTCCTGACGCTGTCTTTCTTCGACGCCCACAAGACCACGGCTGAGGTCGACCCGCTCTACCCCGTGGCCAGCTTTGCGGCGCCCATTCGTGCCATCGATGCCATCGGCACGGACAGTGCCTACTCGTGCCCGGCACGCAACACCGCCCAGTCGCTGTCGAGGTATACCGAGACCTACCAGTACGAATTCGCCGATCCGAACCCGCCCATGATCTTCTTGCCCGACACGCCCAGCCACCCGGCAGGGACCTGGGGCGCCTACCACGCCAGCGAGTTGCAGTACCTGTTCAAGATGACGGCGCCGCTGGCCGTGGCTGCCACACCCATGACACCGGCGCAGCGGGCACTTTCGGCTCGCATGATTCGCTACTGGGCGCAGTTCGCGCGGGCCGGCAACCCCAACGCTCATGATTCGGCGCCGCACTGGCCTCGGTACCACGCTGGCGCAGACAAGGCCATCTCGTTCGACCCGGCCGGGGTCGCTACCACTTCCAGTTTCGCGGCGCGGCATCGGTGCGACTTCTGGTCGGGTCACTGAGAATCTTCGTGCGTTCGAAGGGCTGCCGACCCCGGCCCGCATCTTGACGATCTGACTGACCAGGGCAGCCCGATCTGCGGCGGCCCCGGCGCGGCTTTTCGCGCAGCGTGCATCGCGGGCCGCAAACGGCATGGACCTCGGCGTGGCCAAGCTTGCGTCTCCGAGAGAAGTCTCTGGCGGGCGCGAAAGCGGCGGCGCAGCCTGGGACGGGCGAGGAGGATTGAAGCGAAGAACCGGCAGTCGTACATTGGGCGTCGGAGGCATACGCCATGGACAAGAATGCACCGGACCTCAAGTCGGGCGACGTCGGGTCCTTCGTCGCGCAAGAGAGTCCCCGCGCGGCAGGCTCAACGCCGGGGCGTGAGGATGGTGATACGCCGTCCGCGGCCGGCGCCGAAGTCAGCACGCCCACGCCAGCGCAACGGCCTGCCGGCGGGCGGACGCTGCCAGCCGAGCCGGCCTGGGTCTTGTTCGATCCCGAACTGGAGCGGCTGTGCCGGATTGGCGCGCAGGTCGGCGGCAGCCAGGCGGCACCCATCTCCTACACCGCGCTGATCGTCGCCTTCCTGTGGGCCGCAGACCCGGTCTGCGAGTGGTTCCGCGGCTTTGTCAGCAGCAACACGTCGATCGACCGGGCCGCCATCTTCAAGAGCAAGGCCATCAAGGAGCGCGAGCGCGACCGCTACCTGGCCAGCGCCGACAGCGGCGCCCTGCCTGCGGTCGATCCGCTGTACTCACGCTCGACGCGCAATCTGCTGGACCAGGCGGCGCGCATCGCGCGCAACGTGGCGGTCGCGGCGCAGGGGCCGCCCTTGCTCGGTGCGCGTCACCTCATGGCGGCCTATGCCTTTCGCAACCCCAGTGATCACGTCGACCAGGTGCGGGGCTGGGGTATTGACGCCGAGCGCTGGCGCAGCGAATACCGCACCTTCGTCCTCGGCCTGGGCCCGCGGCACGGCGAGGACTGGGCACGCCTGGACCAGGCAGCCACGGCGAGCCTGCCGATCATCGGCTCATTCACCGCCGACGACCCGCTGGCGCCACCGCTGGATCTGCTGGGCGTCGAAGACGAAGCCGCTGCCTTCGCCCGCATTGCCGTGGCCGGCAGCGTCAAGCCGCCGCTGGCGATCGGGGTGTTTGGAGAATGGGGCAGCGGCAAGACCTTCTTCATGCGCCTCATCCACGACAAGGTGAAGGCACTGTCGGACGACGCCACCCGGCGCGCGGAGCTGCGTCTGCCTGCGGGGCCCTTCCTGCCCGACGTCGTGCAGATTCGCTTCAATGCCTGGCACTACATCGAGACCAATCTGTGGGCCAGCCTCGTCGAGTACATCTTCACCGAGCTTGACCGCGCCCTGCAGGGCCAGCGCAAGGCAGGCCCCTCGGACGCGGAGCGCATCTTCAACCGCCTGGCCACCGCACAGCAGCTGAAGCTGGACGCGCTGGATGAGGTGGTCTCGCGCCGCGCGGAGCGGCGCAGCGCCGAACTGCGAGCCGAACGCGCGCGGCGCGAGTACGAAGAGGCGCTGGTGCGCGCCTCCGGCGTGGGTGCGGGCACCTATGCGCGCGCGCTGATGGACAGCCTGCTCGAGCGCCCCGGGGTCAAGGCCAGTGCCGGCCGCGTCGGCGACGCCCTGGGCGTGCCGGAACTGGGCGACAGCAGCGGCCGTGTGCTGGAGGTGCTGGAGCAGGCCCACTCCGAAGCCGGGCGCGCGCGCCTGGTCGCACGCGCCGGCGTGGCGCGACTGGGCACCTGGCCGTGGATCGCATCGGTGGTCGTGTTGCTGCTGGGCGTGCCGCTGCTGGCCGTGGGCGTGCGCGACCTTGCGGCGACGCTGCTGCAGTGGCCGGCGCTGAAAAACATCCAGGAGTCGGTGCTGGCGCTGTCGGGCGCGCTCGCCGGTGCGGCCGCCTGGGGCGGGACACTCCTGAACCGGGCTTCGGCCGCCTTGAGCGAGGTCGACCGGTTCGACAAGAAGTTGCGTGCGCTGGCCGAGCAGGACGTGGAAGAGGCCAAGGCCGCGCCGGTGGCGGCACGCAAGGCCGCGGCCGAAGACGACGTGCGCAAGCGCAAGCAGGCGCTGGAAGCCGCCGAGCGCGCCCTGGCCGAGGCCGAGGCGCGCCTGAGCGAGGCGCGCAGCGACTTCGAGGCCGCGAGCGCGCGCAGCCGCTTGAATGCCTTCATCCGCGCCAAGGCCATCGACGGCGACTACGCCAAGCACCTGGGCATCATTGCCGCGATCCGCCGCGACTTCGGCCAGCTTGCCCAGTTGATGGGGGCGGCCAACGACGACGGTGAGCGCAACCAATCACAGCGCCTGGCCGAAGAGGTGCTGCGCGCCGTGGAACGCTTTCTCGAGCGCCTTGAGAAGGAACCCGAAGTGCGCATGTCGGCCGGCGAAGTGCGCAGCCTGCTCACGCTGCTGGAGCCGCCGGCCGCGCTCGACCTGCTGGCCCGGCGGAGCGAACTGTTCGGGCGCCTGCTCGAAGGCGCGGTTGCCCTCGAGCCCATCGAAGCCGAGTTGCGCACCGCAAGCCAGGAGCCGCTCCCCCGTTTGTCGCGGATCATCCTGTACATCGACGATCTGGACCGCTGCCCGCCGCAGGTCGTGGTCGACGTGCTGCAGGCCGTGCACCTGCTGCTGTGCTTCCCGCTGTTCACGGTGGTGGTGGCGGTGGATGCGCGCTGGGTCTCGCGTGCGCTGCGCGAGCAGTTCCCCAAGCTGCTGGGCGAGACACGACCTTTCGCCGGCGCGGGCGTGGCGGGCGAAAGCGCTGGCGCCAGCTCGCACGACTACCTGGAGAAGATCTTCCAGATCCCGTACTGGGTGCGCCCCGTCGACCCAGACAGTGCGCAGCGCTATGTCAACACGCTGGTGGAGCCCGACGTACGCCGCGTGGCGCTGCTGGACAGCCAGGTCGAGAGCGACGGGGCCGACCCGACCGACGCTGCCGCGCCGCGCCCGCCGGGCCAGCCGCGGCGGCAGGACAGCACGAGCAGTGAATCAGCCGCACCGGCGCCGGCGCCGGCGCTGGCCAACGGGGCGGCACCCCGGTCCGTGCCGCCCTTGACGGCGCAGGCTGCGGGCCTTGAACTCACACGCTGGGAGGCCGACGCGCTGGAACGATTTGCGCCGCTTATCGGCGCCACGCCGCGCCGGCTGATCCGTTTCGTCAACCTGTACCGGCTGCTCAAGACCGGCCTGGCCGTCGACGCCCGCCAGCGCCTGGTGGGCGAGCGCGGCGAGAGCGATGTCTACCGTTCGCTCATCGTGCAGCTCGCCATCGTGACCGGCGCGCCGAACGTGGCGCCGATGTATTTCATGCGCATCGCGCAGCTGCCGCCGGCGGACTCGATCGGCGCGGTCCACGACAGCCTGCAAGCCGACGCCGCGTTCAAGGACGGACACGATGCAGACGTGGTGCTGCGCGTGCTGGCGTCGGCGCGCGACTGGTCCGGCACGGCGCTGACGGTGGCCGATCTGCGGCTCACGGCGTCGACCGCGCGCCGCTATTCCTTCACCGCCCGGGGCACCTGAGGGGCGCTGCGGGCGCACCCACCGCGCCGCCAGCACGTAGTCCGCAACCAGCAGCGGGCGAGCGCCAGAGCAGAGGCGGCGACTCCGCCAGGCGCTCACGCCAGCGCCCGGGGCCGCCAACGCCCGACGACCTGCGCCGCACCTACCGCCAGCGCTTGCGCCCCGCCGCACGCCGCGCGGCCGCAGGGCCGCGGCGTGCGCGCGCTCAGTCGGCCTGCTTGCGCAGGAACGCCGGGATCTCGATCTCGTCCACGCCATTGCTGGCCAGGGCATCGACCTTGGCCGCGGCGTGGGTGCGGTTGGTGCGCCACACGCTGGGGGTGTTGAGCCCTTCGTAGCTGTGGTTCTGCGCCGCCTGCGGGGCGTGCGTGGCCTGCGCCGTGCCGGCTTGCGCCACCTGGTTGAGCACCGGGATGTTGTCGGTGCCGGTGCGCAGGTGCTGTTGCGGCGTGTGATGCGGCGTGTGATGCGGCGTGTGGTGCGTGTGCTGCACCACCAGCTGCGGCGGCGTTGCGGCGGCCTTGCGGCTGCTGCTCAGGCCGGTGGCGATGACGGTCACGCGCAGCTGGTCGCCCAGCGTTTCGTCGTAGGCGGTGCCGTAGATGACGTGCGCGTCGTCGGCG
>JANMVM010000117.1:0-39584 GCA_031392695.1 Rubrivivax sp.
TCTTCGTCGAATTCGTCGAAATCCTCTTCGGCCACGTAGTCGTCGGCTTCGTCGCTGCTGATGAAGCCGTCCACGGCCTCGGAGATCTGCATGCCGCCGGCGGCGATCTTGTCGGCCGTGGCCAGGATCTCGGCGATCGTCGTCGGGCTGGCGCTGATGGCCAGCATCATGGCCTGCAGGCCTCCCTCGATGCGCTTGGCAATCTCGATCTCGCCTTCGCGCGTGAGCAGCTCGACCGTGCCCATCTCGCGCATGTACATGCGCACCGGGTCGGTGGTGCGGCCGAACTCGCTGTCGACGGTGGACAGCGCGGCTTCGGCGGCTTCCTCGGCTTCTTCTTCGGTGGCGGTGGTGGCGCCGCCGCCGGCGACCAGCAGCGTGGCCGCGTCGGGCGCCTGCTCATAGACCGCGATGCCCATGTCGTTGAGCATCGAGATGATGGCTTCGAGGATTTCCTCGTTGATCAGCTTCTCGGGCAAGTGGTCGTTGATCTCCTGGTGCGTCAGGAAGCCCCGCGTCTTGCCCATCTTGATGAGCGTCTTGAGCTCCTGGCGGCGCTTGGCGGCTTCTTCTTCGGTGAGCGTGGTCTCCTCGAGGCCGAACTCGCGCATCAGCGCCCGCTCCTTGGCGCGGCTGACCTTCATGCGCAAAGGCTTGGCCTTTTCGGTCTTCTCGCCGACGACCTCGACTTCGGCTTCGACTTCTCCTTCGATCTCAGCCTCGATGTCGCCCAGGTCGACCTCTTCAACGAGGGCCGCCCCCTTCTTGGCGGGCTCTGCGCCCTTCTTGCCGGCCTTGGCGCCCTTGGGATCGGGCTTGGCGGGCACGGCCTTGGCGGCCGGCTTGCCAGCCTTGGCCTCGAGCTTCGAAGCCTTGGGATCGGCCTTTGCCTCGACAGCGGTCCTGGCCGCCGGTTTGGCGGGTGCGGCCGGCTTGGCAGGTGTGGCCGGCTTGGCAGGTGCGGCCGGCTTGGCCGCCACGACGGTCTTGGCCTTCGGGTCGGCAGCGGGCTTGACAGCGGCTGCGGCTTTGGCCGTGGGTGCGGGTGAAGGCGCGGGCTTCTTGGCGGTCATGCGGGTCCTTGGGGCTGAAGTGGCGACGGGGGACACGCGCGAGACGCGCTGCAGCACGGCCCTGGCCGGAGTGCGCCGGCCAGGCGGACCGCAGCCTGACCGGCCCGTCGCACAGCGAAGCTGGCGGCGGCGTCAGGGCGCGCGCGTGTCGGGCAGGCAAGTTCGCGTGAACCCACTGGGTGTGCAGCTCTTGCGGGGGAGGGTGGCGTTGACCGGAGTTGCCCTTTTCGGGGGGTGGTCGGGGCCCAGTTGTCCCGAAGATCGTGCTGCTGTCACTCTTGCCGCTGCGACAAACCGCGGATTATACCGCTACAGCCGCTCACCATCAGAGTGTCGCTGCTGCGCCGGAGGGGTCGCGCTCAGCCGCCTGATGGGCCTTGATGCGCGCGCGCAGCGCCTGCACGCCGTCGAGCGTGGCGCGGTCGGTCTTGCCGGTGCCGATCAGTTCGGCCACCTCGAGTTCGAGCCGCACGCGCCACAGGCGATGCGTGACGCGCAGCAGGTCGTCGAAGCTCTGCTCCTCGTCGGCAGCCGCGGCGTCCACCCAGCGACGTGCCTCGGCGTCCCACGGCTGGCCGTCGAGGGACTGCTCGAGCGCGGCCCAGGTCTGGTCGCCATGCTCGGTGAGCTGTTGCTCGAGCCAGGCCACGACCTCGCCATGCGGGCCGCCCAGTTCGTGTAGCAGGCTGTGGTCGTCGCTGGGCAGGCGCGACCACCAGTCGCTGTGGCGCAGCAGCAGCCGCAGCGCCAGGTCGGCCAGCCCCGCCGGCGCCTTGCGCCCCGGCGAACGCAGGGCCGCGCGGCGCGGTGGCAGCGGGGCGCGGCCCGGGTTCGCAGTGGCGGCGGCCACGGCGGCGCCCCACAGGCTCGTGAGGTCGGGCAGCTCGAGCTGGGCCTGGCGAGCCAACTCGGGCAGGAGCTGGCGCTTCAAGGCGCCGTCGGGCAGCGCGCTCCACAAGGGCTTGGCCTGCGCCAGCATGCGCGCCCGGCCCTCGGCGGTGCCCAGGTCGGCGCCTTCGGCGGCTTGTTCGATGAGCTGGCGCGACAGCGGCACCGCCTTGGCCACCTGCTCGTCGAAGGCGGCGGAGCCGAGCTCGCGCACGTAGCTGTCGGGGTCGTGCTCCGGCGGCAGGAAGAGAAAGCGCACGGTGCGCAGGTCGCTGGCGTGTGGCAATGATGCTTCCAGCGCGCGGCCGGCCGCGCGGCGGCCGGCGGCGTCGCCATCGAAGCTGAAGACGACCGCATCGGTGAAGCGAAACAGCTTCTGCACATGGTCGGCGGTGCAGGCCGTGCCGAGTGTGGCGACGGCGTTCGGGAAACCGCCCTGCGCCAGCGCCACGACGTCCATGTAGCCCTCGACAACCAGCGCGTAGCCCTTGTCGCGCAGCGCCTGCCGGGCCTCGAAGAGGCCGTAGAGCTCGCGCCCTTTGCTGAACAGCGGCGTCTCGGGCGAGTTGATGTACTTCGGCTTGCTGTCGTCGAGCACGCGGCCGCCGAAGCCGATGACCTCGCCGCCGACGGCGCGGATCGGGAACATCACGCGGTCGCGAAACCAGTCGTAGCGGCCGCGCTCGCTGCTGTCGTGCGCAGCGCCTGCTTCGGCCTCGCGCAGGCGCACCAGGCCGGCTTCTTCGAGCAGCGGGTCGTCGTAGTCCGGGAACACGCCGGCCAGCGTGCGCCAGCCCGGTGGCGCAAAGCCGAGGCCGAAGCGCGCCGCGATGGCGCCGGTGAGGCCGCGCTTCTTGAAGTAGTCGATGGCGCGTGGCTGTGCCTTGAGCTGCTGGCGGTAGAAGTCGGCCGCCCGCGTCAGCACTTCGCCGAGGTTCAAGCGACGCTGGCGCAAGGTGTCGCGGCGCTGGCGTTCTTCGGCGCTGACATCTTCCTCGGGCACGGTCAGCCCGGCGCCCTGGGCGAGGTCGCGCACCGCTTCGACGAAGCTCAGCCCCAGGTGCTCGGTGAGGAAGCGGATGGCGTCTCCGCTGGCGCCACAGCCGAAGCAGTAATAGAACTGCTTGGCCGGGCTGACCGAGAAGCTCGGCGATTTCTCGCCGTGAAAGGGACACAGCCCCATGAGGTTGGCGCCGCCGCGCTTGAGCTCGACGTGGCGGCCCACGACGTCGACAATGTCGACGCGAGCGAGCAGTTCCTGCAGGAAGCCGGGTGGAATCACCCGCCGAGTCTAGCGACGCCGGCGTCCGGCGCCGGCGCCGGTGACAAGGCGAACATGCCCTTGTAGTCGCGCACCCAGGTCGCGACCAGCGACGAGGGCATGGGTGCTGCAATGCCGGTGCCCTGGCCGATGGTGCAACCCAGGTCGAGCAGCGTGCGCGCCTGCGCCGGGCTCTCGACGCCCTCGGCCACGACGACGCAGCCGAAGGTGCCGGCGAGGCCGATCACGCCTTCGACGATGGCGCGGTCCTGGGCGTCGTCGAGCATGTTGTGCACGAAGCTGCGGTCGATCTTGAGCACGTCCACCGGCAGCCGCTTGAGGTAGGTGAGGGTGGAATAGCCGGTGCCGAAGTCGTCGAGTGCGAAGCGCACGCCCAGGGCGCGGCAACGCAGCAGCAGAGCCGAGGTGGCTTCGATGTCGGCGTGGGCCGCGGTTTCCAGCATCTCGATCTCCAGATGCTCGGCCAGGGGCTCGGGGTGGCGCGCCAGCAGCTCCGACAGGCGCAGCGCGAAGTCGGGCTCCTGCAGGTGGCGCGCCGAGACGTTGACGCTGACCGAGAAGTCCAGTCCGTCGCGGCGCCAGGACGAGAGATGGTCGAGCGCCTGCGCGATGACCCAGTCGCCGACGCGCGAAGTCAGCCCGGTGTTCTCGATGAGAGGCAGGAATTGCATCGGCGCCACCAGCCCCTGTTGCGGGTGCTCCCAGCGCAGCAGCGCTTCGAAGCCGTGCACGCGGCCGGTGCGCATGTCGACCTTGGGCTGGTAGTAGAGGACGAATTCCTGCTGGTCCAGGGCCTCCTGGATGCGGCCGATGGCGAGCGCGCGCTCTTCGGTGCGGCGGCGGTGTTCGGGGTCGAAGAAGAGATAGCCGTTGCGGCCCGACTGCTTGGCGCCGTACATGGCGTGATCGGCGTGGCGCAGCAGGGTGTCGGCGTCGCTGCGGTCGATGGGGTAGACCGTGGCGCCCATGCTCGAGGTCACCTGCACCGGGTCCTGCGCGGGGTCGATGACGTAGGGCTGCGAGACCACGCGCAGCACACGCTCCACCGCCAGCCGGGCCTCTCCGAGCGTGCCGGCGCGCAGCAGCATCACGAACTCGTCGCCGCCCAGCCGGGCTGCGGAGTCGGTCCAGTGTTCGCGGCTGCGCAGCGCGCTGCGCAGGCGGCCGGCGAGCTCGGCCAGCAGGCGGTCGCCGGCGGCGTGGCCGAAGCGGTCGTTGACGGGCTTGAAGCGGTCGAGGTCGAGGTAGCAGACCACCAGCAGGTAGCCGTCGCGGTCGGCAGCGCGCATGGCGTCGTCGAGCAGCTCAGACAGGCGTGCCCGGTTGGGCAGCCGGGTGAGCTCGTCGAAGTGAGCCTGGCGTTCGAGCTGCTCACGCTGCATCTGCTGCTGCGTGATGTCGGAGATCACGAGCACGTGGTAGCGCAGGTCCTGCTCTGGCCCGCGCACGGTGGAGATGGTGGCCTGCAGCGTGCACAGCTCACCGTTGCGGCGCCGCTCCAGCAACTCGCCGCGCCAGCTGCCGGTGTCGCGCAGGCCGGCCCACATGGCCGCGCGCTGCTGGCGCGCCACCGGGTCGGCTGGCGTCGGGCGCAGCAGCGACGGCACGGTGCCCAGCAGCTCGTCACGCGGCACGCCCAGGATGTGGCTGTAGGCCGGGTTGGCGTCGAGCGCGAGGTGATCGGCGTCGGTGATGAGCAGGCCTTCGTGGAGGTGCTGGAACAGGCTCACCGACATCAGCTGGCGCTCCTGCGCCTGGCGCTTGTCGTGCACGTCGGCCAGCGTGGCCAGCAGGCGCACCGGGTGCCCGGCGCCGTCGCGCTCGATCACCAGCAGCGTCGCTTCAAGCCAGCGCCAGCCATCGCCGCGCTGCATGCGCAACTCGAGCTGCCGCCGGCCGTCCTGGCCCACGGTGAGCGAGGCAATGGCATCGGCCAGCGCGCGACGGTCTTCAGGGTGCACCTGCTGATGCCATGCCAGCGGGTCCCAGTGCCGGTCCGGGTGGCCGGTGAGCGTGCGCCAGGCGGCCGAGGCAAAACCGTCCTCGCGCTGCAGATGCCAGTCGGCCACGCCCAGGCGCGAACCGTCGAGCGCCCACTCCCAGCGCTGCGAGCGCCCGCGCCAGTCGGCGGTGGCGGCCTGCGTCACCAGCAGCAGCGTTAAGGCCGATCCCACCCAGGCGGCCAACGCCGCCGGCAGGCTGCCGCCGGCGACCCAGAAGGACAGCCCCTTGGCCGCCGAGCCCGTCACCAGCAGCGAAGCCACCAGCAGGCCGCTGGCGGCCAGCGCCAGGTGACCGCGCAGCACGAGCACGACGACCACGACGTGGGGCAGGAACAGTGCAAAGGCCCCGACCGGCGAGCGCGCCGAGGGCGACAACCACAGCAACCACAGCATCACGGCCACGCTGGCGGCGCCGGCCGCGGTCGACTTCCAGGCCACCCCGGGTTGCAGCGCGTGCAGCAGTCCGCGGTCGAACGCCAGCACCGCCACGGCCGTGCACAGCATGCCCAGGCCGAGCACGCACCAGCCGACGCTGAAGGCTTCCCAGGCAGTCAGGCCGGTGGTGGCCGTGACCCAGGTCGACACGGCCAACGCGGCGGGCAAGGCGGCACCGCCCGCGGCGGCCACGGCCAGGATGGCCACGTCGCTGACGCGCTCCAGGCGCGCGTCGAAATCCAGACGCAGCATCATCGCGTGGGCCAGCAGGCCGGACAGCACGACCACGGCGGCACCCAGCAACGCGGCGCCCCAGGGCATGCCCGAGCCGAGCAGCGCTGCCAGCGTGCCCACGCCCACGCCAATGAGGACGCTGCGTCCCCAGCGCCATTGCGCGGCCAGGGCCAGACCGGCCGGCAGCGCGATCGCGCTCCAGGGCGAAAGCGCCAGGCTCAAGGTGCCGGCATAGGACAGCACCAGCGCTGCCAAGCCTACCGACAGCACGCTCAGGCCGGACGCGGCAGCGCTGTTCAGCGCGGCCAGGCGAGCGCGCAACAGGACCGGCTTGGATTCGTTGCTCAAGCAGGCACGGCCAGTGGGGGTCCGAGCGCCAGGCTCACGGTTCAGAGCGCGAAGTCTTGCATTGAGCGGCCGCTGGCCAGCGCTGCCTTCAGCCAGTTGGGCTGCAGGCCGCGGCCCGACCAGGTCTGGCCCGTGGCCGCGTCGCGGTACTTGGCGGCAACCTTGCGCTTGACCGCATGGACTCTCGGGGCAGCGGTGGATCTGGCGCCGATATCGGCCAAGGTCAGTCCGTACTGCTGCATCAAGCCCCGTACCTGTGCCACGGCTTCGGCCCGCTCGCTGCGCTGGGTTTCAGCGATCTGCTTTTCTAGTGCAGCCTTCTGGGCCAGCAGGTCGGACAGGGTGGCTTTGTGCATGCAGCGACTCCGGGAATAGGGATGCAACGCGCAATATACCCACGCCGGGCGGGCCCGCCGTGGGGAGATACCCCGCCGCTCAGGGCGCTGGCGGCACGTAGCCCACTGGCTTGTCGCCGCCGTCGCCAAAGAAGAACTGCTCCATCTGCCGCGCCAGATACTGCCGCGCCCTGGCATCGGCCAGGTTGAGGCGGTTTTCGTTGACGAGCATGGTCTGGTGCTTCTTCCAGGCCTCGAAGGCTTCCTTGCTCACGCTGTCGTAAATGCGCTTGCCCAGCTCGCCAGGGTAAGGGCTGAATCCCAGGCCCTCGGCTTCTTTCTTGAGATACACACATTGCACCATTCGAGCCATGGTTCTTGCCTCTTGATATTCAGACGAATTCAAACGAATTTCTTGACCAGCACCTGCGACCGCCGGTCCCAGTTGTATTTGCGCTTGCGGGCTTCGGGCAGCCAGTCGGGATCGACGGGTGTGAAGCCGCGCTTGATGAACCAGTGCATGGTGCGCGTGGTGAGCACAAAGATGCTGTCGAGCCCGGCGCTACGGGCGCGCTGCTCGACGCGCTTGAGCAGCCGCTCGCCATCACCTTGGCTCTGCGTCAGCGGCGAGACGGTGAGCGCGGCCATCTCGGCGGTGCGCGCCTCTGGATAAGGATAGAGCGCGGCGCAGCCGAAGATGATGCCGTCGTGCTCGACGACGCTGTAGTTCTCGATGTCGCGCTCGATCTCGGTGCGCTCGCGGCGCACCAGCGTGCCGTCCTTCTCGAACGGCTCGATGAGCTGCAGGATGCCGCCGACGTCGTCGGCGGTGGCCTCGCGCAGGCTCTCGAGTTTTTCGTCCACCACCATGGTGCCCACGCCGTCGTGGGTGAAGACCTCGAGCAGCAGCGCGCCGTCGGTGGCAAAGGGCAGGATGTGCGAGCGCTCGACGCCGCCTTCGCAGGCCTTGACGCAGTGCTGCAGGTAGAAGGCCGGATCGGTCGGCAGCGCCGGCCGCGGCACGGCGGCGAGCATGCGCTTGGCGTCGGCCAGCGCGAGCTCGGTGTCGATGGCGCCTTCGACGCCACCGGGCTGCTCGGGGATGCCTGCGACTTCGCCCACGAACACCAGCTTGTCGGCCTGCAGCGCGATGGCGGTGGCGGTGGCAACGTCTTCCATCGTCAGGTTGAAGGCCTCGCCGGTGGGTGAGAAGCCGAAGGGGCTCAGCAGCACCACCGCGCCGCCGTCGATGGCGCGGCGGATGGCCGCCTGGTCGACCCGCCGCACGAGGCCGCTGTGCTGGAAGTCGACGCCGTCGACGATGCCCACCGGCCGCGCCGTGAGGAAGTTGCCCGAGACCACGCGCACGGTGGCGTTGGCCATCGGCGTGTTGGGCAGGCCCTGCGAGAACGCGGCCTCGATCTCGAAGCGCAACTGCCCGGCGGCTTCCTGGGCCGCGTCGAGCGCCACCGCGTCGGTGATGCGGATGCCGTGCGAGTAGCGCGAGACATGTCCCTTGGCCGCCAACTGCTCCGTCACCTGCGGCCGAAAGCCGTGCACCAGCACGAGCTTCAAGCCCATGGCGTGCAGGATCGACAGGTCCTGCACGAAGTGGTTGAGCTTGCCGGCGGCGATGGCCTCGCCGGCCAGCCCGACCACGAAGGTCTTGCCGCGGTAGGCGTGGATGTACGGCGCCACGGCGCGGAACCAGGGGACGAAAGTGTGCGGGAAGACGAGGCTCATGTCGAAGCGGATTGTGCCGTGTCGGGGCGCCGCCGTTGACGGCTGCCGCGGCCTGCTGCACGATCTCGGCCCACCCCACTTTCCGTGAGACCGACATGGACGTCTACAAGACCCACGGCGCCTTCAGCTGGAGCGAGCTCATGACCAGCGACCCGGCCGCGGCATCGGCCTTCTACGCCAAGCTCTTCGGCTGGACGATCAAGGACATGGGCGCGCAGATGGGCCATTACCAGGTCGCCAACATCGGCGAGACCGGCGTCGCCGGGTTGATGGCGATCCCGGCCCAGGCCCAGGGCATGCCGCCGCGCTGGGGCGTCTACGTCACCGTCGACAACCTCGACGAAACGCTGGCCCAGGCCAAGGCGTTGGGCGCCCAGGTGTGCATGGAACCGATGACCGTGCCGGGCGTGGGCCGCATGGCCGGCTTCAATGATCCGCAGGGCGCGATGATCAGCATCATGCAGTACGAAGCGCGCTGATTCGGGCGCGGCCGCGCCGCGCGGACATAATCCGCGCCCCGTGAAGCCTCCCCGTCGCCTGGCCCCCGTCCAGGCCAATCCCGTCCCGCCGATCACCTATCCCGAGTCGCTGCCGGTCTCTGCCCGGCGCGACGAGATCGCGCGCGCCATCGCCCAGCATCCGGTGGTCATCGTGTGTGGCGAGACGGGCTCGGGCAAGACGACGCAACTGCCCAAGATCCTGCTCGAGCTCGGCCGCGGCTGGGGTGCCGGCGGCAGCGGCCTGATCGGCCACACGCAGCCGCGGCGCATCGCCGCCAGCAGCGTGGCCAAGCGCATCGCCGACGAGCTAAAGTCGCCGCTCGGCGAGGTGGTGGGCTACAAGGTGCGCTTCCAGGACCGGCTGCAGCCGGGCGCCAGCGTCAAGCTCATGACCGACGGCATCCTGCTCGCCGAGACCGAGCGCGACCCGCTGCTTCGCGCCTACGACACGCTGATCATCGACGAGGCTCACGAGCGCAGCCTGAACATCGACTTCCTGCTCGGCTACCTGCGGCAGCTGATGCTGGGGGCCAAGAACCAGCGCCCCGACCTGAAGCTCATCGTCACCTCGGCCACCATCGACTCCGACCGCTTCGCGCAGCACTTCGCGGGCGCGGCGGGGCCGGCGCCGGTGATCATGGTCTCGGGCCGCCTGTTTCCGGTCGAGCAGCGCTGGCGGCCGTTCGAGGAAAGGCGCGACTTCGACCTCGGCGACGCCATCGCCGATGCAGTGGACGAGCTCTGGCGCGACGGCTCGACGGCCGGCGGCCCGGGCGACATCCTCGTCTTCCTGCCCGGTGAGCGCGAAATCCGCGAAACCGCCGATCACCTGCGCCGCCACTTGCTGCAGCAAGCCCGGGGCGGGCCGCAGGCCGAAATCCTGCCGCTCTACGCGCGCCTGAGCCAGCAGGAGCAGGACCGCGTCTTCGAGACGGGCAACGGGCGGCGCATCGTGCTGGCCACCAACGTCGCCGAGACCTCGCTCACGGTGCCGGGCATTCGCTACGTCATCGACACCGGGCTGGCGCGCGTCAAACGCTACAGCTGGCGCAACAAGGTCGAGCAGTTGCAGATCGAGCCCGTCAGCCAGGCCGCGTCGCAGCAGCGCGCCGGGCGCTGCGGTCGGGTCGCCAACGGTGTCTGCATCCGGCTCTACGGCGAAGACGATTTCGGCGCCCGGCCGCGCTTCACCGACCCCGAGATCCTGCGCTCCAGCCTGGCCGGCGTGATCCTGCGCATGAAAGCGCTCAACCTGGGCGTGGTCGACGACTTCCCCTTCATCGAGCCGCCGCCCAAAAAGGCGATTGCCGACGGCTACGCGCTGCTGTCGGAGCTGGGCGCCGTGGACGAGGCCAACGAGCTCACGCCGATCGGCCAGGAGCTGTCGCGCCTGCCGCTGGACCCGCGCGTCGGCCGCATGATCCTCGAGGCGCGGCACCGCGAATCGCTGACCGAGGTGCTCATCATCGCTGCCGCGCTGAGCGGCCAGGACGTACGCGACCGGCCGCTCGAACAGGCCCAGACCGCCGACCAGAAGCACAAGCCCTTCGACGACGAGAAGTCGGAGTTCGTGGGCACCGTCAAGCTCTGGCACTGGATCGAGGACGGCCGCGGCGTGCACGGCCACGCGCATCAGAAGGACGCGCGCGTGGACACCCACAAGCTCACCAACCGCCAGCAGGAGCAGCGCCTGCGCGAGAACTTCATCAGCCCGCGGCGCGTGCGCGAGTGGCGCGACATCCACACCCAGCTGCACACCGTGGTGGCCGAGCACGGTTGGCGCCTGAACACCCAGCCGGCCAGCTACGAGCAGCTGCACCTGTCGCTGCTGGCCGGCCTGCTGGGCAACATCGGCTGCAAGAGCGACGATGAAGACTGGTACCTGGGCGCGCGCGGCATCAAGTTCTGGCGCCACCCCGGCGCGCATCTGAGCAAGAAGCCCGGCCGCTGGCTGGTGGCGGCCGAGCTCGTCGACACGGCGCGGCTGTTCGGCCGCGGCCTGGCGGCGATCGAGCCGCAGTGGATCGAGCCGCTGGCCGGCCACCAGCTGAAAAAGCAGCTGCTGGAGCCGCACAGGGAGAAGAAGGCCGGCGAGGTGGTGGCGCTGGAGCGGGCGACGCTGTACGGCATCGTCGTCTACAACAACCGGCGCGTGAATTTCGGCAATGTCGACCCGGCAGCGGCGCGCACGATCTTCATCCGCGAAGCGCTGGTCGCCGGTGAGTGGGACACGCGCCTGCCCTTCCTGGCGCACAACCTCAAGCTCATCGACCAGGTGCAGGACCTGGAGCACAAGGCGCGCCGGCAGGACGTGCTGGTCGACGAGGATCTGATCCACGCCTTCTACGACCAGCAACTGCCGGCCGATGTGCACAGCGGCGCGACGCTGGAGCGCTGGTATCGCGACCAGGCCAGAAACGACAAGCCGGGCGCGCCGAAACTGCTGCACCTGACGCGCGACGAGCTCATGCGCCACGAGGCTGCCGGCATCACCACCGCGGCCTTCCCGAAGACGCTGCGACTGGGCGGCATCGACTGCGCCGCCACCTATCTGCATGCACCCGGCGACGGCAAGGACGGCCTCACGGTGGAGCTGCCGATCTACGCCCTCAACCAGGTCGTCGAAGAGCGCTGTGAATGGCTCGTCCCGGGCATGCTGCAGGCCAAGGTGCTGGCCCTGGCCAAGACACTGCACCAGCGGCCGCGCTCGCGCCTGGTGCCCTTGCCCGACTACGCGGCCGATTTTTGCGCCACGGTGCCGTTCGGCCAAGGCGGCTTGCTCGACGTCGTGCTCAAGCACGTGCGCGAGCGGACGCAGCTGGCCGTGCAGCGCAACGACTTCAAGCTCGAGCAGTTGCCTGCGCACCTGTTCATGAACTTCCGCGTCGTCGACGAGCATGGCCGGCAACTGGGCGCCGGGCGCGACTTGCCCGGCCTCAAGGCCGAGCTCGGGTTGCAGGCGCGCAGCGCCTTCCAGGCACTGGCGGCGCTGAAGGTCGGCGTCGCGCTGCCGGTGGGTACGGCGGCAAGCCCAAAGCCCGCCGCGAAGCGGGTGACAGCGGCGTCGGCAACGCAAGCGGTTGCAGCGGCGCCAGCGGCCACCGTGGGCTACACCTCGTGGACCTTCGGCGAACTGCCCGAGCTCATGGAAGTGCGCCGCGGCGAGCAGGTGCTGGTGGGTTTCCCGGCACTCATCGACCGTGGCGAGCACGTCGAGATCGAGGTCTTCGACGAACCCGATGTGGCCGCGGCGCGGCACCGCGCCGGGCTGCGCCGCCTGGTGGCGCTGCAGCTGCGCGAGCCGCTGAAGTTCCTGGAAAGGAACATCCCCGATCTGCAGAAGATGAGTGCGGCGTACCTGAGCCTGGGCAGCGCGGAAGAATTGCGCGAGCAGATCATCGCGGTGGCGATGGATCGCGCCTTCCTGGCCGAGCCGCTGCCTACCGACGAGCGACTATTCAAGACGCGGCTCGACGAGGGCCGTACGCGCCTGAACCTCATTGCCCAGGAGGTGGCGCGCCAGGCATTGGCGGTGCTCAGCGACCACGCCGCGGCGCTGAAGAAGCTCAAGGACAGCCGGCCGGCCAAGGACGTCGCCGACGACGTGCAGGCGCAACTGATGCGCCTGGTGCCGAAGCGGTTCTTGTTGCACACGCCCTGGCCGGCCCTGCAGCACCTGCCGCGATACCTCAAGGCAGTCGTGCTGCGGCTGGACAAGTGGCGCGCCGACCCTGCGCGCGACGCGGCGCGGCTGGCCGAACTGCGGCCGCTCGAGCAGCGATGGGTTCGTCGCCTGGCCGAGCTCAAGGGGGTCAGCCATGCGCGCATGGACGAGTACCGCTGGCTGCTGGAAGAACTGCGGGTGAGCTTCTTCGCCCAGGAGCTGCGCACTCCTCAGCCGGTGAGCACCAAGCGGCTGGACAGGGCCTGGGCGCAGATCATGACCTGATGGATGGAGTGATTGCTTGGGTTGCTAATGACAATGATTCGCATTACAGTTCCGGCTGTTGCATCGCACGCCAACCCCTTTCAACACTTCAGGAACTTCTCGACATGACCAGCACTTCATTCTCCAGCCGCAGGCGCCTGGCCGCGTGGGCTCTGGCCGGCGCACTGTCCGCGATCGCCTGCGCGCCGGCGCTGGCCCAGGACCGAGTGCTCAATCTCTACTCCGCGCGCCACTATCAGACCGACGAAGCGCTCTACGACAACTTCACCAAGGCCGCTGGCATCCGCATCAACCGGGTCGAGGCTGACGACGCTGGCATCCTGGCGCGCCTGCAGGCCGAAGGCAGCGCCAGTCCGGCCGACGTGATCCTGCTCGTCGACGCGGCGCGGCTGTGGCGCGGCGAGCAGGACGGGCTCTTCCAGCCCGTCAAGTCGGCGTTGCTCGAGCAGCGCATTCCGCTGCAATTCCGCGGCGGCGAGACCGCGCAGGGCGCGCAGTGGTTCGGCATGTCCACCCGCGTGCGCTTCGTGGTCTACGACAAGGCGCGCCTGAAAGCCAGCGACGTGGACAGCTACGAAAAACTTGCTCTACCCGCGCTCAAGGGGCAGCTCTGCGTGCGCAGCGGCTCGCACCCCTACAACCTGAGCCTGTTCGGGTCGATGCTCGAGCACCTGGGCCCGCAGCGCACCGAAGATTGGCTCAAGGGCCTGGTGGCCAACCTCGCCCGCGCACCCAAGGGCGGCGACCTCGACCAGATCCGCGGCGTGGCCTCGGGTGAATGCGGCGTGGCGCTCGTCAACTCCTACTACTACGCCCGGGTGCTGCGCTCCACCAAGCCCGAGGACAAAGCGGTGATCGAGAAGGTCGCGGTGATGTTTCCCAACCAATCCAGTTGGGGCACCCACGTCAATATCGCCGGCGCAGCCGTCGCCCGTCATGCCAAGAACCGCGCCGCCGCGGTGCAGTTCCTGGAGTACCTGGCCAGCGACTCGGCGCAGCGCTACTTCGCCGACGGCAACAACGAGTACCCGGTCGTCCCCGGTGTCGCCGCCAGCGAAGCGCTGGCCGGTCTGGGCCGCTTCAAGGCCGAGACGGTGCCCATCGCCAAGGTCGGCGCCCACACGGCGCAAGTGCAGCAGATGCTCGACCGGGTGGGCTTCAAGTAGGGTCGGATTGATGTCTTCCCGCCACCGACCGGTCCTGTAAGAAATGTTCGCAGAGGTAGCCGGCGGCCGACCGCGACGGGCGGGTGAGGACGGCTGCTGCGCCCTGCATCAGCCCTCAGTTCCCAGCCAGAGTTCCCAGCCAGACGCCAAGCCAAGCCGGCCGGTCTGACATGAGCATTGGCGCTGCAATGCCCGGAACAGCGGTCGCTTCCCCGCCTGTTTCGGGGGCTCGTTTGTCCTTACCCGGGCGCTGCCTGCCCTTTAACGGCGCAACACGTCCCTAGAATCACGCCACCCCTGCCTCGGCGCCGGCCCGATCTTGGCTGGCGCTGTGCAGACCGTTGGCCACAAGCCGCGCAGTGTCTAGGAGGTGTCTGTCGTGTGCAATCGTGATTGGGTCGCCGCAGTCCTGGTGATGCTGAGCGTGCTGTCGGCGAGCGCCCAGACGGCCAAGCCGGATGCTGCTGCCGAGGCTGCAGCGGCGATGGAACGCGCCAAGCGCCAGGCCTCGGGGCCGATGCGCGTCATCCTTGAGGCGAGCAAGGCTCGGCGCAAGGGCAACGAGCCCGAGGCTCCCCCGGCCGCCGAAACGGCCAGCGTGCGGCCCGTGGCGGTCCGTTCGGCCGCTGCAGCGGCTGCAGCTCCGGCGGCGGCTCCTGCCGGAGCTGCGACAGCCCTTGGGTCCGCCACGCTGGTCTCGCAGGCACCCGCCGGGGCCCCTGCAATGGCCGAGCCAGCGGCCGTCGCCGCCCCGGTCGCCGCCGCCGTGGTCAAGAGCGCTCCGGTGTTGACCACGCTGAGCTCCGAAGCCCTGCAAACCAAGTCCGTTTTGGCCCCGGTTCCGGGTTTGGAGCTCACGCGCGCCGCGGCCGAGCCTGCACCGCCACTGGCAAGCAGCGCGGCCATTCCCAGTCTGGCTGCGGGGCCGGCGCGTGTGAAGCTGGTCAACCGTGTCGACCCCGAAGTGCCGCAGCGCCTGCTCGACGAACTGGGCCGCAACGCCCTGGTGCTGGTGGACCTGGGCATCCGCGCCGACGGCAGCGTCAGTGCCGTGACGCTGGCCGGGCCGGCGCCGCGCTCGCTGTTGCGCTGGCTGGTGGCGGCCTTGGAGCAGTGGCAGTTCGAACCGCTGCCGGCGGCACGGGTGCACCGCATCGAGTTGCTGTTCAACGGCGAGCAGTAGTCAAGGCGCGCCGCGCGCGGCACCTCAGGCGCGCAGCAGCGTGAGTGCCCGGTCCATGCCACCGGTGGTGATCGAGAGCATGGCCTGCTCCAGCACCGCCGCCTTGGGATGGTAGGCAATCGACAGGCCGGCCACGCCCATCATCGGCAGGTCGTTGGCGCCATCGCCCACGGCAATGGTCTGCTCCGGCGCGACACCCATGAGTTCGGCCACCTCCAGCAGCACGCGGCGCTTTTCCGCACCGTCGACGACATCACCCCAGGGCCGCGGCACGAGCTCGCCGGTGAGGCAGCCGTCGGCGATCTCGAGCAGGTTGGCGCGTGCAAAGTCCAGCTTCAGTCGCCTGCGGATGCGCTCGCTGAAGTAGGTGAAGCCGCCCGACACCAGCAGCGTCTTCAGGCCGGCGGCCTGGCAGGCCTGGACGAAGACTTCGACGCCCGGGTTGAGCTGCAAGTGCTGCGAATACACGGCCTCCAGCGCCGCGACCGGCACGCCGCGCAGCAGCGCCAGGCGGCGGCGCAGGCTCTCGCGGTAGTCGCTGATTTCGCCCCGCATCGCGGCTTCGGTGATGGCGGCCACCTCGGCCTTGCGTCCGGCGGCAGCGGCGATCTCGTCGACGCATTCGATATTGATGAGCGTCGAGTCCATGTCGAAGGCCACCAGCTTGTAGTCGGACAGCCGCAGCGGCGGACGGAAGCCGCGCACGAACAAGCCGGGTTCGACTTCCTGCGCCTTCATGCGCCCTCCTGCAGCGGTTGCCCCAGCGCGCGCAGCAAGTCGCGCAGGAAGTGCGCGCGGTCGGCAGGCAGCGTGATCTCGCGCTCGATGCGCAGCTTGTGGTTGCCCGCCAGCTTGATGACACGGTTCTTCTGCACCAGTTCGATGATGCGCTTGGCGTCGATGGGCGCATTGGCGCGAAAGGTGATGCTCATGAGCTTGGGCCCGGCGTCGATCTTCTGCACGCCGTAGGGCTTGGCCAGCACGCGCAGGCGGTGGGTGTCGAACAGCGTCTGGCCCTGCGCGGGGAGCTTGCCGAAGCGGTCGGTGATCTCCTCGAGCAGGAGGTCGATCTGCTCGGCCTTGTCGGCCGTGGCCAGGCGCTTGTAGAGGTTCAGCCGCACGTGGACGTCGCCGCAATAGGCATCCGGCAGCAGTGCCGGCGCGTGCAGGTTGATCTCGGTCGTGGCACTCAGCGGCGACAGCAGGTCGGGTTCGCGCCCGGCCCTGAGCGAGCGCACGGCCTCGCCGAGCATGTCGTTGTAGAGCTGGAAGCCGATCTCCATCATGTTGCCGCTCTGGTTCTCGCCCAGCACCTCGCCGGCGCCGCGGATCTCGAGGTCGTGCATGGCCAGGTAGAAGCCCGAGCCCAGTTCTTCCATGTCCTGGATGGCCTGCAAGCGCAGGGCGGCCTGCTTGGTCAGGCCCTCGATGTCCGGCACCATGAGGTAGGCATAGGCCTGGTGGTGGCTGCGGCCGACGCGGCCGCGCAACTGGTGCAACTGCGCCAGGCCGAACTTGTCGGCGCGGCTGATGACGATGGTGTTGGCGCTGGGCACGTCGATGCCGGTCTCGATGATCGTCGAGCACAGCAGCACGTTGTGGCGCTGGGCCACGAAGTCGCGCATCACGTGCTCGAGTTCGCGCTCGGGCATCTGGCCGTGCGCGATGGCGATGCGTGCCTCGGGCAGCAGCTCCACCAGCTTCTGGCGCCGGTTCTCGATCGTCTCGACTTCGTTGTGCAGGAAATAGACCTGCCCACCGCGCTTCAGCTCGCGCAGCACGGCCTCGCGGATGACGCCGCTGCCTTCATTGCGCACGAAGGTCTTGATGGCCAGCCGGCGCTGCGGCGCGGTGGCGATGACGCTCAGGTCGCGCAGGCCTTCCAGCGCCATGCCCAGCGTGCGCGGGATGGGCGTGGCGGTGAGCGTGAGCACGTCGACCTCGGCGCGCAGCGCCTTCATGGCCTCTTTGTGGCGCACGCCGAAGCGGTGCTCTTCGTCGATGACGAGCAGGCCCAGGCGCGCGAACTTCACGTCGGCCGAGAGCAGCTTGTGGGTGCCTACCACGATGTCCACGCTGCCGTCGGCAATGCCTTCGACGGCCAGCTTGACTTCCTTGGCGCTGCGAAAGCGCGACAGCTCCGCGATCTTCACCGGCCACTTGCCGAAGCGGTCGTTCAGGGTGTTGAAGTGCTGCTCGGCCAGCAGCGTGGTCGGCGCCAGGATCGCCACCTGCTTGCCCCCGTGCACGGCGACGAAGGCGGCGCGCAGGGCGACCTCGGTCTTGCCGAAGCCGACGTCGCCGCAGATCAGCCGGTCCATCGGACGCGGTGACACCATGTCCTGGATCACGGCGTGGATGGCCGCGCGCTGGTCCGACGTCTCCTCGAAGCCGAAGCTGGTGGCGAAGGCCTCGTAGTCGTGCGGGCTGAAGCGGTGCGCGAAGCCCTCGCGCGCGGCGCGGCGGGCGTACAGGTTGAGCAGTTCGGCGGCGGTGTCGCGCACCTGCTCGGCGGCCTTGCGGCGTGCCTTCTCCCACTGCTGCGAGCCCAGGCGATGCAGCGGCGCCTCGTCGGCGCTGACACCCGTGTAGCGGCCGATCAGGTGCAGCTGCGCCACCGGCACGTACAGCGTCGCCTTGGCGGCATATTCGAGGTGCAGGAATTCGCTGGCCCCGCCTTCGTCGATGCCCAGATCGATGTTGACCAGCCCCTGGTAGCGGCCGATGCCGTGGTTGAGGTGCACGACCGGGTCGCCGACCTTGAGTTCGGACAGGTCCTTGATCAGCGCATCGACGCTGCTGACCTGCTCCTGCTTGCGCCGCCGCCGCGCTTGCGGTGCGGTGGCGAAGAGTTCGGTCTCGGTGACGAACTGCACCGAGGTCTGGACGTCGGGCTCGTGCCAGTGGAAGCCCTCGGCCAGCGCTGCCGCGGTGATGGCCACCTTCTCGGCGCCGGTGAGGAAGTCCTCCAGCGTGTCGACGCTGGGCACGCTGATGCTGTGGTCGCGCAGCAACTCGATCAGGCTCTCGCGACGGCCCTCGCTCTCGGCCACCAGCAGCAGGCGGTGCGGTGTCTGGGCCAGGTGCTTCTCGAGCCGCCCGAGCGGATCGGTGGCGCCGCGGTCGATGCTCAGGTCGGGCAGCGGGCGCGCCCAGGCCACCGCATCGGCGCCGCGCAGCGCCAGCGTGGCGTGGGTTTGGGTGCGCGCGAAGAACTCCTCGCTCGGCATGAAGATCGCCGCCGGCGGCAGGATCGGCCGCTCGGGGTCGTGCTGCAGGAAGCGGTGGCGGTCGCGCGTGTCGGCCCAGAAGCGCTCCAGCGCCTCGTCGACCTTGCCGTGCAGCACCAGGGCCGCCGGCTGGTCGCTGCCGGCGCCCAGGTAGTCGAAGATCGTGCCCACGGCGTCGAAGAACAGCGGCAGGTAGTACTCGATGCCACCGCTGGCCAGGCCGGTGCCGATGTCCTTGTAGACGCGGGCACGTGTCGGGTCGCCTTCGATCTGTTCGCGCCAGCGCGCTCGAAAGGCGCTGCGCGCCGCTTCGGTCATCGGGAACTCGCGCCCGGGCAGCAGCCGCACCTCGGGCACCGGGTACAGGCTGCGCTGGCTGTCGGGGTCGAAGGTGCGGATCGAGTCCACCTCGTCGCCGAAGAGGTCGACGCGGTAGGGCACCAGGCTGCCCATCGGGAAGAGATCGATGAGCCCGCCGCGCACCGCGTATTCGCCCGGCGAGATGACCTGGCTCACGTGCTGGTAGCCGGCCAGCGTGAGCTGCGACTTCAGCCGCGCTTCGTCGAGCCGGCTCCTTTGCTTGAAATGGAAGGTGGTGCCGGCCAGGAACGACGGCGGCGCCAGCCGCGTCAGCGCCGTGGTCGCCGGCAGCAGCACCACGTCGACATCGCCGCTGTGGATGCGCCACAGCGTGGCCAGGCGCTCGCTGATCAGGTCCTGGTGGGGGCTGAAGGTGTCGTAGGGCAGCGTCTCCCAGTCCGGGAACACGGCCACGCGCAGCGTGGGGTCGAAGAAGGGCAGCTCATCGGCCAGGCGCTGGGTGTCGGCCGGCTCGGCCGAGAACACTGCCAGCACGCGCCCGGCCTGGGCATGGCTGCGGCCCAGCCGCGCGAGCAGCAGCGCATCGGCGGACCCGATGGGGCGTGGCAGCGTGAAGCGCTTGCCGGGCGCGATGGAGGGCAGATGCATCGGGAGCCGTAAAAAAGCAAACCGCCCCGGCCGATGTGCAGCGTGGGCACGGCGGGGCGTAACGGCCTGGATTCTAGAATCCACCGCCATGTCCGACGCCCCAAGATGTTTTGCAATCGTGCCTTGCGCAGGCGTAGGGGTGCGCTCGGGCCTGGCGGGCCCCAAGCAGTACGCCCTGTTGGCCGGGCAGGCGTTGGTGGCGCACACGCTGGCGGCACTGGCCGGCGTGCCGGCGCTGACGGCGACGCTGGTGGTGCTGGCGCCTGACGACGCGGCCTTCGAATCGCAGGCACCGGCCTTCGTCGGCGCCAGGGCCTGGGTAGCGCGCTGCGGCGGCGCCACCCGCGCCGCGTCGGTGGCTGGCGGGCTGGCGGTGTTGCGCGAGCGCGGCGCGCGCGAAGTCGACTGGGTGCTGGTGCACGACGCGGCGCGCTGCCTGATCCGGCCGGCCTGGGTGCAAGGCCTGATCGACGCCTGTTTCTCGGACGAGGTCGGCGGCCTGCTGGCCTTGCCGCTGGCCGACACGTTGAAAGAGTCGCGCGGCGAGCGCGTCACGGCCACGCTGCCGCGCGCCGGCAAGTGGCTCGCCCAGACGCCGCAGATGTTTCGCCTGGGCCTCTTGCAACGGGCCCTGCTGCACGCCGGTGAGGCCGTCACCGACGAGTCCAGCGCCGTCGAAGCCCTGGGGCTGCAGCCGCGGCTGGTGCCGGGCGAGCTGGAGAATCTCAAAATCACCTGGCCCGCGGACTTCGCGCTCGCGGCACGCCTGCTGGAGACGCGATGAACCCGATGGCACTGCGCATAGGCGAGGGTTGGGACACGCACGCACTCGTCACCGGCCGGCCGCTGGTGCTGGGTGGCATCACGATCCCTCACTCCCATGGCCTGCAGGGGCATTCAGACGCCGATGCGCTGCTCCACGCCATCACCGACGCGCTGCTCGGTGCCGCCGGACTGGGCGACATCGGGCGCCACTTTCCCGATACCGATCCCGCGTGGGCTGGCGCCGATTCGCTGCAGTTGCTGCAGGCCGCGGCGCAGCGCGTGCGCGAGGCCGGCTACACGCTGGTCAACATCGACAGCACCATCGTCGCCCAGGCGCCGAAGATGGCACCCTACATTGCCGCCATGCGTGAGCGCATCGCTGGCGCGCTGGGGCTGGCCAGGGATGCGGTGAACGTGAAAGCCAAGACCGCCGAACACCTGGGCCCGGTGGGCGAAGGCAGGGCCATCGAAGCACGTGCAGTGTGCCTGCTGATGCAAACGCCAGTCGACCGGGCCTGAGGGGCTGAGCCGGCGTCAGCGCGCGGAAGGTCCGAAGCGCAAGTCCAGCGACAACCGCGCCTGCCGCGGCTGCCGCGGCTGCCAGTTGGGGCAGCTGCGGTGCAGGGTGTGGGCGCTGAGCAGCAGCACGTCGCCCGGCTCCAGGCTGCTGGCCGACCAGGTGCAGGCCGCAGCGCGCCGGTGCGAGCCGGTGGCCACGGCCAGTACGCCGTGGGCCTGGTCGCAGGGCGCCAGCGGGATCCAGGCGATCCACACATCATGTGAGTTATCCAGATAGTCCGCATCGCGGTGCGGCCCTGTGGCCGGCACCTGGTGCTCGGGCGGCGCCAGGCGGCACACGCTGCCCAGCGCGCCCTGCGCCGGACGGCCCAGCACCCGGCTCACCACGTCCAGCAGGGTCGGGTCATGCACCAGCCGCTGAAATGCCGGCTGCTGGGCCATGCGCTGCTGCAGCGCCACCCAGCCCGGCAGGCCCTGGGGCTCGCTGGCGCCGCCGCCCAGCCAGGCCGCACGGGCGCCCAGCAGTCCTTCGGCACGGGCGGCGGCCAGCAGCAGCAGCCGCAGCTCGTCGACCTTGCCACGCGGCAGCATGCCGCGCAGCAGCAGCGCGCCCTGTTGCGCGGCACGTCGACGCAGATCTGAGGGCCGTTGCTGCAAGGCCGAAGCGTCAGGCAGTGCGCGCGTGGCGAAGGCCGGCTTCCAGGCGGTCCAGCCCCACCAGCGCTCGGGACGCCAGGACGCCATGTCCAGGCCTGCGGCGGCGGCATCGATGCGGCGTGTGCGCTCGGCCGCACCGATCCGGGGCCACAGGGCCTGTGTCAGCACGGGGATCTTCATCCAGTCGCACCAGGCAGCCTGACTCAGGCGCTGCTGGTGTTGCCAGCGCTGGGGGTGCAGGCCGGTGTCCAACAGGGCCTGTTCGATCTGCGTGGGTGTGGGCAGGGCCGCTGCCGAGGTGGCCCGGTGGGCGGGGGTCAGGGCGGGCGGGTGAGCGGCGGTCAATCGCGTCATCAGCGTGGTCAGCCAGGGGTCGGTGCCGCCGCCTGGACCGTCAGGCTGCCCCAGGTAAGCGCCCGGGATATCGAACACCAAGGCACCGCCCGGGGCCAGGCGCGATGCCAGGCGCCGAAACAGGCGGCGCAGGTCGGGCCACTGCCAGATCGCCGCGCCGCAGACGACGCGGTCGTAGGGGCCGGTGGCATCGTCCAGCGTGCGCAGCCAGCGCACGCGCGCGTCGGGGCCCAGTCGCTCTCGGCCCTGCCGGGCCATCGCGGCGGCTGGCTCGACGCAGTCCACGCGTGCCAACGGCCCCAGCGCCGGCAGCAGCGCGGCGGTGGTGCCGCCGGTGCCTGCGGCGAGGTCCAGAACGCGCGCTTGCGCCGGCAGCGCCGCGTGCCGCGCCAGCGCCGCGTTGGCCAGTGTGTAGCGGCTGTGGCGCCGCTCGAAAGCCCGGTACTGCGCAGCGACGGCCGGGTCGTCCCAGGCCGTGCGCTTCATGCCAGGGCGGCCATCGGCGCCTGGGGCTCGAACACTGGGTCGCGCAGCAAACCCATGGCGCGCAGGTTGTGCTCGCCCTTGAAGCGCAGGCACTCGCGGATCATGGCGCGCGTGGGTGGGTCGTAGCGGAAGAAGTCCAGGTCGAGGTTGGCGTCGTCGATGTAGTGGCGGTGGAAGCGGTGGCGGTCTTCGACGGCAGGGAAGTCGGCATAGTGGCTGTAGGCTTCGTCCAGCCACCAGCGCGTGAAGCCCAGGGCGGCGTGGTGGTCTTCGTACAGCGGTGTGCCGGGGAAAGGCACCGCCACGCCGAGCGTGCTGAAACTGTCCACCAGGGGCGCTATCTGTTGCATGAAACGCAGCGTGCGTTGCAGCGTGGCGGGCGTGTCTTCGGGGAAGCCGAGCATGAAGTTGCAGGCGGTCTGCAAGCCTTCGGCCTTGGCCCATTCGAGCGCACGCACGACATGCTGTGTGCTGACGCCTTTCTTGATGATGCGCAGGATCTCGTCGTCACCGCTCTCGACGCCGAAGTTGATATGCACCAGCCCCGCACCCTTGAGCCTGCGCAGCAGGTCGGGCGTGACGATATTGGCGCGCGTGATGGCCGAAAAGCGCAGATCGAAGGGCACGTCGCGCTCGATCGCGGCACACAGATCGTGCAGGCGCGGGATCTTGGCCGTGAAGGCGTCGTCCCAGAACGGGAAGAAGCTGTTGCCGCTGCGCGCGTGCAGGGCATTCAGTTCGTCCACCACGCTGGCGGCACTGCGGAAGCGGAACCCGCGCCCGGTGATGACGTTGGCGCAGAAGGTGCACCGCGCCGGGCAGCCGCGGCTGGTGAGCACGCCGCCGGGCACGGACTCACGACCGCTGGGGTCGTACCAGAGCGGGTCGAACAGGTGCTGCGCCGTGTGCGGCGGCGCCAGCGCGTCAAGATCCTCGATGAATCCGGTGGCTGGCCCTTGCAGCACGCTGCCGTCGCTCTGGCGCACGTGCGCACCGGGCACCGACGCCAGCGCGTCGCCGCGTTCCAGCGCCTGCGCCAGCGCCACCACCGACAGTTCGGCCTCGCCCGTGAGGGCGACGTCGAAGCCGTGCTCCAAGGTCTCTTGCGGGCACACGGTGGTGTGCGCGCCGCCCGCCACCAGCAAGCAGCCGGCCTCGCGCAGCGCAGGCAGCAGCCGGTAGGCATGCCAGACCCAGCGCGTGAACAGCGCCAGGCCCACGAAGCGCGGCCGGAAGTCGCGCACCTGGGCCGCGATCCAGTTGGCGTCGTGTGTGAAGTGGCGCGCCGCGGCGTCGATCACACGCACCTCGTGGCCAACGCGCAGCAGCGCCGCCGCGACGTGTTGAAAGCCCAGCAGCGGCGCGCCCAGCCGCTCGGGCGACGGTGGGTTGATGAGCAGGATGCGCACAGCGCGGCGCGCGTATCAGGACAAGCCGCCGGCCACGTTGTCGCCCGAGCCGCCGACCACCGGGCCCACGGGTACATAAGGCGGCGCAAACGACGGGATGGGGCCTTTGCCCATCACGCGCGTGATCATGGTGCCGGACAACCACGGGTACAGCGCCTTCTCCACGCCGGCGGCAACCACCTTGACTACTTCATTGGCGCAGTTCGGCCTTGGGTTGCCGAACTTGTCGCTGATGGCCCGGGCAATCTCGGCCTCTTTCATGAATCGCAGTGCCTGCGCCGACAGCGCAGACAGCGGACAGGGAACGTTGGGCATGGGTGGCGCAAAGGGCCCGGGGAAGGCCGCGAAGGCCGGGTACCAGGGCAGACCGGGCACGCGCACCTCTTGCTGGAAGCCTCGCCACTGGTTATGGATGCCGGCGGCGATGGGGCGCGAGTAGTTCTCCCATCCAGGCGGAGCCATCGACAGGATGAAGGGCTCCAAACCCGGCCCTGACAATCTGCCCCCTGTGGCCATCGGGCCGTTGACGCTGACCTGCGTCAGCGTGGCTTGGCTCTGCCACATGTTCCAGGCACGCCCGATGGCGCTGCAGATGCCATTGATGTAGTTGACGTGGCTGTTGCGATCGACGCCGGCCGGCAGGCTGAGCGACTGGAATCGCTGCTTGGCGGTGTCGGTCATGAGAGAAATGCTGATCTGCGCCATGGCGGGTCTCCCGGTAGGCGCGGTGCGCCGATTGCCATTCGGACAGTACTTCAGCCATCGGCGCCCAGCAATCCCACGATGGGGGGCTCAGGCGGCAGCTTGCAGCCTCAGATGGGCCACCAGGCCGCCGTCGGGCGCGTTGGCCAGCTCCAGGCTGCCGCCCATGCGCTGCATGGCCTTCTCGACGATCGCCAGGCCGAGCCCGGCGCCGGTGGCGGCGGTGCGCGCGGCGTCGCCGCGGAAGAACGGCGTCGTCAGCTGCGACAGCTTTTCCGGCGCCACGCCGGGGCCGTGGTCGCGCACGCTCAGGATCACCCAGGGGCCGGTCTTGACGTAGCTGACGGTGACCTCGGCAACGCCCGAATAAGTGCCGCGGCCATAGCGGCGGGCGTTCTCGAACAGGTTGAGGAAGACGCGGCCGAGCTCGGTTTCGTCGGCCATCACCAGCAGATCGATGGCTACGCGCGAGGTGACGTGGATCTGCGTCGGGTCGCGAAAGACCGAGGCCTCGCGGTCGATCAGCTGCGACACGATGACCGGGCGCAACTCGGTTTCGCCGGGGCGCGCATAGTCCATGAACTTGTCGATGATGGCGTCGAGCTGGTCGATGTCGAGCGCCATGTTGTGCTTGGCCTCTTCGTCCTCGACGCTCATCTCGGTCTCGAGCCGCAGCCGCGCCAGCGGCGTACGCAGGTCGTGGCTGATGCCGGCGAGCATCACGGCGCGGTCTTCTTCCACGCGTGCCAGTTCGCGCGCCATGCGGTTGAAGCCGCGGTTGACCTCGCGGATCTCGCTCGTGAAGGTGTTTTCGTCCAGGCGCGAATCGAGGTCGCCTTCGCGGATGCGACTGGCCGCGAAGGACAACTGCTTCAAGGGGCGGTTGATGAGGCTGGCCACGCCGATCGAGCCCACGAGTGTGGCCAGCAAGGCAATGCCGGTCCAGATCAGCCAGGTGCTGTTGTTGAGCGTCGTGCCGTGCGAAGCCTCGGCCTGCAGCCAGTAGGCGTCCTTGTCGATGGTGAAGCCCACCCACAGGCCGGGTTGGCCGTTGACCGTGCGCGCCACCACCGCGTCGGGGCCGAGCGCGCCGCGCAATTCTTCGCTGACGCGGCGCGTGAAGCGGTCGACCTCAAAGGGCTCGGACTTGTCCGCCGGCTCGCGCGGCGTGACGCGGATGGCTTCCTGCGAACCCATGCTCTTGACCAGCGCCACGCGGTTGATGCCGTCGGCTTGCTTGAGCGCGGCGCGCGACAGGTTCACGAGCCCGGCCGTCTGCTGCGCCGCCTGCACAGCGCGCGGCTCGAACTCCAGCGCGCGCAGGGTCTGCACCCAGGCGAACACGCCACCCGCGAGCAGGATCGCCAGCAGGAAGAAAGTGCGCCAGAACAGGCTCAGGCCCAGCGGTCGGCCGTCCACTGCGGGCTCAGCCAACCCATGGGGCTAGGGGACGCATCAAGGCCGGCGCTTCAATTGGCACCGTCCGGCACGAAGACATAGCCCACGCCCCACACCGTCTGGATGTAGCGCGGCTGCGCCGGGTCGGGCTCCAGCATCTTGCGCAAGCGCGAGATCTGCACGTCCAGGCTGCGGTCGAAGGGCTCGAATTCGCGGCCGCGCGCCAGCTGCGCCAGCTTGTCGCGCGACAGCGGCTGGCGCGGGTGCCGCACCAGCGCCTTGAGCATGCTGAACTCGCCCGTCGTCAACGCGATCTGCTCGCCGTTCTTGGACAGCCGGCGCAACGAGAGGTCGAATTCGAAAGGCCCGAAGGTCACGGTCTGCGCTTCCTTGGACGGCGCGCCCGGGGCTTCGGGTGTCGGGCGACGGCGCAGTACGGCATGGATGCGGGCCAGCAGTTCGCGCGGGTTGAAGGGCTTGGGCAGGTAGTCGTCGGCGCCGACCTCGAGGCCCACGATGCGGTCGACGTCCTCGACCTTGGCGGTGAGCATGATGATCGGCGTGTGGTCGTTGGCGGCGCGCAGGCGGCGGCAGATCGACAGACCGTCTTCGCCCGGCAGCATCAGGTCGAGCACGATGAGGTCGACCGTTTCGCGCGTCAGCACGCGGTTCAGCGCCTTGGAGTCTTCAGCCAGCAGGACGTCGAAGCCTTCCTGCGACAAGTAGCGGCGCAAAAGGTCTCTGATGCGCGCGTCATCGTCGACGACGACGATGCGGTCGGCGCGGGCGTTGGCAGGGGTGGTCATGGCGTACTCCAAATATGTAACAGCCGTATTGTGAGCGGCGAAAACCTCGGGTTTCCACTACATCTGACCGGCTGTTACATCTATTTCTGGGCCAAGGCCTGCGGTGCCCGTGTCAACCCAGACCGTGCGGTTGGCGCTGTACAAGAGCGGCACCCGGCCGCGCTTGTGGCCCTGAAGGAAAACCAACCCCATGAACATCCGTGCGCGCAAGCTGATCCATGGCCTGCTGTGTCTGGCCGCCGCGGGGGCTGCGGCCAGTGCCACGGCGCAGACCCTGCCGCCGCCGCAGAATGTGGTGGCGCTCAGCGCCACGGCCAGCGTCGAAATCAACAAGGACTGGCTGACGGTGGTGTTCTCCACCATCCGCGAAGGCACCGACGCGGCGGTCGTGCAGGGCGCCTTGCGCCAGGCGCTGGACACCGCGCTGACTGAAGCCCGCAAGGCCGCCAAGCCCGGGCAGGTGGAGGTGCAGACCGGCGCCTTCTCGCTCTACCCCCGTTACGCCCCCAAGGGCGGCATCAGCGGCTGGCAGGGCAGCACTGAACTCATCGTGCAGGGGCGCGACACGCAGGCGATTTCGCAACTCACGGGGCGCATCTCGTCGCTGGGTATCGCGCGCGTGGGCTTTTCGCTCTCGCGCGAATCGCGCGAGAAGGTCGAAGGCGACGTCGCGGCTGAGGCCATCGGACGCTTTCGCGCCCGCGCTGACGCGGTCAGCAAACTGTTCGGTTTTGCCGGCTACACGGTGCGCGAGGTCTCGGTGGCAACGGACCCGTCGCAGACGCTGTCGCAACCGCTGATGCGAGCGCAGTCGCTGCGCGCCGGCGGCGAAGAGGCGCTGCCGGTGGAGGCCGGCAAGGCGCTCGTCAGCGCCACGGTCAGTGGCAGCGTGCAGATGAAGTAGCGGCTTCGGTGCTGGCGCGGTCGCGCTTTGGACGGGCCGGCCGGCGGGCCGGCCGTCTGGTTGATACGATCCCCAGCAGACTCCTCTGAACCCAGGCCGCGCCATGTCCGAACCTCAGCTTCACCACGTGCAGTGCCTGAGCGCCGGCGGTCTGCACCACATGGCTTACTGGGAATGGGGCGACGCCCGCAACCCGCGTGTGCTGGTGTGCGTGCACGGCCTGACCCGGCAGGGGCGCGACTTCGACACTCTGGCGCGCGACCTGGCTGGCGAGTACCGCGTCATCTGCCCCGACGTCGTCGGGCGGGGCCGCTCGGATTGGCTCACCCACCCGACGGCCTATGGCCTGCCGACCTACCTCGCCGACATGGTGACTCTGATCGCCCGCCTCGGGGTCGAGCAGGTCGACTGGGTCGGCACTTCGATGGGCGGGCTGATTGCGATGGCCCTGGGCGGCCTGTCGAATTCGCCGATCCGGCGCCTCGTCCTCAACGACGCCGGGCCCGTGGTCGAGCCCGCCTTCGTGGCGCGCCTGGGTACCTACCTGGGCGTGCCGGCGCACTGGAAGTCGCTCGATGAAGCGGCCGACGCACTGCTGGCGATCTCGCAAGGCTTCGGCCCGCATAGCCGCGAACAGTGGCTCGCGCTGACGGCGCCGCAACTGGTGGCCGAGAAGAAGGACGGCACGATGGGTTTCAAACCGCGCTACGACCCGGCCATCGCCGTGCCGGTGCGGGCGATGACGGCCGACGCTGCCGCGGCAGGCCAGGCGATGCTGTGGCATCTGTACGACCAGATCCGCTGCCCGACGCTGCTGCTGCGCGGCACCGAGTCCGACATGCTGGCCCCCGCCACCGCCCAGGCCATGACGACACGTGGGCCGCACGCGCTGCTGCACGAGTTCGCTGGCGTGGGTCACGCACCGACCCTGGTGCAGCCGGATCAGCGCGCCGTGGTGCGGAGCTTCCTGCTCGGGCCATGAAGGCGCCCAGCGCGGAGCCGCCGCTGGGCGCCGCCGCCATCGTCCACCTGGCCAGCGTGGCCGATGCGGGCGGCGTCGACCCCGTGGCACGGGCCCGCGCCTTCGCCGAACCACTGCTGAGCGCGCAGCGCCTGGACACCGGCGAGGATGCGCTCGGTCATGCCGACGGCGTGGCCGTCGTGCTGCGCGCCATCGGCGCCGCGCCCTCGCTGTGCGCCGCCGCCTACCTTGTCTACGCTGGCGACTACCTGCAGCGCCCCGAAGAGATGGTGCGCAAGGCCTTCGGCGATTCATACGCGAGCCTCGTCACCCTGACCCGCAAGCTGGTGCAGATCCAGCGCGCAGCGCGGGCCGCCCAGGTCGGCCCCGACCAGCGCGCCCAGCAGACCGAGCGCGTGCGCAAGATGCTGCTGGCCTTTTCGCGCGATCTGCGCGTGGTGCTGCTGCGGCTGGCCTCGCGCCTGCAGACCCTGCGCTGGTTTGCCGCCGCCCGCCAGCCGTGCCCGGCCGAACTGGCCACCGAGACGCTGCAGGTCTTCGCGCCGCTGGCCAACCGCCTGGGTATCTGGCAGGTCAAGTGGGAGCTGGAAGACCTGTCCTTTCGCTTCCTGCAGCCAGCCGAGTACCAGCGGGTGGCCCGGCTGGTGGACGAGACGCGCGCCGGGCGCGAGCGCAGCGTGCAGGCGGCGCGCGCCGATCTGCTCGCGCTGCTCGCGCGCCACGGCCTGCAGGCCGACGTGCAGGGCCGCCCCAAGCACCTCTACAGCATCTGGAAGAAGATGCAGGGCAAGGGGCTGGCCTTTGCGCGCGTGTTCGACGCACGCGCACTGCGCGTCATCGTCGACGACGTGCCCGCCTGCTACGCCGTGCTGGCCCGCGTGCACGAGGCCTTCAGGCCGGTGGATGGCGAGTTCGACGACTACATCGCACGCGCCAAGCCCAATGGCTATCAGAGCCTGCACACCGTTGTGCTGGGTGCCGATGGCCGGCCGCTGGAAGTGCAGATCCGCACCCGCGGCATGCACGAGCACGCCGAGCACGGCGTAGCCGCGCACTGGATGTACAAGGAAGCTGGCACGCGGGGCTACGCAGGCGTGAGCGCCAGCGGCGACTTCGAGGACCGCATGGCCGAAGCGCGCAAGGCGGTGCTGCGTGAGTTGCTGGCCTGGGAGCGAGACTTCGCCGGCCAGGGCGGCGCCGGTGACAGCGCGGCCTTCGACGACCGCATCTATGTCTTCACGCCGCAGGCCACCATCATCGACCTGCCGACCGGCGGCACGCCGGTGGACTTTGCCTACTCGCTGCACACCGACCTGGGCCACCGCTGCCGCGGCGCTCGCGTCGATGGCGCCCTGGTGCCGCTGAACACGGCGCTCAGGTCGGGGCAGACGGTGGAGGTGGTGGCGGCCAAGGAGGGCGGGCCTTCACTCGACTGGCTCAACCTTGAGCTGGGCTACCTGGCCAGCCAGCGCTCGCGCGCCAAGGTGCGCGCCTGGTTCAACGCCCAGGCCCAGTCGCAGACCATTGCGCGCGGTCGCGAACTGGTGGAAAAGTTGCTGCAGCGCGAGGGCCGCACGGCACTCGAGCGTGACTCGCTGGCCGAGCAACTGGGCTTCAAGGGCGCTGACGCCTTGTTCGAGGTCGTGGGCAAGGACGAGTTGTCGCTGCGCACGATCGAGAACCTGCTGCGCCCGCCGGAGCCCGAAAAGGGCGACGACACGATCGCGCTGCACCGCCCGCGCAGCGACGGCAGCGGCGGGCGCGGTGGCGTGCTCGTGGTGGGCATGGATTCGCTGCTCACCAACCTGGCGCGCTGCTGCCGCCCCGCGCCGCCCGATGCCATCACCGGCTTCGTCACGCGTGGCCGCGGCGTGGCCGTGCACCGGCGCGACTGCAGCAACCTGCGCCACATGGTTCAAGGCTCGCCCGGCCGCCTGATCGATGTCGCCTGGGGCCTGCCCAGCGGCGACCGCGCCGCCGTCTACCCGCTGGACGTGCTGGTGCAAGCCGACGACCGTCCGGGCCTGCTGCGTGACATCTCCGAAGTGTTTGCCAAGGACAAGATGAACGTCACCGGCGTCCACACCCAGAGCGCCAAGGATCGCAGCACGGCGTGGATGACTTTCACTGTCGAAGTGGCTGACGCGTCGCGGCTGAAGCTGGCACTGGTGCAGATCGGCCGCGTCGCGGGCGTTCGTCACGCGCGCCGCAAATAGAGTCGCCGCCAAGCTCATATATGATTGCCGGCTCTTCAGGCGCGTAGCTCAGCTGGTTAGAGCACCACCTTGACATGGTGGGGGTCGATGGTTCGAGTCCATTCGCGCCTACCAAATTCGGTAGGAAGAACAAGCACTTCGCGGAGACGCTAGGTGTTTTTTCTTTGAGTGGGGCAAATGTGGGGCAAATGCACTCCTCCAAAACCCAGCCACATGCCGCTGTTCGCTGACCGGACGAGCGTCTTCGGTGATCTGTCTGGCGCGTATGTCGGGTGCCGCCTCTTCGCCCCGCACCACCGCCATGGATCAGAATGCGGCTCCCGGCCGCAGCAACCCCGCATGCCGAACCCGGCTGCTTCTCAGTCGCCAAGTTCCACTGGGCTTGGTAGCACGGCCGTGGCCATCCAGGGCGGCAACCTGACGTCCATCAACACCGAAACGATCAGCATCACGGTCGTGTTGCAGATCACCGATGACGATGCGGAAGAACGTCGCCGTGGCGCGTGCCCTGCTTCAGGCCCGCAGAAGGGCCATGCCGGTCGACTCGCAGCGCAGGGCCGACTTGGTGGCGTACTACTCGGCCATCGCGCAGACGCTGGACGAGGCTGGGCAGGAACTGCGAGGGCCGCATCCCACGGCCGCTGCGGCGCCCTGCGCGGACGTGCCGAACACCTGCGGCTGGTGGCCTTGAACGTGATCGGTACCAACATGGCGTCAGCGATCGCCGCCAAGCTGCTGGAGTGTTAGGACGTCGAACGCTTCGGGCTGCGCTTTATGAATCTGCCTCAGGGAGAGCGCGACGAAAAGTTTGCGTTGCTCGACGCCGCCGCGGCCTACCTATTCGCGGCAGGGCAGGCGCGCATTGACGGTAAATTGAAAGTGGCGTACACCAAATTCTCGGAGGTGTCGTGCCATGAGACTGAGCGGCGTCAATACATGGGAACTATGTTGTGCGGTAGTGATGGGAGTCACGCTGTGCAGCCCGTTGTCCGCGGGCGGAGCGCCCTCGTACTACGGGTTCGTGCCAAGTGCGGGGAACGGCACTGTTTCAGTTGTCGATACCTCCACGAATAGCGTTGTGGCTTCGATCCCAGTGGGGAGTGCTCCCCTAGCGGCGGCCATTCATCCGGCTGGTGGGCCCGTCTTCGTAGCGAACTACGGATCCAATTCCGTTTCCATCATCGATGCAGCATCTGCTTTGGTCATTGATACCGTCTCGCTGCAATACCCTCCCTACAGCCTTGCCTTGAATCCCTCGGGGACCCAGGTCTATGTAATCAGCTTGGAAGGGCGAAATGTCTCGGTGATCGACCTCGCAACGCATGCTGTCGTGGCGACCATCAGTCTTGGGATCCAACCCCCAAGTGAAGGTGACTCCGGGCCGCGCGCACTGGCCTTCGCTCCGTCGGGAGCGCACGCCTACGTCGCGAGTGACAATGGGACAGTCTCCGTGATCGACACAGTGACGTACGCCCTCACGGGGGTGATCGGCCTCGGCGCGACGGCAGGGATGAACTGCACTTTCGGGACCGGCACTTGCCCGCGCGGCATTGCCGTCCATCCATCTGGGCAGTTCGCCTATGTCACTCGACTCGAAGGGCCGGGCACGGGCGGCACAGGGTCAGCCCAGCGCAACGCGTTCCTGTCCGTCCTGGACCTAGCCACGAACTCAGAGAGCGCGGTCATTCGTCTGGGCGGACTGAACCCGCACGGGATCGCTATCAGCGCCTCCGGGAACTTGGCGTTCGTCGCTTTGGCTGAGAGCGATCGAGTCGCTGTCGTGGACCTCGGTGCGCAGTCGGTCGTTGCGACCCTTCCTGTGGGAAGTTTTCCCCGTGGAGTTGCGCGGCATCCCGCCGCGGACCGTGTCTACGTGGCAAACCAAAACAGTGCTTCCGTCTCGGTGATTGATTCCGTGGCTAGGACCGTCGTCGCGACCGTAGGGGTTGGGCCGTCACCTGTAGCACTCGGACAGTGGGTCGGAGCAGTGATCCCGCCAAATCAACCGCCTCGATGCGGCTTAGCGCAGGCGGTACCAGCAATTCTTTGGCCACCGGATCATCGCTTGGTGCCGATTGCCATCGTCGGCGTGTCAGATCCCGACAACGACAGTCTTGCGATTTCTATTACGTCTGTGACGCAGGACGAACCGGTAAACGGGTTGGGCGATGGGGACACGAGTCCCGATGCAGTCGTGGTCAACGGCGCTCTGCTTGTGCGCGCTGAACGCGCAGGCAGCGGAAATGGCCGCGTCTATCGTGTGGCGTTCACAGCAGGCGATGGACGGGGTGGCACCTGCACGGGACGGGTAACGGTCAGTGTGCCTCACAGCCGGAAGCCTGGGGACAATGCCGCCGATGACGGAGTTATCTACGACTCCATGGCCCTCTGAGGTTTGCTGCCGACGCATAGGCACCGGCGGCTCACGTACCGATAGCCACATGGCGTAGTCGGCAAGGTCCTTCTCGGGAGCCCCATACGCGCTCTGACGCGGACGAATGGCGAGCGCGCGTATCCCCGCCGTAATCAGGCAGGGATGGCGTGCCAGCCGACTCGCTGATCTCCAAGAAAATCAATGGCCTGCGACTGCCTAGTCATCCCAAGCACGCAGAAATGGGGCAGCAGTGGGGCAATCCGCGTGCAACGGGTCAGCCTTGATCGGGACGCATCCGAAAGCCGAGTACGGCGCGAACGACAGCCTGTGCCACGGCTTCAGCGTCATCGCGCGACGCGGTGCGCGCGACCGTGAGCTCCTGGATGACCTGCCCCTGCCGCCGCGGCGTGACGGCGCCGTAGCTCAGGAACGTCGTCAACACCCCCTCGTGGCCCAGGTTTTGACTCCACGCCTTGAATTGCTCGGGGTTCTGGCACAGGCTCTCGCCGAGCTGGGCAAGGGTGGTCCTGAAGCTGTGGGGGTTGAAGTACGGCAGCCCCGCAGCTTCGAAGGCGCCCTTGAAGATCGCGCGAATCGGAGATGCCGTGTTCCAGTGCCTGCGCGCCAGGCCCACCGCTTCAAACTGCTGCGTCTCGCCCAGTTCCACCAGCGTGGCCGGGAACAACGGGTCGTCGTTGCCCCATAGCTTCGTCTGTCGCAGGTAGTTGACCCATGCTTCGAAGATCTGGCGCACTTCGTCGCCGACGTTGAAGAAGTAGGTCGTGAAGCTCTTGCTGAATTTCGTCCGCACTTCGCGGGCGTCCTGGAAGACGCTGCCTGCGGCCAGGTCCACGTGCTTGAGCTTTATCGACGCCAGGGCGCTGTCCCGTGCGCCGGCCATCAGGGTGAAAGCAACCAGCGTGCGGTCCCGGCGCTCGATGTCGGTGCTGTCGGGCATCACGGCAATGACGTGCTTGACCTGCTCCAGCGTTGGCGCAGCCCGCTCGCGCCTCGCGGTCGCCACCCGCGTGTCCTTCTCCGACAAATTGAAGTACTCGGCGTCCGAATACTGCAGCCGCGGCTTGTAGCCCGGCTTGTCGGCCAGCCATTGGATGAAGCGCTTCAGATGCGCCAGCGTGGCGTTCAACGTCGCCTTGCTGAGCTTGCCGCCGGTGGTCAGGCTGCAATACCGTTAGCTTAAGGTGTTTCCGCGGGTAAACCCGGATGATCGCAGCCACAAACGCTCCCAGGTGGACCGGTCTGGAATACCGCCCCGAGTCAGACGCCTGGTACTCAAAGGTAACAGTGTTGGGTCAGGCTGTTCTGTTCGGCCAGGTGCTTCTTGAAAGCCACGGCCTGCTCGATGTGGAAGGCCTTGAAGTCCCGGTATCGGGTGGCGGCCTCGAACCGCGCCGGCGCCTTGGCCACCGCGTCAACCGAGTCCTCGCTCTGCCCTTTGGCCTACTTCAAGAAGGCGAGGTACTTGCGCTTGTTCCGCTCGTTGTCGGCGTTGTGCATTGCCATGGTCTGATGCTCCCTATTCCAAGTCACTGTTCACGGTGGGCTGAGCGCTCTCGCCTAGTCCTCGCGGATCGGCGCGATGCGCATGCTGTCGATGTCGTAGCGAACGCCGCCGTCGGCATCAATGGCGCAGACCACGCTGAATGTGGCACCTCCTCCGGGCCTAAATTCATCGCAGGCCAGCCCCCTGGAGTCATGTGATGACCAACGATGCCATCGATCGCGCGCGCGGATGTCGACCGCGCTCGCATTCCCTACCTCCGCATGGGGCTGCCGACATGCGACCCGAGGGGATCCTGGCATTCCTCGACCATGTCCAGATCGAACGTCGCGCAGCGCCTGAGCCTTGCCGTGACCCGAGCCGCGACGAAGCAACCCTGCCTGGCCACCCAGCGCGTCTCGCCTCACACGCGCCAGTTCGCGCGCGGCCCAGATCGGCCAGTGCGGGTTGGCCAGGGCAGGGCGGCCCAGCATCACCAGATCGATCAGCTCTTCGCGGATGACGCAGTCGGCTTCGCGTGGCTGGCCGAGGTTCCAGCTCGTCATCACCGGCAGGCCCACCTCGCGCTTCACGCGGTGGCTGCGTTCGACCATGAAGCCCATCTCGTTCATCGGCGGCTTGACCATGGCGTCGGTGTTGAAGCCCGGCGACAGGTCGGCCATGTCCAGGCCGTGCTCCTTCATCATCCGGATGGCGGTGATCGAGTCCTCGAACTGGACGCCTTGCGGATGCAGGTCGTCGCAGCCCAGCCGCATCGTCAGCGGGTAGTGCTCGGGCCAGACGGCACGCACGGCGTCGATGGCCTCCAGCAAAAAGCGCGCACGACCGGCCACGCTCCCGCCGTAGGCTTCGGTTCGCTGATTCGCCAGCGGCGAGAAATAGCTGCCTGCCAGGTAGCCGTGCGCGAAGTGCAGCTCCAGCCGCTGGTGGCCAGCGTCACGTGGACGCACCGCAGCATCGGCATACGAGCGGTGCAGCGCCTTGATCTCGTCCACGCTCAGGGGGTGCACCGCATGGGTGTGGCCGGCAAAGCCATAGGGGATGGCAGAAGGCGCGACCCAGGTCCAGCCGTCGGGATGGTCCGGCGGCAGCTGCTTCTTGGTGCGGTCGGCGTTCAGGCCCAGGTGCGGCGGCAGTTCGCTGCCCTTGCGCCCGGTGTGGCCCAGCTGGATGGCCGGCACCGCACCCAAGCGCTTGATGACGGCTGCCACGCGGGCGTGGCCTTCGATCTGCTCGTCGTTCCAGATGCCGGCGCAAGTCGTGGTGTTGCGGCCATCGGGCGTGATGGCCATCTGCTCGCCAAACACCAGCGCAAAGCCGCCGGCGGCGCGCGCGCCCAGGTAGCTGACGTGGTAGTCGTCGAGCTTGCCGTCGACCGAGTTGTACATCGTCATTGGCGACATCACGATGCGGTTGCGCAGGGTGATGCCCTTGAGCGTGAACGGAATGAACAGGATGGGCATACCGTTTCGTTTCGATCTTGACGGTGGACGTGGCGATTCTCACCAGGGTTGGAGCGCAGTGCCAGCGATGCCGCGGCGCCCGTCGGACAGGCCGCAAACTCTCAATGGCCTGGGTACCTCGAGGTGGCAGGCCCAGTTCGAAGGCCAGGGTCATCACGAGGGCTGATGTCCGACCCTCAAATCGTGATTGGCAAGCGAGACGCGGGCTCTCAAGAATCCGACAGCGGCAACGCGCCGCCATCCGCTTTGCATTCTTAAGGAAACCCCAAGTTCGATGGCCCTGAACATTCAAGCCATGAAGGCACCGCTGGGTGCCGAAGTCACTGGCATCGATCTGGGTCGGCCCGTCGACGCCGCCACGCGCGACGCCCTGTACCGCGCCTGGATCGAGCATGCGGTGCTCGTCATCCGCGACCAGCACCTCGAGCCGCCGCAGTTCGCTGCCGCGGCGCGTTTGTTCGGCGACCTGCTGGAACAGCAGTTGAAGAAGTTCAGCCTTGCCGAATATCCCGACGTAGGCACCATCTCAAGCCGCGACCTGCCGCTGGTGGACGGCAAACTGCATGTGCGTGGCGAGAGTTCCACACCGACCACTCCAGCTTCGTGGCGCCGCCTTCGACGATCTGCCCGCCGCGCAACGCGAGCAGGTGCTGAAGTTGCGTTCGCCGCATGTCTACGGAAGCAGCCAGAGCCCGCGCAGGATGGCCGCACTCCGTGTTGAAGGGCGCGCCAAAGTGCCGCAGACCCTGCAGCCGCTGGTCATCCGCCACCCCGACAACGGCCGCGCTGCGCTGTACCCCATTCACTACACCCAACTGCTACGCAAGCTCCTGACCCGGAGAGACTCATATGACAACCCGTCGCGACGTTTTAGTGGCTGGCCTGGCGAACGGCCTAACAGCTGGCCTGGCCGGCACCGCACCCTTGGCACTGGCGCAGAGTGCCAGCAGCTGGCCGGAAGGACCAGTGAAGATCATCGTGCCTTTCACGGCCGGCAACGCCGCCGATGTGCTGACCCGTCTGGTGGCCGAGAAACTGGCGGCGCGCCTGGGCCAGCCCTTTGTCGTCGAGAACAAGGTCGGCGCTGGCGGATTGCTCGGCATGGAGGCGGTGCGGACGTCCCAGCCCGACGGCCACACCATCGTGTCGGCCACCATCGGCACCTTGGCGATCAATCAGTTCCTATTCAGGAAGATGCCGCACGACCCCGAAGCCGACTTCACCTGCGTGTCCTTGATCTGGGAAAACTGCAACGTCTTTGTCGTGCAACCGCAGCACCCGGCCAAGACCTTGCAAGAGCTGATCGCCTGGTCCCGCGCCAAGCCCAAGGGAGCAAACATTGGCACCTCGGCGCTCGGCAGTTCGCCCTACCTGGCTTCGGTGCTGTTCCGCACCCGCACCGGCATCCCGGGCCAGGAGATTCCCTTCCCCAGCGGCAGCGCTTCGCTGACCGCGCTGATCGGCGGCGACACCGATTTCGCCATCGACAACATCGCCAGCTGCCTGCCGCTGCTGCGCGCCGGCCGCGTGCGCGCCCTGGCCGTGACCGCCGACTACCGCTGGCCGGTGCTGCCCGATGTGCCCACCACCACCGAGGCGGGTGTGCCTGACTTCGTGCTCACCTCCTGGGGTGCGCTGGCGGTGCCCAAGGCCACGCCCGCGGCCATCGTCGAAAAGCTGTCGGCCGCCGTGCAGGCCGCCGCTGCCGACCCCGCGACGCAGCGGCGCTTCATCGACGCCGGCGCCAAGTTCGTCACCTCGTCACCGGCCCGGACCACGGCGTTCGCGGCCAGCGAAAGGGCTAAGTGGAAAGAGGCGGTGCAGGTGTCGGGCGCGAAGCTGGACTGACAGGCTGAACTGCGCATGCAAACCGCACCGCTCGGCCGCTCTGGCACCCTGGTCTCGCGCCTGGCCATCGGCACCGCCACCTTTGGCGCGCAATGCGACGAACGCACTTCGTTTCAGATCCTGGACGCCTGCGCCGCCGCCGGCGTGAACCTGATCGACACCGCCAACGCCTATCCGCTGGGCTCGACGTGGGCCGACAAGGGCGTGTCGGAACGCATCGTCGGCGCCTGGCTGAAGGGCCGGCGACAGCAGTTCGTCGTTGCGTCCAAGGGCGGCAGTGCGATGGGCCGCTTGCCCACCGAGCAAGGCAATTCGCGCCAGCATCTGCTGCAGGCGGTGGACGCGTCGCTGCAACGCCTGGGCACCGACCACCTCGACCTGTACCAGTTGCACTTCGACGACCCGCACACGCCGCTGGACGAAACGCTGGAGGCGCTGGACACCATCGTGCGCTCGGGCCGCGCGCGCCACGCCGGGGTTTCCAACTTCGCCGCATGGCGTCTGGCGCGAGCCATCGGCCGCTGCGAGACGCGCGGCTGGATTGGCCCGGTGGCCGTGCAGCCGCGCTACAACCTGCTGTTCAGGCAGATCGAGCGCGACCTCGTTCCCTTGTGCCTGGAAGAGAGCCTGGCGACGCTTTGCTACAACCCGCTGGCCGGTGGGCTGCTGAGCGGCAAGCACCGCCACGGCACGCCTGCCGAGGCCAACAGCCGCTTCGGCGCCATTCGCGGCGCGGCGTTGTACAAGGACCGCTACTGGCATGAGCGCGAGTTCGTCGCTGTTGACGCCTTCACCCAACTGGCCGCCGGCAGCGGCATCGCACCGGTGCCCCTGGCCATCGCATGGGTGCTGGCGCAGCCGGGCGTGACCAGTGTCATCCTGGGCGCTTCCCGGCCCGATCAGGTGCAGGCCGCCTTGCTGGCCGCGGACACCGTGGTGCCGGCCGACGTGATGTCGCGCCTGAACGGGTTGAGCCATGAGTTCCGCATGGGGGACGCCAGCCGCTAGCGTCGCCAGCGGCCGCCACCGACGGCTGCCGAGCGATGCCGACAGCACCTGTCCACACGGACTTCCCGACCTCAGCCGCCATGACTTCTTCTCCTGCACCAGACCTGCGCGCCCTTTTGCAACCCGGCGCGGGCCTGCTGATCCCCGGTGCCGCCAACGCGCTGGCCGCGCGCCTCATCGAAGCAGCGGGCTTTCTCATCGTCTACCTGACCGGGGCCGGCGTGGCCAACTCCTACCTGGGTGTGCCCGACATGGGCTTGACTTCAGTCACCGAAATGGCCGCGCATGTGGCGGCCGTGCGCGATGCCGTGCAGCTGCCTTTGATTGCAGATGGCGACACCGCCTTCGGCAACGCGCTGAACCTGGTGCGCACGGTGCAGCTGTACGAACGCGCCGGCGCCAATGCCATCCAGTTGGAAGACCAGGTCTTCCCCAAGCGCTGCGGCCACTTCGAGAACAAGGCCGTGGTCAGCCAGGGCGAGATGGTGCAGAAGATCAAGGCCGCGCTGGACACGCGGCGCAGCAGCAACTTCCTCATCCTGGCCCGCACCGATGCCCGCGCTGTGGAAGTTTTTGATGCCGCGCTGGAGCGCCGGGCCGCCTACAAGGAGGCTGGCGCCGACCTGCTTTTCGTCGAAGCGCCCACGTCGCGCCAGGAACTGCAGCGCATCACACAGGCCGTGCCCGGCCGGCACATCGCCAACCTGGTGTGTGGCGGCGAGACGCCGATGCTGCCGCGCGAGGACTTCGCCGCGCTCGGTTTTGCCGGCGTGCTGTACGCCAATGCGGCGCTGCAGGCCGCGATGCTGGCGATGAAGCGCGTCATGGCGCAC
>JANMVM010000119.1:0-2849 GCA_031392695.1 Rubrivivax sp.
CTGCGCGCGCAACTTGGTGTCGATGCGCACAAGGTCACGACGCGCAACGTGCCCGACTGGCTGGTGCGCATCGCCGCCCACTTCAACCCGCTGGCCAAGGCCGTGGTGGGCGAACTGGGCAACGTGCGCAACCAGGACGCGTCGCATGCCTTGGCCGTGCTCGGCTGGCAGACGCGGCCGGTGGAGCAGAGCATCGTCGACAGCGCGCGCAGCCTGATCGAGCTGGGCATCGTCAAACCCTGAAACTGTTGAAGCGAAGATGAACCACACCCTGCACGACGAACTGCTGATCCGCCGCCTGGTCGAGCGCTGGGCGCTGTGGCGCGACGCCGGCGACTGGGCGCGCTTTCGCACCGTCTGGCACCCCGATGGCGTGATGATGGCGACCTGGTTCCAGGGCCCCTTCGAGGACTTCATCCGCGTCACGCAGGAAGGCTGGGCCCAGGGTGTGAGCATCCTGCACTTCCTGGGCGGCTCGGCAATCGAGGTGGCGGGCGCGCGCGCCATCGCGCAAACCAAGATGACGATCTCGCAACGCGGCGCGGTCGACGGCGTGCCCTGCGACGTGGTGTGCAGCGGGCGCTTCTACGACTTCTGGACCCAGCACCAGGGCGAGTGGAAGCTGCTGCACCGGCAGCCGATCTACGAAAAGGACCGCATCGACGCCATCGACCCGGCCGCCACGCTGGCGCTCGACGCCGAGCAGCTGGCCAGCTTCCCCGAGGGCTACCGCCACCTGGCCTACATCCAGACGCGCATCGGCTACCGCGTCAAGCTCGACATGCCGCAGCTCAAGGGCTCGGCGGTCGAGGACCTGTACCGCCGCGGCGCGCAGTGGCTGGGCGGCGCTGCACTCGTGCGTTAGTCAAGTATGACCTTGCCCACCCAAGCCCGCATCGTCATCGTCGGCGGCGGCATCGCCGGCTGCTCCACCGCCTACCACCTGGCGCTGCAGGGCGAGCGCGACGTGCTGCTGCTGGAGCAGGGCCGGCTCACCTGCGGCACGACCTGGCACGCTGCCGGGCTGGTGGGCCAGATGCGGCCCAACCGCAACATGACGCGCATGAGCAAGTACGGCATCGAGCTGTACAGCAAGCTCGAAGCCGAGACCGGCCTGGCCACGGGCTGGAAGGCCTGCGGCAGCGTCAACGTCGCTGCCACGCCCGAGCGCTGGCAGGTGCTGCAAAAGCAGGCGGCGCTGGCGCGCAGCTTCGGCGTCGAGGTGCAGCTGATCACGCCGAAGGAAGCCGGCGACCTGGTCCCCGTGATGCGCACCGACGACCTGCACGGCGCGATCTGGATCCCCGGCGACGGCAAGGCCAACCCGGCCGACCTGTGCATGAGCCTGGCCAAGGGCGCGCGCAACCGCGGCGTCAAGATGGTCGAGGGGGTCGAGGTCACCGGCGTGCTCAGCGAAGGCGGCCGCGTGAGCGGTGTGCGCACGGCGCAAGGCGAGCTGCGCTGCGAGATCCTCATCAACTGCGCCGGCCAATGGGCGCGCCAGTTCGGGCTGCTCGCCGGCGTCAACGTGCCGCTGTACCCGGCCGAGCACTTCTACATCGTCACCGATCGCATCGAAGGCGTGCACCCGATGCTGCCGGTGATGCGCGACCCCGACGGCTTCATCTACTACAAGGAAGAGGTCGGCGGCCTGCTGATGGGCGGCTTCGAGCCGGTGGCCAAGCCCTGGCGCATGGAGCCGATCCCCAGCACCTTTCAGTTCCAGCTGCTCGACGAGGACTGGGAGCAGTTCGAGCCGCTGATGAAGAACGCCATCCACCGCACGCCGTGCCTGGAAACGGCGCCGGTGAAGATGCTGCTCAACGGCCCCGAGAGCTTCACGCCCGACGGCAACTTCATCCTCGGTGAAGCGCCGGAGCTGCGCGGCTATTTCGTCTGCGCCGGCTTCAACAGCGCCGGCATCGCCAACAGCGGCGGCGCCGGCCGGCTGATGGCCGAATGGGTGCTGGGCGGCGAGGCGCCCAGCGATCTGTGGGACGTCGACATCCGCCGCTTTGCACGCTTCACCGGCAACCGCCAGGCGCTGGCCGAGCGCACCGGCGAGACGCTGGGCCTGCACTACGCGATGCGCTGGCCGCGCCAGGAGCTGCAGACCGCGCGGCCGCTGCGCACGAGCCCGCTGTACGACCTGTTGAGCGCGCAAGGCGCGGAGTTCGGCAGCAAGAACGGCTGGGAGCGCGCCAACTACTTCAAGCCGCCGGGCACGTCGCGGCCACCGCACACGCTGGGCCGCCCGGGCTGGCTGCCGTGGATGATCGAAGAACAGCGCGCCACGCGCGAAGCCGTGGCGCTGTACGACCAGACCAGTTTCGGCAAGCTGCTGCTGCAGGGCCGCGACGCGCTGGCCGTGCTGCAGCGCCTGTGCGCCAATCAGATCGACGTGGCGCCCGGGCGCATGGTCTACACGCCAATGCTCAACGAGCGGGGCGGCTTCGAGAGCGACTTGACGGTGATGCGGCTGCCGCCCGAGCGCCACATCGACCGCTTCCTCATCGTCACCGGCTCGGCGCAGCCGGTGCGCGACGCCGACTGGATCGAGCGCCACATCGGCGTCGACGAACACGCCATGCTCACCGACGTCAGTGCGCTGTGGAGCGTGCTGTCGGTGATGGGACCGCGCTCGCGCGAGCTGTTGTCCCGCGTCAGCCCCGACGACCTGTCGCCCGAGGGCCTGAAGTTCGCGCACACGAAAGAGATCGACCTCGGCCACGCCCGCGTGCGCGCCGCGCGCATGAGCTACGTCGGCGGCCCCGGCTACGAGCTCTACGTGCCGGTGGAGATGGCGCGCCACGTCTACCTGGCACTCAGAGATGCCGGCGGCGGCCTGG
>JANMVM010000090.1:0-9934 GCA_031392695.1 Rubrivivax sp.
GGGAAGGGTGGATGAGCGGCTTAAGTCGCATGCCTGGAAAGCATGTGGGGGTTAACAGCCCCCCGCGGGTTCGAATCCCGCCCCTTCCGCCAATCGATCGCTGCGCCAGGATGGATCAGGCCACGCGCTGACGCCGGCTGGCTGCCACGCCCAGCAAGGCCAACCCAGCCAGCGCAAAGCTGCCGGGTTCTGGCACGCGGTTGCTGTTGACCGTGATCGACCCAGCCGCCACCTCGCCGTTGTCGCCGACTTCGCCGATGTAGAGGAAGAGGCCTGCCGTGGCGACGGCCGCGGTGAGGTTGAAGCTGATGGTGCCGTTGTCGCCCATGCTCAAGAAGCCGAAGGGCGTGACTGTGGAAGACTCACCGTCGAAGCTGCCGAGGGTGGCCACAGCATTGTCCACCGCGCTGCCCGTGCCATTGGTGCCGAAGAGTTTGGGGTCGGCCGGGGTGCGCTGCGCGCCCGGGTTGAAGGTGGTGCCGGCCACAAAGTCGAACACCGACAGGCCCACCAGCGCACCGGCGCAGGCCGCGCTGGCGCAGTTGGTGGTCGACAGCTTGATGGCATCGAGGTCGAAACCCGAGAACTGCCCGGGCGCTCCGCCCAGGCCGCTGCTGTTGTCGGCAATCTGGATCGACAGGATCGAGCCGATCCCCACCGATGTCAGGTCGGCTTTGTAGACGCCGGTGGCGGCCAGCGTGCCGCCCGTGACCCCGGTGAGCTGGGTCAAGGTGACCGTGACGGCGTGGGCCGCTCCAGTCAGCAGGGTGGCGGCGGCCGCGGCCAGCAGGTGGTGATGCAATTTCATGGAGACCTCGTGGGGGTGCGGTGGGCTGCGGGAGTGCAGACCGGTCCGATGCCACCAGACTAGACCCTCTGCGGTTCACCGGCCTCCCTCATCCAAGGGGCTACCCCCATCGTGACGAGGGTCGCCGGCGCAAGCCTCGCAGCGAAGGGCTACGGGTGCCCGTTCTCAGCTTCCCGAGCCTGCATCCGGGCGTACAGGGCGAGGTAGTCGCGCGCCGGTACAGCCCATGACAAAGGCTCGGCCATGGCAAGCGCCATGCGCTGGCGCCAGGCTGGCGCGTCCCGGTGCAACACCACGGCGCGCAGCACGGCCTGTTCCAGCGCCAGCGATGTGGCGGCGTCGAAGACGAATCCCGTCGCCTGAGCCCTGGTGGTGACCCCAGGTTGGACGTCGTCGCGCACCGTATCGGCCAGCCCGCCGACGCGGCGCACGATGGGCAGCGTGCCGTAGCGCAGACCGTACATCTGGGTCAGGCCGCAGGGCTCGAAGCGCGACGGCACCAGGATCGCGTCGGCCCCGGCCACCAGGCGGTGCGCGCGCGCCTCGTCGTAGCCGATGTGCGCCTGCACGCGGCCCGGGTGCGCCTGTTGCGCCATGCGAAATGCTGCCTCGAGCGCCGGCTCACCGGTGCCTTGCACCGCCAGCTGGACGCCGGCGCGCAGCAACGCCGGCAACGCCGCGAGCAGCAGGTCCAGGCCTTTTTGCGAGGTCAAGCGGCTGACGATGGTCAGCAGCAGCGCAGCCGGGTCGGCATCGAGCTCGAGTTCCTGCTGCAGTGCCTGGCGGCAGCTGGCCTTGCCTTGCAGGCGCTCGGCGTCATAGCGCTCGGCAATGGCCGGGTCGGTGGCTGGATCCCACAGCCCGGTGTCGATGCCGTTGATGATGCCGCTGAGCTGCGCGGCGCGGCTGCGCAACACGCCGTCCAGGCCGCAGCCGAACTCGTGGCCCGTGATCTCGCGCGCGTAAGTGGGGCTGACGGTGGTGATCTGGTCGGCAAACTGCAGCCCCGCCTTCATGAAGCTGAGTTGGCCGTGGAACTCCACGCCGCTGGCCGACAGCACATCCGATGGCAGGCCCAGCATGGCCCAGTCGCGCATCGGAAAGAGGCCCTGGAAGGCCAGGTTGTGGACCGTGAACACCGAGCGAGCCGCGGTCGACGGGTGCTGTGCCATGTAGGCGCAGACCATGGCCGCGTGCCAGTCGTGGGCGTGCACGATGTCGGGCGCCCAGCCAGGGTCGGCGTCTGCGGCTGCCAGGTGCGCCGCCACCCAGCCCAGCAAGGCAAAGCGCTGCAGGTTGTCGGGCCATTCCTGGCCCTGACTGTCCTGGTAGGGGCTGCCGCCGCGCCGGTAGAGGTAGGGCGCGTCGACGATGTACACCGGCAGCCGCGTCTGCGGCATGCGGCCGAGCAGCAGCCGCACGCGCATGGCCCCGAAGCAGGCACCGATGTCGATCACCACGCGCACGGCCTGCACGGCGTCCATCACCGGCGGCAGGCCGGGCAGCAGCAGCCGCACTTCGGCGCCCTGCTCTGCCAGTGCCACCGGCAACGCCGCCACCACATCGGCCAGGCCGCCCGTCTTGACGAGCGGGAAAACCTCCGCCGCCACATGCAGGACCTTCATCGTGCGGCCCGGCTTCAGATCAGCTTGCGCAGCATGTCGCGCGTGACCAGCGTGATGCCAGACTCGGTGCGGTGGAACCGTGCCGCGTCGGCTGCCGCGTCTTCGCCGATCACGAGATGGTCTGGGATGATGCAGTCGCGGTCAATCACCGTGCGCGTCAGCCGCGCATGGCGCCCGACCTGCACCCCGGGCAGCAGCACGCTCCAGTTGACCTGTGAGTACGAGTGCACGCGGACCTGCGAAAACAGCACCGAGCGCAGCACGGCACCCGACACGATGCAGCCGCCCGAGACCAGTGACTCGGTGGCCACGCCGCGGCGGTCAGCCTGGTTGTGGACGAACTTGGCCGGCGGCAGTTGCGACTGATAGGTCCAGATCGGCCAGTTCGTGTCGTACAGGTTGAGCAGCGGGTCGGTGGCGGTAAGGTCGATGTTGGCGTCCCAGTACGCATCGATGGTGCCGACGTCGCGCCAATAGGGCGGGAAGCCGGGCTTGCCGCCGACACAGCTCAGCTCGAAGGGGTGGGCCACGGCCTCGCCGGCCTTGACGATCTTGGGGATGATGTCCTTGCCGAAGTCGTGGCTTGAAGTCGGGTCCGCGATGTCGCGCTCAAGCTCGCGGTACAGGTAGCTGGCGTTGAAGATGTAGATCCCCATGCTGGCCAACGAGCGCCCGGGCTTGCCCGGCAAGGTGGGCGGCTCGGCGGGCTTCTCGACGAAGTCGATGATGAGGCGGTTCTCGTCGATGGCCATGACGCCGAAGGACCTGGCTTCAGCCACGTCGACCTCGATGCAGCCCACCGTGCATTCGCGGCCCAGCGCCACGTGGTCGGCCAGCATCAGGGCGTAGTTCTGCTTGTAGATGTGGTCGCCGGCAAGCACCACCACGTAGTCGGCCCGGTAGGCGGCCAGGATGTCCTGGTTCTGGTACACGGCGTCAGCCGTGCCGCGATACCAGCTCTCTTCGTCCACCCGCTGCTGGGCCGGCAACAGGTCGACGAACTCGTTCATCTCGCTCTTCAGAAAGGCCCAGCCGCGCTGCAGGTGGCGCAACAGGCTGTGGCTCTTGTACTGGGTGATGACGCCGATGCGCCGGATGCCCGAGTTCATGCAGTTGGACAGCGCGAAATCGACGATGCGGAACTTGCCGCCAAAGTAGACCGCCGGCTTGGCACGGGAATCCGTCAGGTTCTTGAGCCGGCTGCCGCGCCCACCCGCCAGCACCAGCGCCACGGCGTGGCGCGGCAAGTCCAGACCCTGAGCCACGTCGATCGGTTTCATGCCGTTCCTTCCAGGGGTTGGCGCAACAAAATTACAGCTTTATAGCTGAAGATCGCGCAGCTCGATCCGGTCAACCGCAGCGGAACAACATGCTGATCCACATCAGATTGCAGACCTAAAATGCTGTGATTGCCGGAAAAAATTTTGAAGTGGATAGACACCAGATTTGCCGGTCTTGATGAGCTTGTAGCCATACTACAAATCTCAGCCCTCAATCACCGTTGACGCTCGGGTCACCGTTCGTCGACACTCTTCATCATCGGCGCTCCTGCCTTGTCCATCGGTCCCGCGGGACAGCCACTGTCATGCCTCAGAACAGCAGCCTCTCCACCGGTCTGGCCCCTGCGGCATCGCTGTCGACCGCCCAGGCCGTCGACCGTCACCTGCTGCACACAGTGGGCGCATCGCCCGCCACGGCCACGCGCACGGAGATCATGCACGCGGTGGCCCAGGTCGCGCGAGAGCAGTTATCCCAACGCTGGGTGGCCGGCGAAACCGCCGACCGCGCCGCCAAGGCGCGGCGTGTCTATTACCTGTCGATGGAATTCCTCATCGGCCGCACGCTGAGCAACGCGCTGGCAGCGCTGGAACTCAAGGGCGACATGGGCCAGGCAGCGCGCGACCACGCCGCCACGCTGGAGGACCTGGCCGCCACCGAGGCCGACGCGGCGCTCGGCAACGGCGGCCTGGGGCGCCTGGCGGCCTGCTTCCTGGACAGCATGGCGACGGTGGAGTTGCCGTCGTACGGTTACGGCATCCGCTACGAGTTCGGCATGTTCAAGCAGAGCATCCAGGACGGCCGTCAGGTCGAGTACCCGGACCCCTGGCTCGAAGACGGCACGCCCTGGGAGTTTCCGCGCAGCGGCGTGCACTACCCGGTGCGATTCGGCGGCTGGGTCGAACCCGCAGCCGACCCGAGCAGGGTGCCCACCTGGCGCCACGCCGGCGAGGTCAACGCCAAGGCCTACGACATGGTGGTGCCGGGCCATGGAACATCGCGCGTGAGCACCTTGCGCCTGTGGAAAGCGGTGGCGCCGAGCCAGATCGACCTGCACGCATTCAACAGCGGCGACTATGCACGCGCCGCCGAGTTCAAGAACCAGTACGAAAACATCAGCTGGGTGCTCTACCCCAACGACAGCACGCCAGCGGGTCGTGAGCTGCGGCTGCGCCAGGAGTACTTCTTCACCAGCGCTTCGATCCAGGACATCCTGGCGCGCCACCTCGCCGAGCACGGCCGGCTGACCAACCTGTCGGACAAGGTCGCCATCCACCTCAACGACACCCACCCCGCGATCGGCGTGGCCGAGCTGATGCGGCTGCTGGTCGACGAGAACGGCTTTGGCTGGCATGCCGCCTGGGCGGTCACGAAGAAGGTCTTCAGCTACACCAACCACACGCTGATGCCCGAAGCGCTGGAGACCTGGCCCGTGGCGCTGATGCAGCAGGTGCTGCCGCGACACCTGGAGATCATCTTCCGCATCAATGCCGAGTTCCTGGCCGAGGCAGCGGCGCATCGGCCGGGCGATCACGAGTTCTTGCGCGGCCTGTCGCTGGTCGACGAGCGCGGTGAACGCCGGGTGCGCATGGCCCACCTGTCGATCGTCGGCAGCCACAAGGTCAACGGCGTCTCGGCACTGCACTCCGAGCTGTTGACGAAGACCATCTTCGCCGACTTCGCCAGCCTGTGGCCCGAGCGCTTCACCAACATGACCAACGGCGTGACGCCGCGACGCTGGCTGGCGCAGGCCAACCCGAGCCTGGCTTCGCTGATCGACAGCAGCATCGGCAGCGGCTGGCGGCTGGACCTCGACCAATTGAAGCGCCTGCTGCCGCACGCCGAGCGCGAGGACTTCCGCAACGCCTTCATGGCCGTCAAGCATGCCAACAAGGTGCGCCTGGCCGAACACATCCGCGCCACCACCGGCATCGTGGTCGACCCGGCAAGCCTGTTCGACGTGCAGGTCAAGCGCATCCACGAATACAAGCGCCAGCTGCTCAACGTGCTGCAGGTGGTGGCGCGATACCAGGCCATGCTGGCCGATCCCGCGGGCTTGCGACATGGGCACTGGGCGCCGCGCACCGTGATCTTCGCCGGCAAGGCCGCCAGCAGCTACACGACGGCCAAGAACGTGATCCGGCTCATCCACGACGTCGGCCAGGTCATCAACCACGACCCGCGCATCGGCGGCAGATTGAAGCTCGTCTTCGTGCCCAATTACGGCGTCTCGGTGGCAGAGCTGATCATGCCGGCGGCCGACCTGTCGGAGCAGATCTCCACCGCCGGCACCGAGGCCAGCGGCACCGGCAACATGAAGCTGGCACTCAACGGCGCCTTGACGATCGGCACCGACGACGGCGCCAACATCGAGATCCGCCAGCAGGTGGGGGACGACAACATCTTCATCTTCGGCCTCTCGACGGCCGAAGTCGCCGCCAGCCGCGCCGCCGGCTACCAGCCGCTGCGCCTCTACGAAGGCAACCCCCGCCTCAAGGCCGTGCTCGACGCCCTGGCGGCAGGCCAGTTCAGCGACGACGAGCCCGGGCGCTACCGCGAGCTCGTCGATTCGCTGCTCTGGCGCGGCGACCCCTACATGCTGCTGGCCGACTTCGACAGCTACGTCGCGGCGCAGGCGCGGGTGGACGCGCTGTACCAGCAGCCGCAGGCCTGGGCGCGCCAGGCCATCGCCAACGTGGCGGGCATGGGTTTCTTCTCGTCGGACCGCACCATCCGCGAGTACGCACGCGACGTGTGGGGCGTGGTCGCCAAGCCCTGAAGCCGAAAGCCGGGATGCTCAGCGAAGCCGACGTCGAAGCCCTCTGCCAGGGTCGCCATGGCGACCCTTTCGCGGCCCTGGGGCCGCATCCGGGGCCCGACGGCGCGCCCTGGGTGCGCGTCTTCCTGCCCGGTGCCGTGCGCGTGCAGGCGGTGGCTGGCGCACGCGGCTGGCCCTTGACGCGGCGTCACGCGGCCGGAGTCTTCGAAGGCGCGACCACGATCAGCGGCCTGTACCAGTTGCGCGTGCGCTGGCAGGACGGCAGCGAGGCCCTGCTCGACGACCCCTACCGTTTCGGCGCCGTGCTGGGCGAGATGGATGTCTGGCTCCTGGGCGAAGGTTCGCACCTGCGGCCCTACGAGATCCTGGGCGCGACGCCGCGCCAGTTCGGCGGCGTCGCCGGCACAGCCTTTGCCGTCTGGGCACCGAATGCCTCGCGCGTCAGCGTCGTCGGCGACTTCAACTTCTGGGACGGCCGGCGCCACCCGATGCGGCTGCGCCGCGAGTGCGGCGTGTGGGAGCTGTTCCTGCCCGGCGTGCAGCCCGGCGCGCGCTACAAGTTCGAGTTGCTCGACGGCGCCGGCTCGCTGTTGCCGCAGAAGGCCGATCCCTACGCGCGCCAGTCCGAGCTGCGCCCGGCCACTGCCAGCGTCGTCGCCCCGATGCCGGCGCTGGCGCCGCCCTCGCCGGCGCGCCAGGCTGCCAACGCCCTGGACGCGCCGATGAGCATCTACGAGGTCCACCTGGGCAGCTGGCGGCGCAAGCCCGAAGCCGGCGACCGCTGGCTCGACTGGGACGATCTGGCCGACGAACTGGTGGCCTATGCACAGGACATGGGCTTCACGCACCTTGAGCTGATGCCGGTCAGCGAGCACCCCTTCGACGGCAGCTGGGGCTACCAGACGCTGGGCATGTTCTCGCCGACCGCCCGCTTCGCGAGCGCCGCCGACGTGGCCCGCGGCGATGGCGCCGCCGGCCTGCGCCGCTTCATCGACCGCGCCCACGCTGCCGGCATCGGCGTGCTGCTGGACTGGGTGCCGGCGCACTTCCCGAGCGACGCCCACGGCCTGGCCCAGTTCGACGGCACCCACCTCTACGAATACGCCGACCGGCGCGAGGGCTTCCACAACGACTGGAACACCCTCATCTACAACTTCGGCCGCACCGAGGTGCGCAACTTCCTCGTCGGCAGCGCGCTGTACTGGCTGGAGCGCTTCGATGTCGACGGCCTGCGCGTCGACGCCGTGGCTTCCATGCTCTACCGCGACTACAGCCGACAGGCCGGCGAGTGGATTCCCAACGTCCACGGCGGGCGCGAGAACCTCGAGGCCATCAGCTTTCTCAAGCGCAGCAACGAAGTCATCGGTGGCGAAAGGCCGCAGGCCATCACGCTGGCCGAAGAGAGCACCGCCTTCCCCGCCGTCAGCCAACCCACTTACGCCGGCGGCCTGGGCTTCCACTTCAAGTGGAACATGGGCTGGATGCACGACACGCTGCAGTACATGGCGCGCGACCCCATCCACCGCCAGCACCACCACGGCGAGATGAGCTTCGGCCTCGTCTACGCCTTCACCGAGAACTTCGTGCTGCCGATCTCGCACGACGAGGTGGTGCACGGCAAAGGCAGCCTGCTGGCCAAGATGCCGGGCGACCGCTGGCAGCAGTTCGCCAACCTGCGCGCCTACTACGGCTTCATGTGGGGCCACCCGGGCAAGAAGCTGCTCTTCATGGGCTGCGAGTTCGCGCAGGCGGCGGAGTGGAACCACGACCGCAGCCTCGACTGGCATCTGCTGCAAGAAGGCAACCATGCCGGCGTGCAAAGGCTCGTGCGCGACCTGAACCGCCTCTACCAGGCGAGCCCCGCGCTCTACAGCCAGGACTTCAGCGGCGCCGGTTTCGAGTGGATCGACCACGGCGACGCGCGGCGCAGCCTGCTCAGCTTCGTGCGCAAGTCCCGCGACGGGGCGCTGATGCTCGTGCTGTGCAACTTCGCGCCCGTGGTGCACGAGGGCTTTCGCCTCGGCGTGCCCGCCGCCGGCGCCTGGCACGAGCGGCTGAACACCGATTCATCGCACTACGGCGGCAGCAACGTGGGCACACCGCTGGGGGCGGCGCAGAGCGTGGCCGTGGCCAGCCACGGCCGCGGCGATTCCATCGTGCTCAACGTGCCACCGCTGGCCACCGTGTTCCTGGAATGGACCGCTTGACCCAGGGCGCGCATCTCGGCGCGGGCCTGCAGTTGGAGCCCGGCAAGCCCTGGCCACTGGGTGCCAGCGTCGACTTCGATGGCCAGGGCCCGGGCATCAACTTCGCCGTCTTCTCGACCCACGCGTCACAGGTCGATCTTTGCCTGTACGACGACACCGGCAGCATGCAAACAGCCCGCCTCGTGCTGCCGGCGCAGAGTGGCGACATCTGGCACGGCCGCCTGCCCGGCGCCGGGCCCGGTCAGGTCTATGGCCTGCGCGTGCACGGCCCCTGGCGGCCTGACCGCGGCCACCGCTTCAATCCGCACAAGCTGCTGCTCGACCCCTGGGCGCGCGAGATCGTGTCGCCGCCCGGCGGCTTCGACTGGCGCGGCCCGCACGGCGGCGCCGAGCGCGAGCACCCGCAGCACATGGACACGCGCGACAACGCCGCGCTGGCGCACAAGGCGCGCGTGGTGCAGGACGACTTCGACTGGCAGGGCGACCGCCCGCCCGCGACGCCGCTGGTCGACACCGTGATCTACGAAGCCCACGTGCGCGGCCTGACGCGCCAATTGACCGGCGTGCCCGAAGGCGAGCGCGGCACCTACGCGGGGCTGGCCTCGGACGCCGCGCTGGCCCACTTCAAGCGCCTGGGCATCACCGCGGTGAGCCTGCTGCCGGTGCAGCAGATCCTCGACGAGTCCCACCTGGCCGAGCGCGGCCTGGCCAACTACTGGGGCTACAACACGCTGGGCTACTTCTGCCCCGATCCGCGCTACGCGGCCAGCGTCGACGTGCGCGGCGAGTTCCGCCGCATGGTGCAGCGCCTGCACGCCGCCGGGCTCGAGGTGCTGCTGGATGTCGTCTACAACCACACCCCCGAAGGCGACGAACGCGGCCCCACGCTGAGCTGGCGCGGCCTGGACAACCTGAGCTGGTACCGCCTGCCCGAAGCCCAGCGCGAGCGCTACGACAACTGGAGCGGCTGTGGCAACACCGTCGACATTCGCCACCCGCGCGTGCTGCAGATGGTGATGGACAGCCTGCGCCACTGGGTGCAGGACTTCCACGTCGACGGCTTCCGCTTCGACCTGGCGCCGGTGCTCGGCCGCGGCAGCCCCGGTTTCGAACGCGACGGGCCCTTTTTCAAGGCCGTGCTCCAGGACCCGGTGCTGCAGGGCGTCAAGCTCATCGCCGAGCCCTGGGACATCGGCCCCGGCGGCTACCAGATGGGCCAGTTCCCGCGCGGCTGGCT
>JANMVM010000205.1:0-1506 GCA_031392695.1 Rubrivivax sp.
CCCACACGGCCCCCCGGTCGGCCCCTACCGCAACGACGAAGCGCTGCTCGCCACCCCCCACCCCACAGCCCCACTGGCCGCCGCGGCGGCGCCACACCGCCCAGCGCGCCGCGGCCTCGCCCGCGGCCGGCTCGATGGCCACGCGCGCGCCGGCGGCGCGCAGCGTCGGCGCCGATGGCGGCTGGTTGTCCAGCCACGGCGTGGCCGGCACCAGCGCCGGCTGCGCATAGGGCCCGGCCTTGAGCTTGCTGGCGACGCCGTCGCGGTCTTGCATCAGCGCCACCAGGCTGAAGTGGATGTGGCCGCCGGCGCGCTCGCCGCGTTGGCGCAGCAGCTGCACCTGGTCGAGGATCTCCTGCGCCGGCCAGGCGCGCGGGCCCAGTGTCGAACCGGCTTCGCCTTTGGTGACCTGGCTCGTGAAGAGGCCCGGCCAGAGATGGCGCTGCAGGGTGTTCTCGGCCACCCAGTGGTCGAGCAGCGGCGCAAAGGCCTGGCCCACGCGGTCGATGGGCCAGTACAGCTGCGGCGCCAGGTAGTCGAGCCAGCCGCTGGCCAGCCAACGCTCGACGTCGGCGTACAGCTTGTCGTACTGGCTGAAGCCGGTGATGCCGGCCGGCCGCCGCTCGGGCTTGCCGATGCCGAAGGGGCTGATGCCAAAGCGCACCCAGGGCTTGATGCCGCGCACGGTGGCGTGGATCTGCTGCACCAGCGCGTCGACATTGGCGCGCCGCCAGTCGTCGCGCAGCAGCGTGCCGCCGCCCAGGCGGTAGCGGGCATAGGACTCGTCGTCGGGAAAGGGCAGGTCCGCGCCGCCGGCGGGCGGCACCGCCACCGGGTAGGGGTAGAAGTAGTCGTCGATGTGCACGCCGTCGACGTCGTAGCGGCGCACCACGTCGGCGATGACGGCCAGCGTGTGGGCGGCCGCGGCTGGCTCGCCGGGGTCCATCCACAGCATGTCGCCATAACGTTTGACGAGCGCGGGCTGCAACACCGCCAGGTGCGGCGCCACCAGCGGCGTGCGGGCCGAGGCGTGGCGCGCACGGTAGGGGTTGAACCAGACGTGCAGCTCGATCGCGCGGCGGTGCGCCTGCTGCACCCAGAAGGCCAGCGGGTCGTAGACCGGTTCGCGCGCCAGGCCAGGGGCGCGGCCCTGTTCACCGCTGAGGACCTCGCTCCACGGCTCCAGCGCCGAGGGGTAGATCGCGTCGCCGGCCGGCCGCACCTGCAAGATGAGGGCATTGAGGCCCAGCGACTGCGCGCGGTCGAGCAGCGCCAGCGCCTCGCTGCGTTGCTGCGCGGCGCTCAGGCCGGGCTTGCTGGGCCAGTCGATGTTGGCCACCGTGGCGACCCAGGCGGCGCGGAATTCGCGCGGCGCCGGCGGCGGCATCTCCGAGGCCTGGAGCGCTGGCGCTGGCGCTGGCGCGGGCGCCAGATCCGGGGCGGCTGCGGCGCCGGGCGGTGACGGCGGCGCCAGCGCCACACAGCCCGCCAGCGCGGCCGCGACCG
>JANMVM010000207.1:0-5549 GCA_031392695.1 Rubrivivax sp.
CCCCACAGCGTGAGGTGGTCGGGGATCTGCGGGTCGCCGGCCGAGCCGAAGAGGATGGCGTCCTTGCCGCGCAAGGCGTCGAGGCCGTCGGCTGGCATCATCACGCCGTGCTCGCGGTACCAGTCGCCGCCCCAGCCGAAGGGCTCGAAGTCGAGGCCAAAGCCGCCATCGGCGGCCGCCAGCGCGCGCAGCACCTGCTCACCGGCTGGAATGACTTCCTTGCCGATACCGTCACCGGCAATGACGGCGATGGCGTGGGTTTTCATGCGTGCTCCAGGGGGTCAGGGTCGGGCCTGGAGTGTGGCGCAGGCGCCAGGTCCTGCGCCGCGGCTTGCACCAACTGCAGCGCGGCGCTCGCATCCTCCAGGCGCTGCAAAGCCAGCAGCGCCAGGCGGGCCAGGAACAGCGGCGCGCGCGCTTCACCCAGCGCCGTCATGCGGTGGCACAGGGCGCTGTAGACGGCGTCGAGTTCGGTGTCGGTCATGGTGCCGTCCCAGGGTTGAGCACGTGGGCCAGCGCGGCCTCGGCTTCGGCCACCAAGTCCGGCACGGCCACGCCGCGCCAGCGCGCCAGCAGATGGCCATCCGGGCGCAGCAGCAGCAGCGCACCGGGCTCGACGCCGAGCAGCGGGTACAGCCGCCCGGTGTGGTCCCAGGCGTCGGCGTGCGGCGTGGCGCCGGCAGCGATGCAGCGCGCTGCCACGGGCAGCCCGCGCGCGCTCCAGCGCTGCGCCCAGGCCTGCAGTGCGGCTGGCACGCCGTCGCCGAACCACAGCGCATTGAAGCCCGGTTGCAGCAGATCGGTGAGGTGCGCGGCGCTGCCGTCGGCGCGCGTCAACGGGCACTCCGGCAACACCCAGCCCGGCGCAGGGCCGACGGTGAAAGCGGCCGAGCGCCCAGGCCGTCCATGCAGCGGCGAATCGCGGTAGGCGATGGGCGTGGTCTGGCGCGGGTTGATCAGCGAGCGCAGCGCAGGGTGCCGCAGCGCCAGGCCCAGCACCGCCTGGCGCATGAGCTCGAAAGCGAAGGACGGCGGCGCCATGAACTCGGTGCTCTTGGTGCCGTGGCTAAGGTTCTCGTGCGCCGCGGCCACGCGCTCGTCGCTGTAGCTGTCGAGCAGGGCCGGCGCGGCCAGCCCGCGCACCACCAGGGCCAGCTTCCAGGCCAGGTTGTCGGCGTCGTCGATGGCCGAGTTGGCGCCGCGCACGCCGAAGATCGGCAGCAGGTGCGCCGCGTCGCCGGCCAGCAGCACGCGGCCGTGGCGGTAGCGCTCCAGCGTCAGCGCGTTGGCCTTGTAGATGGCGGTCCAGATCGGCGCCCACGCGCCGGTCTCGCCCATCATGTCCAGCAGGCTCTGCACGCGCGGCAGCACGTTGGCCGGTTCGATTGCAGCTGCGGGGTCTTCGCCGTCGCGCAACTGGTAGTCGATGCGCCAGACGTCGTCTGGCTGCTTGTGCACCAGCACGGTGGAGCCCGGGTTGCACGGTGGGTCGAAATAAGCCAGCCGCTCGGTCGGGCGTTGGCTCTTGAGCCGGATATCGACGATGACATAACGTCCTTCGTAGGTGGCTCCGTGCAGCTTCAGGCCGAGCGATTCGCGCACGAAGCTGCGGCCGCCGTCGGCGGCCACCAGCCAGTCGGCCTGCAGCCGGTAGCTGCCTGCCGGCGTGGCCACGTCGAGCACGACGCCGTCGTCGCCGACTTGCAGTGCCGTCGCCCTGCTCTGCCAGCGGATGTCGATCAGATCGGCGCGCTCTTCGGCACGGTCGAGCAGGATCTGTTCGATGCGGTACTGCGCCAGGTTGACCATCGGCGGCAGCTTCTGGTTGGCGTCCTGTGGCATCGTGAAATGCAGCACCTCCTGCTCGCGGTAATAGCTGCGGCCGCCGGTCCACGGCAGGCCGTGGCGCAGGAAGCCGGGCAAGGCGCCCAGGCGCTGCATGATCTGCAGGCTGCGGCGTGAGATGCAGATGGCGCGGCTGCCAAAGCACACGCTGTCGTCGGCCTCCAGCAGGACCACCGGCACACCGTGGTTGGCCAGGCCCAGCGCGGTGCAGTAGCCCACCGGGCCGGCACCGACCACCACCACGGCGTGGCGATGCGTCTCGACGCCACCCTTCAGCGGCGGCAAGCGGGCAGCGTGGTGCACCGCTTCGAAGGGATAGGGCACGAAGGCCTTGTCCACCGCCGCCGCTGCATTCACCGTTCAGACCCCGAGGTAGGCGGCGAGCTCGCTGCTGCCCTGCAGCGCCTCTGAGTCGTCTTGCAGCACGACCTGCCCCTTCTGCAGCACCAGCGCACGGTCGCTTTGCGCCAGCACCTTGCGGTAGTCGCGGTCGACGATCAGCGTGGCGATGCCGCTGGCGCGGATCTGGGCAATCACACGCCAGATCTCGGCCACGATCAGTGGTGCCAGGCCTTCGGTGGCCTCGTCCAGGATGATCAGTTCCGGGTGCGTCATCAGCGCGCGGCCGATCGACAGCATCTGCTGTTCGCCGCCCGAGAGCTGCGCGCCCAGGTTGCCGATGCGTTCGTGCAAGCGCGGGAAGGTCTGCAGCACGCGCGCCAGGGTCCAGTCGTCGCGGCCGTCGCGGCCCTTGCGCGCGGCCATGACCAGGTTCTCGCGCACGCTCAGGTTGGGGAACACGCCGCGGCCCTCGGGCACGTAGGCCACGCCAGCGCGCGCCACCTCGTGCGGCCGCGCGCGCGACACGTCCTGGCCGAAGAGCAGGATGCGGCCTTCGCGCTGCGTCACGTGCCCCAGCAGCGTGCGGATCAGCGTGCTCTTGCCCATGCCGTTGCGGCCCAGCAGACCCAGCGTCTCGCCGCGGCTGATGCTCATGTCGACGCCGTGCAGCACATGGCTGCTGCCGTACCAGGCGTGCAGGCCCTGGGCTTGGAGGATCGGTTCTTGGGCCATCGTCAATGCCCGCCGAGGTAAGCGGCCTGGACTTCAGGGCTGGCGCGCACGGCATCCGGTGCGTCGCAGGCAATGACCGCGCCGTTGACCATCACCGTGATGCGGTCGGCGATGCGGAACACCGCGTCCATGTCGTGCTCCACGAGCATGATGGCGTGGCCGGCGCGCAGCTCAGACAGCAAGGCCAGCATGCGGTCGGTCTCTTCGGCGCCCATGCCGGCCAGCGGTTCGTCGAGCAGCAGCACCTGCGGCGCGGTGGCCAGGCACATCGCGATCTCGAGCTGCCGCTTCTGGCCGTGGCTGAGCAGGCCCGCAGGCCGCTCGAGCAGGTCGCTCAGGCCGGCGCGCGCCGCCACTTCGCGCGCGGTGCCGGTGCTGGCCGGGCACGCCTGCGCGTCCTGCCACCACTGCCAGGGCTTTTGCGTTGCCGCCTGGGCCGCCAGGCGGCAGTTCTCGAACACCGTGAACGTGGGATAGATCGTGTTGCGCTGGTAGCTGCGGCCCAGGCCCGCGCGGGCGCGCCGCGGCTGCGTCCAGGCCGTGACGTCCTGGCCCAGCAGCTCGACCTGGCCGCCCGAGGGCGGGATCTCGCCCGACAGGATGTTGATCAGCGTCGACTTGCCGGCGCCGTTGGTGCCGATGACGGCATGCACCTGGCCGCGCACGAGTTCGATCGACACCCGGTCCACCGCCACCAGGCCGCCCCAGCGGCGCGTGATCTCGCGGCCGCGCAGCAGCACTTCAGCGGCGCTCATGGTGCGGCCTCCTCGGCCGCCCGCCGGCCGCGCGCGCTGCGGCCCACCAGGCGGTCGCGCCACTGCCCCGGCACGCCGACCAGCCCGCGCGGCAGCAGCGCCACGCTCAGGATGATGGTGATGCCCAGGCCCAGCGTCCAGTGGCGGGCGAAGTTGCCGAACACCGCCTCGGACTTGAAGAACTCCTGCAGCAGCGCGAAGGCGAAGGCGCCGATCAGCGTGCCGCGCAGGTGGCCCAGGCCACCGAGGATGATCATGATCAGCACCGCGCCGCTCAGGTGCCAACTCATCAGCTCGGGGTTGACGAAGCCGTCCTTGACCGCGAACAAAAAGCCGGCGACGCCAGCGATGGCGCCCGAGATCGTGAATGCCGCCAACTTGTACGGGTAGGTCGAAAAGCCGGTGGCGCGCATGCGCTGCTCGTTGACGCGGATGCCGGCCAGCGCGCGGCCGAAGCGGCTGCGCAGCAAGAGCGCGAGCATGGCGAACACACCCGCCAGCACGACCCAGGTGAAGAAGTACAGCTGCAGCGGCTGGTTCAGGTCGAGCACGCCGCCGACGCCCGGCTTCGCTGACAGGTAAATGCCGTCGGTTCCGCCGCCCAGCGGCGTGTCATGCACGACGTAGTAGGCCATCTGCGCGAAGGCCAGCGTGACCATGATGAAGTACACGCCCTTGGTGCGCAGCGACAGCGCACCCACCGCCAGCGCGTAGACCGCGGCAGCCAGCGCGCACACCGGCAGCAGCCACAGCAGATTGGCCGCTTGGCCGCTGGCCGGGCTGAGCAGCACGGTGCCGTAGGCGCCGATGCCGAAGAACGCCGCCTGCCCGAAACACACCAGGCCCGTGCTGCCGACCAGCAGTTCCAGGCTGAGCGCGAAGATGGCGTAGATCATGATCTTGGTCACGAGGTCGACGCCGAAGGAGCCCGACACGAAGGGCCAGACGGCCAGCGCGCCGAAGCAAGCCAGCGCGAAAAGGAGTTTGCTCTTGTCGGTGTTCATCATCATCCGGCCTTGAAGAGGCCGTCTGGCTTCCAGAGCAGGACGAGCGCCATCAGCACGTAAACCAGCACGCCGGCGGCCTGCGGCAGCAGCACCTTGCCGAAGGTGTCGACGAAGCCGATCAGCAGCGCTGCCACCAGCGCGCCGCGGATCGAGCCGATGCCGCCGATCACCACCACCACGAAGCAGATGATCAGCACCGTGCTGCCCATGCCCGGGTAGACGCTGCTCACCGGCGCGGCCACCATGCCGGCCAGCACCGCGATGGCTACGCCGGCGGCAAACACCACGCGGTACAGGAAGCTGATGTCGACGCCCAGGCTCTGCACCATCTCGCGATTCGTGCTGCCGGCGCGGATCATCATGCCCAGGCGTGTGCGCGAGAACACGAGGTACATGCCCAGCGCCAGCAGCAGGCACACGCCGCTGATGAAGAGGCGGTACACCGGATAGGTCATGACGTCGCCCAGCGGCAGCGTGCCGGCCAGGATCGCGGGCGGCTGCACGCCGTGCACGTCGTCGCCCACCAGCAGGCTGCGCAGTTCCTCGAAGACGAGGATCAGGCCGTAGGTCATCAGCACCTGCTGCAGGTGTTCGCGCTCGTAGAGGAAGCTGAAAAAGGCCCACTCCAGCACGTAGCCCAGCAGCACCGACAGCACCAGGCCCACGAACAGGGTGGCGAAGAAACCGCCGCCGAAGGTGCTGCCCACCACCGGCGCCAGCGCATAGGCCATGTAGGCGCCGATCATGTAGAAGCTGCCGTGCGCCAGGTTGATCACGCCCATGATGCCGAAGATCAGCGTCAGCCCGCTGGCCACCAGGAACAGCAGCAGCCCGTACTGCAGCGAATTCAGGCACTGGATGAGGAAGG
>JANMVM010000213.1:0-4347 GCA_031392695.1 Rubrivivax sp.
ACGGCAGACCAGTCGATCGTCGCGGCATCCGCCGCCGTGGCGGGTGCCGTGGCCAGCGCCGCCAGGCTCAGACTCAGTGCGAGGTGAGTGAATCTCATGAAGGGCTCCTTGGGCAGGGTGAGGATGCAACTGCCATCGACACGCGAAGCCCGAGCTCTGGCGTGGCCTCGAACTGCAGCAGGTCTGTGTCGCGTCGGTGCTCTGAAGCGTCGATGACTCGACGCAGGTCACTGTGCGCGCGGCGCAGGCGATCGCATCACGCGGGCGGCGTGCGCCGTTGACATGGATCAGCTTTACAGCCGATAGGTGCATCCATCGCCGCCTGTCGGCGGTGCAGCGCTGTGCGCTGCGAGCCTCGGTCCGGCCCGAGGCGCCGTGCTTCGGCCCTACATCTCCACCTTGACGTTGCCGTCCTTCACCACCTTGCCCCACTTGGTGATCTCGGCGGCGATGAACTGGCGGAACTTCTCGCGCGAGCCGCCGCCGTCTTCGGCGCCGTAGGTGTCCATCTTTTCCTGCACGTCAGCCATCGCCAGCACGGTGTTGACGTCGCGGTTGATCTTGTCGGCGATCGGCGTCGGCAGCTTGCCCGGGCCCACCAGGCCGTACCAGGTGGTGGCCTCGAAGCCGTCATAGCCCTCTTCCTGCATCGTCGGCACGCCGGGGTGGCCCTTGGCACGCTTGGCTCGCGTCTGCGCGATGGCCAGCACCTTGCCGCTCTTGACGTGCGGCGTGGCCGCGGTCATGGTGTCGAAGCTGAACTGGATCTGGCCGCCCATGAGGTCGATGAGCAGCGGGCCGCTGCCCTTGTACGGAATGTGCAGCGCGTCGACACCGGCGCGCTGCTTGAACATTTCCAGCGCCAGGTGTTGCGCCGAGCCCGCTCCGGCAGAGCCGAAGCTCACGGCGCCGGGCCGGGCCTTGCACATCGCGACCACGTCCTTGACGGTCCTGGCGCCAGCGCCCGGATGGGCGATGAGCAGGTTGGGCGTGACGCCGACCATCACGATCGGCACGAAGTCGCGCTCCACGCTGTAGCGCAGCTTGGGCTGCAGCACCGGCGCCAGGGCGTGGCTGTTGATGTGCGCCATGAGCAGCGTGCTGCCGTCGCTGGGCTGCTGCGCCGTGTACTCGGCGGCCAGCAGGCCGGCGCTGCCGGCTTTGTTCTCGACAATCACTTGCTGCTTCCACATCTCGGTGAGCTTGATGGCCACGACGCGGGCCAGCGTATCGGTGCCGCCGCCGGGGGCAAAGCCCACGACGATGCGCACCGGGCTGCTGGGCCATTCCTGCGCCAGCAGGCGCGGCGAGGCCAGGGTGGCGGCGGCCCAGCCTGCGGCCTGGATGAGTTGACGGCGTTGCATGATCGACCTCCTGCTGTCGTGATGGCCTTCAGGCCGCCTGCTTCAGCGCGCTGGGCGCCGCGTGGCTGGCAAAGTGATGCATGGTCGCCTGCACGCCGCTGCCAGCGAGTGCGACGCCGGCGAGTTGCAAGCCCATCTCGACGCCAGCCACCATGGCCACCAGCGTCAGGTCGTTGCTGTCGCCGAGGTGGCCCATGCGGAACATGCGGCCCTTGACTTTGCCCAGGCCGGTGCCCAACGAGAGGTCGAAGCGCTCGTGGATCAGGCGCCGCAGCGCATCGGCGTCGACGCCCTCGGGCATGATCACGCCGGTCAGCACGGGCGAGGCGACAGCCGGGTCGGCGCACTGCATCGGCAGGCCCCAGGCCTGCACGGCAGCGCGCACGCCGGCGGCCCAGCGCTGGTGGCGGGCGAAGACCTGCTCGAGGCCCTCGGCGAGCAGCATCTCCAGCGCTTCATGCAGGCCGTAGAGCAGATTGGTGTTGGGCGTGTAGGGCCAGTAGCCGTCGCGGTTCATGGCCACGATCTCGTCCCAGGCCCAGAACGAGCGCGGCAGCCGGGCCGTCTTCATGGCCTCGAGCGCCTTCGGCGACAGCGCGTTGAAGCTCATGCCCGGCGGCAGCATGAGGCCCTTTTGCGAGCCGCTGACGGTGACGTCGATGCCCCATTCGTCATGCCGCAGGTCGGCGCAGGCCAGGCCCGAGATGCTGTCGACCAGCAGCAGCGCCGGGTGGCCCGCGGCATCGATGGCCTGGCGCACCTGCAGGATGTTGGACGTGACGCCGGTGGACGTCTCGTTGTGCACCACGCACACCGCCTTGATGGCGTGCGCGGAGTCGCGGCGCAGGCGCGCCTCGATCAGGTCGGCCTGGACGCCGCGGCGCCAGCTCGGCGCCTGCGGCAGCTGCTCGTCCGCGCCCTGCCAGGCCAGCAGCTCGGTGTGCAGGCCCAGCCGCAAAGCCAGCTTGTTCCACAGCGCGGCGAAGTGGCCGGTCTCGTACATCAGCACCTGGTCGCCGGGGCTCAGCGTGTTGCACAGCGCGGCCTCCCAGGCGCCGGTGCCCGATGCCGGGTAGATGACCACCGGGTGGCGGGTCTTGAAGATCTGCTGGATCCCGGCGAGCACGCTGCGCCCGAGCGCGCCGAACTCGGGCCCGCGGTGGTCGATGGTGGGCAGGCTCATGGCGCGCAGGATGCGGTCGGGCACCGGGCTCGGGCCCGGGATCTGCAGGAAATGGCGCCCCGTGGGATGGCAGTCCAGGTTCAGCATGGTCACGTCCTTTGCGTCGACATTCTGCATGCAATCTGAAATCCATCACCGGCGTTTACCCTGCAACGCGGGCTTCAAGCACCCAACCGATTGCATGCAAAATGCGTTGTTCGGGGAGTAACGATGGCTGAAGTGATCGAAATCTCACGCGGGGGCCTGCATGACCAGGTGGCGGCGCGGCTGCGCACCATGCTCGTCGAAGGCCGCATCGCGCCCGGTGCCAAGCTCAACGAACGCGAACTCAGTGAATTGCTGCGCGTCTCGCGCACGCCGCTGCGCGAGGCCATCAAGCTGCTGGCCGCCGAAGGTCTCGTCGACCTGCTGCCCAACCGCGGCGCGGTGGCCGTGATGCTCAACGAAGCCGACATCGTCGACACCTTCGAAGTGCTGGCCGGCCTGGAAGGCATGGCCGGTGAACTCGCAGCCCAGCGCGTCAGCGACGCCGAGCTGGCCGAGTTGCGCGCGCTGCACTACGAGATGCTGGCCTGTCACGCGCGCGGCGATCTCTCGGGCTATTACCGGTTCAATGCCCAGATCCACTCGGGCATCAACGCGGCGGCGCGCAACCCGGTGCTGGCGCGGGCCTACCAGTCGATCAATGCACGCGTGCAGTCGTTGCGCTTTCGCACCAACCAGGACAGCGCCAAGTGGCAGCGCGCCGTGAAGGAGCACGAAACGATGATCGACGCACTCCAGGCCCGCGACGCCGCCGCCATGCGCAGCGTGCTGGTCGAGCACCTGCTGCACAAGCGCGACACGGTGCTGGCGCTGCTGCGCGCCGGGCTGATCTACCCCGGCGCGGCTGCAGCCGCCAAGAGCGGCCGGCGCGCCTGAGGCCGCAACGATGGACACCGCCACCCGCCCGCGCCACGCGCCGCTGGGCACCACGCTGCCGCCCAACGAGGTGTGCGAGGCGCTGGCGCGGCGGCTGCGCGCCGAGACCGGCGCCGAGGTGCTCTTCGATGCCGCCTCACGCGGCCGTTACGCCACCGATGCCTCGATCTATCAGATCCTGCCCGTGGGCGTGCTGGTGCCGCGCCACGAGAACGACATCACGACGGCGCTGGCCCTGGCACGCGAACTGAAGGTGCCGGTGCTGGCGCGCGGCGGCGGCACCAGCCAGTGCGGCCAGACCACCGGCGCGGCGCTGGTCATCGACCACAGCAAGCACCTGCGCCGCGTGCTGGACGTGAACGTGGCCGCGCGCACGGCACGCGTGCAGCCCGGCCTCGTGCTCGATGACCTCAACGCCCAGCTCAAGCCGCACGGGCTGTGGTTCCCGGTCGACGTGTCCACCAGCGCGCAGGCCACGCTGGGCGGCATGGCCGGCAACAACTCCTGCGGCAGCCGCTCCATCGCCTACGGCAACATGGTGCACAACGTGATCGGCGCCAGTGCCTGGTTGTCCGACGGCACGGCGCTCGACTTCGGGCCCGTGGCCGGCCTGTCGGGCCGCGCCGCCGCGATCGCCGACTTCGTGCGCACGCTGGCCGAGCAGCACCGCGGCGAGATCGACAGCCGCTGGCCCAAGGTGCTGCGCCGCGTCGGGGGCTACAACCTGGACATCTTCCACAACCAGAACGAACGGCCCTACACCGCCGACGGCAGCGTCAACCTGGCGCATCTGCTGGTCGGCTCCGAGGGCACGCTGGCCTGCACGCGCAGCCTCACGCTGCGCCTGGCCGAGCTGCCGCGCGCCAAGGTGCTGGGGGT
>JANMVM010000382.1:0-8766 GCA_031392695.1 Rubrivivax sp.
GGCTGGCGCTGGCGCTGCCGGCGAGCCGGCCGCCCGCCGGCCGGCGCGCCTGGGCGCGCGCGCCGACGCGCGCGTTGCTCAACGCGCTGCGCTCGATTCCGGAGCTGGTGTGGGCCGCCCTGCTGCTGATCTCGGCCGGCCTCGGGCCCTTTGCCGGCACGCTGGCGCTGGCGCTGCACACCACCGGCGTGCTCGGCCGGCTGTTTGCCGAGGCATTGGAAAACGCACCTGCCGGCCCGGCGTTCGCGCTGCGCGCCCAGGGTGCCGGCACGCTGCAGGTCTTCGCCTACGCCACGCTGCCGCAGGTGCTGCCGCAACTCATGAGCTACACGCTGTACCGCTGGGAAAACAACATTCGCGCCGCTGCCGTGCTGGGCGTGGTGGGCGCCGGCGGCCTGGGGCAACTGCTGGCCTTCCACATGGGCCTGTTCCACATGGGCAAGACGGCCACCGTGCTCGGCGCCATGCTGTTGCTGGTGGCGCTGGTCGACGCCCTGAGTTACGGCTGGCGCCGCTGGCTCATGCGCTGAAGTCGCCGCATCCGTGCCTGTCGCCGCTGCGTAAGAATCCAAAAGCCCGATCGACCTCGTGACAATGCCCTCCATTTCTCATCGGCCCGAGCGGTGGCCCTGGCGCCGCGCGGGCTTGCTCGTGCTGGCCGCGACGGCCGTGTTGGTCGCAGCCGCGCTGTGCTGGGCCGGCAGTCAACTGCCCTGGCCCGACATCGACTGGCTGCAGTCGCGCCAGAGCGATCTGCGGGCCCTGCACGCAGCGCAGCCGTGGGCCTTTGGCGCCGCGCTGTTCATGCTGTTCACGCTGCTGTCGGCGCTGGCCCTGCCGGGCTGCAGCGTTCTGGCGCTGGCGGCCGGCCTGTGCCTGGGCTGGCTTCCCGGCACGCTGCTGGTGGTGCTGGCTTCGACGGTGGGCGCCACGACATCCTTCCTGGCCGCGCGGCACTTGTGGCGCGACGGCGTGCGCCGGCGCTGGGGCCACCGCCTGGTGGGCGTCGAAGCCGGGCTGGCGCGCGACGGTGCACTCTTCCTGTTCACACTGCGCATGGCCCCGGTGATCCCCTACGCCCTGGTCAACCCCCTGATGGGCCTGTCGACGATGCCAACGCGGCAGTTCTTCGGCGTCAGCCTGCTGGGCATGCTGGCCGGCAGCGCGGCCTATGTCTACGCCGGCACGGCGCTCGGCCGTGCCCAGGGCTGGCACGACCTGCTCACCCCCGGGCTGTGGGCTGCGCTGGCCGGGCTGGCGCTGCTGCCGTGGGTAGCGCGCTCGGCCTGGCGATCGTCAAGGGGGTCTCTGAGGTGAGCAGCCTGCCGCGCCTGGGCCTGCTGTTCGGCTACGACTGGGACGCAGACGGGTTTGCCGCGCTGCAAGGCCGGGCTCGGTTCGACCACGCCGGCTTCGACCTCTTCTCGTTCCCCAGCAATGCCCACCTCATCCACTTCGACCTGCGCCGCTTCGCGCGCCGCCAGGCCGCGCGCGGGCGCCGGCTGGGCTGGGCCGGCGTGCTGTCGCACCACGAGCAGTTCGGCGCCCTGGCCGCCGCGTTGGTGGCCGAGGAACTCGGCCTGCCCGGCGCCACCCCCGAGTCGGTGCTGGCGGCTCAGCACAAGCTGCACGCGCGCCAGGTGCTGCAGCAGGTGGCGCCAGAGGCCAACCTGGCCTACGCCGGGCTGGACGCGGCTTACGGCGCCGACATCCCGCACGGGCTGGCCTACCCGGCCTTCGTCAAACCCGTGAAGGCGGCCTTTTCGGTGCTCGCTCGCGCGGTGCGCAATCGCGATGAACTGCAGGCCCACACGCGCTTTGGCCGCCGCGAGCTGTGGGTCATCCGGCGCCTGGTGGAGCCCTTCGAGCGCGTCATGCAGGAACGCCTGCCGCAGGCCGGCACCGCGCACCGCCTGCTGCTCGAAGAGCCGGTGCCGGCAGCCACGCCGCAGTTCAACCTCGACGGCTGGGTGTTCAAGGGCCAGGCCCACACGCTGGGCGTGGTCGACGCCATCATGTACCCCGGCACCCAGGCTTTCATGCGCTGGGAGCACCCCAGCCGGCTGGCAGCGCCGGTGGCGCAGCGGGCGCTGGCGGTGGCGCAGAAGTTCCTGGCCGCCATCGGCTACACGCATGGCTTCTTCAACATGGAGTTCTTCCACGTTCCGCACAGCGACCGCCTGAGCGTGATCGAATTCAACCCGCGCCTGGCGTCGCAGTTCGCCGACCTCTACCGCCGCGTCCAGGGGCGCGACGCGCATGCCATGTCGCTGGCGCTGGCGCTCGGCCAGGATCCGGCCGCGCTGCCGCGCACGCAGCCCACTGCGGGGGCGGCGGCGAGCCAGGTCTACCGCTCCTTCGACCCCACGGCCCCGGTGCGCATGCCCAGCCCCGCGCAGCAGGCCGCGCTGGCCCAGGCCTTCCCAGACGCGCTGCTGTTCTGCTACCCCAAGACGGGGCATGCGGTGCAGCGCGACTTCAAGTGGCTGGGCAGCTACCGCCACGGCATCGTCCACCTGGGCGGCCGCAACGAAGCCCAGCTGCGCGAGCGCACGCTGCAGGCCAGCCGCCTGCTCGGCTGGACCGCGCCCTATGCCGACCAGCTGAAAGCCGAACCCCTGCCTCTGTGGCAGGGCCCCCCGATGACCCACCCCGGAGCCAGCCGATGACCCCCACCGTTGCACGCCTTCCCGCCCCCCTTGGACTGCCGCGCCGGGCGCTGGGCGCCGTCGCCGTGCTGGCGGCTTTGTTGCTCGGCGGCTGCTCGGCCCTGGTGGCGCAGAACCCGTCCTCGGCGCTCAAGCCGGTCAACGCGGTGGCCGATGGCGACGACAGCCGCGTCATGCTCAAGGGCCACGACGTGGTGGCCTATTTCACCGACGGCAAGCACGCACTCGGTTCAGCGCAGATCAAGAGCGTCTACGAAGGCGTGACCTTCCGCTTCGCCAGCGCCCAGCACAAGGCCCTCTTCGACGCCAACCCGGCCCAGTACCAGCCGCAATACGGCGGCTTCTGCGCCAATGGCATGGTCTACGGCATCCCGTGGGGCGGCGACGCCGACACCTGGATGCTGCGCGACGGCAAGCTCTACATCTTCGGCGGCGCCGGCTCCAAGGCCGCCTTCCTGCTGGACGTGCCGGGCAACACCGCGCTGGCCGACAAGTACTGGCGCGAAGAGACGCAGGGCAGCAACAGCTTCGTGCAGCGCACCAAGCGCCTCGTGTTCCGCGTGCCGCACTACAAGAACGGCGAAGAACTGGACCGCCTGGTCAGGCAAGCCGCGGCCAGGAAGGGCTGATCGCGCGGGGCGCGGCCTCAGGGATAGCCCAGCGCCGGCTGGCCGAAGCCTTCGGCGGCGCGCCACCCGGGCGGCTTGAGGAAGAGGTTCTGCACCATGCCCCCGGGGTCGTAGGCCGGCCACGCCTGCCCCGGGTGCTGGGCCAGCCACTGCTCGCGGATCTGCGCCCCGGTGAGGTAGTGCGGCACCTTGCGGATGTAGGCGCCCAGCGACTGGCCGCGCCAGCCCTTGGCGGCGATCTGCGGCCACAGGCGGTCGGCATGGGCCACGTTCCAGGCCGGGTCCACACCCCAGGCGGTGCGACCCAGCACGTCGCCGAAGATGAACAGCCGGCCGTCGCGGATCTGCCATGCCGTGGGGTCGCTGCCGAGCTTGATGGCGAAGGCCGCGCCGCTGGCGCAGAAGCCGCCGTACTGCGGCTCGTAGCGGGCCGGCTCGGCTTCGAACAGAGCCTTGTGTTCGGCGTTGGCGAAGTAGTAGCTGCGTGCGGGCAGGTTGACGACATGCGCCGGCGTGCCGCGCTGCGCCTGGCCCTGCTGGAAGTAGGCCACCGGGTCGTGGCCGAGCAGCATCACCGGGCGGCCGGCGGCGTCGGGCACGGTAGCGTACGGGGTACCGCAGCCGGCGAGCAGGGCCGCCAACGCGGCCGCCATCAGAATCCACCATCGCTTCATGATCGCTCCTTGAGATGTCCGAACCGCCGTTGCCGTCAGCGCCCTTTGTGCCACAGATCGGCCGCCGCTGCCTGCTCGGCGCTGCAGCGCTGCTGGCCGGCTGCGCCTTCGACCCCGACGAAGACCATCGCGGGCCGACCGCGCCGGCCAGCGGGCCGCTGCCGCGCCAGCCGCGCCTGGCCTGGGTGCTGAGCTCGGGCGGACCGCGCGGCTTCGTCCACGTCGGCGTGATCAAGGCGCTGGACGAACTCGGCCTGGTGCCCGACCTCATCGTCGGCGCCTCGGTCGGCGCGCTGGTCGGCGTGCTGCGCGCCGGCGGCGTGCCCGGGCCCGCGCTCGAGACGCTGGCGCTGGACCTGTCGCCAGCCCGGCTGGCCCGCCTGGCCGTGGGCAGCAACGAACGATTGAGCGGCGCCGCCGTGGCCAGCCTGGTGCGCGACCAGCTGCGCCAGCGGGGTCACGCGGCGCAACTGGAGCAGTTGCCGCTGATGGTGGTGTGCGTGACGCAGCGCCTGGCCGATGGCGCCGTGGTGGCCTTCAATCGCGGCGACGCCGGCCTGGCGGTGCAGGCCGCCTGCGCCATCGAAGGCCAGTTCACACCCGTGCGCATCAACGGCCAGCGCCATGCCGATGCCGATCTGCGGTTGCCGCTGCCGGTGCGACTGGCACGCGCCCTGGGCGCCGCGCGCGTGCTCGCGGTCGACGCTTCGGCCGACGAGACGCGGGCCCCGCCCGGCACCGAGCACTGGCGCGCCGGCGACCTGCGCAAACGCGCCCTGACCCGCCCCGACGCCGAAGCCGCCGACCTGCTGCTGCAACCCGACATCGGCTACTACGCCAGCGTCTCGCGCGATTACCGCGAACGCTGCATCGCGGCCGGCTACCGCGACACGATGGCCGCGGCAGCGCGCATCAAGGCCTTGCACGGGGCTTGAGGGCTGCGCGTCTTGCTGCGCGTCTTGCTGCGCGTCTTGCTGGGCGTGTGGCCGCGCGGGCCCGGGCTCGCTAACGCAGCGACTGCACCACCTGCTCGGCCAGCCGCCACAGCGCCAGTCGGTGCGCCACGACCCAGGCATCGGGCTCGCTGCCCGTGGTGGGCACCGTGAGCTCGAGGGTCTGCACCACGGGCGCGCTGCGCCCGAGCGAGTCGGCCAGCGTCCAGCGCGCCTGCAGCGTGACGGCGCGGCGGTCGGCTGCCGTCTGCAGCTGCAGCAGCTCGACGCGCAGCAGCCGCGTCACCGTCACGCCCGGCGGCAGCGGCGCGATCCAGACCCGCGCCTGGCCCAGCAGCGCCGCCAGGTCCTGGCGCAGCAGGCGCGGCACGGCGTCGCGCAGCGGCTCGGCCCAGCGGTGGCCGGCCAGCGCCTGCACACCGGCCTGGCCTTGCGGCAGCAGCAGCGCGTCACGCTCCAGCAGCTCGGGCAGCGCCACCGGCAGCACGAGCTGCAGCACCTCGGTGCCGGCCACCGCCACCGACGCCGCCACCACCGGCAGCGGCGGCGCCGAGCGCAACTGGTAGAGCTGCGGCGGCGGCGCAGGGGCGGCGCAGGCGGCCAGCAAGAGCACCGCGCCGAGCGCCGGAAGAAGGTGTTTCATGGCGCGCTCCGCGGGCAGGGTCTGGGCATCATCAAGGCGCCGCCGGCTTGCCGCGCAGCAGCGACTGCGGCTGCTGCTCCAGCGTGTCGGCGAGCTCGCGCACGGCGCGCGCGGCGCGCGACACGTCGGCCATCGCGCGTTGCACGCCTTGCACGTTGGCCGATTCGTCGCTGGTGGCGGCGCGCAGTGCGGCGGCGCTGCGGCCCAGCTCGTCGGCCGCCTGCTGCACGCTGGCCAGCACCGGCGAGCCCGGCGTCAGCAGCACCTCGGCACGGCCGGCGGCGCTGCCCACGCGGTCGGCAGCGCCGGTGACGCGCTCGGCCGCCAGGCCCACGCGCTGCGAGGCCTGCGCGGCCTGCTGCAGCGTGCCCTGGGCGGCGTTGGCCAGCGCCGGCGCGCGCCGGTCCATGGTTGCCGCCAGCCGCGCCAGCGAGCGCGAGGCCTGCGCCAGCTCGGCCAGCGTCTGCTTGAGCTCGGGCCCGCTGATGAGCCCGCGCGCCGCGGCCAGCGTCGCCGACAGGTCCTGCGTCATGCGCGACAGGTCGACGCGGTCGAGCTGGTCCTGCAGGCTCTGGAAGCGCGTCAGCGTGGTCGGGATCTCCACCAGGCCGTCGAGGTTGCGCCGCGCCGGCCTGCCGCCGGGTCGCAGGTCGAGGTCGACGTAGAGCTGCCCGGTGAGCAGGCTTTGCGTGGCCAGCTGCGCCGACAGGCCGCGCTCGACCAGCGCCGCCAGTGCCAGCCCCGGATCGGCCGCGGCGCTGCCGCCCTGGAGCGTGTGGATGCGGCCGCGGTCGAGGGCGGCCACCACGGGCACGGCAAAGGCCCCGGCCTCGTGGACCACGCCGATGGACTTGATGCTGCCCAGCCGCACGCCGCGAAAGACCACCGGCGAGCCCACCTGCAAGCCATACACCGAGCCTGTGAAGTGCATCACCGCACGATCGGTCTGGGCGAAGATGCGGCCCCCCACGACCACCGCGACGGCCGTGATCAGCAACGCCAGTCCGCCAATGGCGAAGAGGCCGATGCGCGCCGCGTTGGGACGCGGCGTCATGGCTGTGCCTCGAGCGTCGCACTGCGGCCGCGGTGCAGGAATTCACGCACCCGCGCCGGCCCGTGGTCGAGCAGCGCCTGCGGTGCATCGAGTGCCGTCATCGTCTTGTCCACCTCGTCCAGGAAGAGCGCACGGTCGGCCACCGCAAACACGCTGTCGATCTCGTGCGTGACCATCACCACCGTGGTGCCCAGGTGGTCGCGCAACTGGAGTATCAAGCCATCCAGCCGCGCCGCGTTGACCGGGTCCAGGCCCGAGCCGGGTTCGTCCAGGAACAGCAGCGCCGGGTCGAGCGCCAGCGCGCGTGCCAGCGCAGCGCGCTTGCGCATGCCGCCGCTCAGTTCGGCCGGCGTGAGGTCGAAGGCGCCGTCCAGCCCCACCAGCGCCAGCTTCAGCCGCGCCTGCTGCTCGCGCGCCGCGCGAGGCAGGGTCGTGAACAGGCGCATCGGCAGCATCAGGTTCTCGCCCACCGTCATCGCACCCCACAACGCGCCGGCCTGGAACATGACGCCGAAGTGGCGGCGCAGCTCGCTCAGCGCCGCCTCTTCGCCTTCGTAGAGATCCTGGCCACTGATCAGCACCTGGCCCGCCGTCGGCGGCTGCAGGCCGATCAGGCTGCGCAACAGCGAGCTCTTGCCGCAGCCGCTGGCGCCGATGATGACGAAGACCTCGCCGCGGCCGATGGCAAAGTCCAGGTCGCGCTGCACGACCTGGTCACCGTGCGCGACGGTCAGGCCGAGGGCCTGGACGATCGCCGTCTCGCTGGTCATGTCCTAATACCCCAGGCTCTGGAACACCACCGTCGTGACACAGGCCGCGGTGATGATCCAGACCAGCCCCTTGACCACGGCACTGGTGGTGGCCAGGCCCACGGCCTGGGCATCGCGGCCGGCATGCAGGCCCTCGCGGCAGCCGGCCACGGCCAGCAGCGTGGCGTACAGCGTGCACTTGAAGACGCCGATCCACAGGTGCGTCCAGGTCAGCGCCAGCAGGCTCTTGTGCAGGTACTCGGCGGCCGGCACGCCGTAGACCAGCGTCGCCGGGATCATGCCCGCCAGCACGCCCACCAGCGCCGCGTAGGCCATGACCAGCGGCGCCACCATCACGAGCGCCAGCACGCGCGGCATCACGAGGTGGTCGATGGGGTCGACGCCGAGCGCGCGCAGCGCGTCGATCTCTTCGCCGGCCTTCATCGTCGCCAGTTGCGCGGCAAAGGCCGAGCCGACGCGGCCGGCCAGGATCATGCCGGTCATCAGCCCGGCCAGCTCGCGCACCATGCCCACGGTCACGATGTCGGCGATGAAGGCCTGGGCGCCGAGCTTGTCGAGTTGCGCGCCGCCCATGTAGGCCAGCATGAGGCCGATGAGAAAGCAGGTCAGCGAGACGATGGGGATCGACAGCGGCCCGGTCTGGTCGATCTGGCGCAGCAAGTCGGTGCCGCGCAGGCCGCTCTTGCCGCGCACCAGGCGCAGCAACGCCAGCAGCAGCTCGCCGAAGAAAGCCAGCGTCGTCAGCGCATCGGCAGCGGCTGCCAGCACGCGCTCGCCCACCAGCGCCAGGCCGCGCGGCGGCGCAGCGGCGATGGCCTGGGGCGCGCCGGGCTCGGGCAGCGCCAGCTCGAGCACGGCGCGCACGTCCTGCGGCAGCGAGTCCAGCTGCAAGGTCACCCCGAGCCGCGCCAGCGGCGCCAGTCGCTCGCGCAGCGCGGCGGCCAGGCCGCCATCCCAGGCCGCCAGGCCCTGGGCGTCGACGGTCACCTTGCCCCGCGAGCCCGCTGCGCCCGCTGCGCCCGGCGCCAGCGCCTGTTGCAAGGCCGCCGGCGGGGCCGTCAGCGCCACGCCTGCAGCACCGCGCCAGTCACCGGCGAGCTGCAGCGTCCAGCCGGCGCCCTGCGGCTGCCAGTGGTGGGTGGGGGCCGGCTCGGCATGCATGGTGGCGCGCACTGTAACCTTCGGGGCACCGGGACGTCGCTGCGGCCGCTGAACCGGTGGCCCTTCGTCGGTGCCGCCCGTTGCGGTAAGAAATCGGGCGCAGCATCGACTGCCGTCCGTCCGCATTCCCTGTCGTCGTGGAGCTCGCATGCATCTTTCAAATCCTGCCGCGTCGCGCCGCCAGGCCCTGGCGGTCCTGGCGACCGTCTCACT
>JANMVM010000388.1:0-7845 GCA_031392695.1 Rubrivivax sp.
GCAAAGTGCAGCGCACGCAGGTTGTCGCTCTCGCTCAGCGCCTGCACCCGCGCCGCCCCCAGCGCGAAGGCCAGTTCGACGCAAGCCAGCACCGCTTCGCGCATGAGGCCGCGGCCGGCGCTGCGCACGTCGCCGACATAGCCGACCTCGCAGCGCGGGGCATCGAAGTCCCAGCTGTGCAGGTCGATGCGGCCGACATAGGCGCCGTTGGCGCGCTCGAAGGCGTAGTAGATGAGGCAGTCGCCGGAGCCGATCAGTTCCTGGCCGTGCTGCATGAAGCGCTGACCCCAGTCCAGTGAACGCGCGGCCTGGGCCCAGCCGATGAAGCGCAGACCGGGCAGCGAGAGGTTCAGGCTCTCGACGAACAAGAGCCCGAACTCGGGCCGCGGCGCGTGCAGGTCGAGCGCCGGCGTGCTCAGTTGGGTGGGAGCCAGGGACAGATCCTGTCTTTGCATCGGGTCTCGGGCGGCTGGTGGAGCTTGGCTGCGGGTGCTCAAGGCCGCATGCCTCGGCGCGTGCCCTGCGCTGCGGATTCTCGTCCCTGCGCGAGGCCCTTCATGACCCGGCCCGCGAACCCCTGCCCAGCCGTCGACCCTGGCGCGGGCCGTTGCCCCTTGACCTGCGGCCGGCGAGGACTTCGACACCCGGGTTGACGGCCCCCCCGAAGCCGGATCGAATCGGCGCATGAAAACCAAACCATCGGCGCCGCTGCTGCGCACCCTCACCCGCTTTTTGGCCCTCTTGCTGGGAGCATCGGGCATCGCCTGTGCCCAGCCTGGCGTGCCGTCCAAGGAGCCTCCCCCCGCGCGCAAGGACGTGGCGACGGGCACGGCGCAGATGCTGGAGGCCATTCGAGCTGAAATCGGAGACGCCGCCTGCGACACCGACCGCCAGTGTTTCAGCATCGGCATCGGCGCCAAGGCCTGTGGCGGGCCCGAGACCTATCTCGCCTGGTCCATCAAGTCGGGCGACCGCGAGCGGCTGCTGGCGCTGGTGAGCCGCCATCGCGAAGCACGATTGAAGGACATCGAACGCAGTGGCATGGCGTCCGATTGCCGCGTGATGCCGGACCCGGGCGCCGTGTGCCGGCCCCGGGTGCCGGATGGCCAGAAAGTCTGCCAGCCAGGCCAGGGCGGCCAGGGTCGACTGGACTGACGCAGGGCCCAGCGGGCCGCAGCACAACGGAAAAAGCCGCACGCTGTCCAGCGTGCGGCCCTTGTTCGGCCCTTGTTCGGCCCTTGTCCGGGACGCCTTCAGCATCCCGGGGGTAGACGAAGCCGGAAGTCCGGCCCCGTCAAGTCCTGCTACTTGTCGATCGCGCCACCGGTGGGCTCGTCCGACTGAATCGGCAGGCCCGTGGTCTCGACGCGCAGCACCGTGGTGGCCTGGACGGCGCCGGCCAGATCCGTGAACTGCCCTGCCCCGAGGTAGCGGCCGCCGGTTGCCAGGCCCGACCAGCCCATGGCCACGGTGGCCGTGCCACCCGCATAGACCTGGCTCGGCACCAGCACGTTGTAGTTGCCGCCGGTGTCGGTGCGAGTGACCACCCAGCTCGAGAGCTGGTACGTCGACGGGCCGCCGTTGGCCGTGTCATACGACGTCACGCAGACCTTGTAGGTCCCGGCCGCGGGGCTGGCGAACTGTGCCGACTCCATGGATGCGCCGTTGCCCGAGTAGACCGAGGTGTTGTCCGGCTTGATGACCGCCAGGTCAAAGTCGTCGACGCCCGGGCTGCCCGTGTCCTGGTCACGCAGTGAGAAGCGCGCCACCACCGTGTTGGCCGGAACGACGAAGGTATGCACCTTGATGCTGGCCGTATCGGTGCCAGCCCTGCAGGCCGCCAGCAGCGTTGCGCTGCCCGTCTGCGCCGGGCTCAGCGTCACCGTGTTCTCCAGCGTGACCGCCTTCAGGCCACCCTTGAACACGCCCATGCGGCCGGAGAACCCTGTCTTGAGGGAGATCAGCCGGGTGCCCGACGTCGTGCTGGCCGTCAGCGAGGCCGGTGCGGTGATCGCTGCACCCACCTTGGCTTGCACGGGGATGCGCACCACGTGCGTGCCATCGTTCCAGGTCAGTGAACCGAACTGCCACACGCCTTCGACGGCGGTCGAGGTGGTCAGCTTCACGGTGAAGCTGGCGGACGCACCCGGAGCGAGCGTCAGCGAAGCCGGCGTCACCACGGCGGTGAAGCCCGGCACGCTGGCCGTGGACGTGTAGGTGGCCGATGCCCCGCCCACGTTGGTCACGCGGCGGGTGACGGTGACGTTGCCGGTCACCGAGGACACGGTGATCGACGGCAGGTTCAGGTTGTAGGTCTCGCCCAGCGTGCCGAAGGTGGTGCAGTCAGCCGTCGAGATGGCCGAGCGGTTCACCTTGCACTGGTAGGCCACCCAGTCGGCCTTGCCGGCGTCGTAGACCAGGCCCGGATCGGTGGCCTTGTTGGGGTCCACATGTCCGGCGCCTTGCGCCCACGGCAGCAGGCCATTGGCTTGACCGGCCTGGCCGTCATTCAGGGTGGTGTAGCCGCTGGTCATGAGCGCGGACTTGATGGCTGCCGGCGACCAGGTCGGGTGCGCCTGCTTGAGCAACAGCGCCAGGCCGGCCACGTGCGGGCTCGACATCGACGTGCCCTGGTACGAGGCCCAATCGCCCTGGGGCACCAGCGTACCGTTGGCGACGGCGTCGCGCTGCGGATTTGACAGCGCCGGCGTGACGGCAGCGATCACATCGACGCCAGGAGCCGTCAAGTCGGGCTTGAGCACGTTGGCGTCACCGATGTTGGGGCCGCGCGACGAGAAACCAGCCATCACCGGGGCATTGGTCGTGATGCCAGCGTAGAAGGCGCCCAGGGCTGCCCTCGCGGCAGCACCGGTGCTGACCGCGTAGGCCTTGATGGCCGTGCCGTCAGCGGTGGACACGTGCACCGTCGGCACCGAGTGCGCCTCGGCGACCAAGCCACCCCCGTTGTCCATCAGGACCATGCCCACGCCACCGGCCTGCAGCACGGCAAAACTCTTGTCCACGCGGGCATTGGAGCCGCGCGTGCAAATCACCACCTTGCCGGCGACCTTTGCGGGGTCGAGTTCCAGCGGGTTGCTGAAGCACAGGTTCAAATTGGCGCTGGCACCGGCAATGCCGGCGTCCTCGGCGCGGATCAGCGCCGAAGATCCCAGCGGCGTGGTGTTGAAGGATGCACCACTGTAGACAGCGGCATTGCCCAGCGTGACATCGGCACGGATGACGCGGCTGTGCGTCGATGCCGCCACCGTGGCGATCCACGGGCTGATGTGCGCCACCGCATTGGCCGGGCCGCTGTTGCCGGCCGAGGCGGCAACGAACACACCGGCCAGGCTGGCGCGATAGAAGGCCTGCTCGACGGCGTCGTTGACCGTCGTCTGCGAGCCGCTGATCGAGTAGTTGATGACGTTGACACCGTCGAGCACGGCAGCGTCGATGGCGCCCACGAGGTCGCTGCTGAAGCACGAATTGCTGGTGCCCGTGCCGTCGGTGGCAGCGGGGTTGACGTAGGTCCAACACACCTTGTAGGCGGCCACGCGGGCGCGCGGCGCCATGCCTGAAGCCGGGCCGAAAGGAATGCCGCTGACAACGGTGGGTGCCAGGCTGTTGCCTGCTGCCGTGGATGCGGTGTGGTCACCGTGACCGCCGTGGCCCGTAGCCCCGCCCACCGAGTCGCGCGGCGACGTGAAATCGGTCCAGTGCTGGGTGTTGCCAGAGGCCAGGAAGCCAGCCCTGAAGTACTTGGCACCGATCAGCTTGTTGTTGCAGTGGACGGCCGGCACGAAGCCTTCGCCGGCCACGCAACCGCCGGTGAAGGTGGCCGGCGCTGCGCCATAGGCCAGCGTGCCGCTGGGGCTGAAGGTGGGGACGCCGTTGGCGTCGACACGGTCGGCAAACGAGGGGTTCTCGGGCCAAATGCCGCCGTCGACGATGCCGACGACCATGCCCTCGCCCTTGACGGCCGAGCCGCCGACGATCTGCGACCACAGGCCGCCGGGTGCGGTCAGGCCGAGGAAGGTGGAGGTGCTGATGGTGTCGAGCTTGCGCACTTCATCTTCGAAGATCGCCACCACTTTGCCGTTGGCGCGCAGCGCCTTGAGTTCGGCGGGCGTGAGCCGGGCCGAGAAGCCGTTGAAGGCGGCCTGGTACTGGTGCAGCACGCGGGCGTTGCCGACCGTGGCGGCCACCGAGCGCTGCTGCTGCTTGAGGTGGGCGATGTAGGCCCGCACATGGCCGGCGCGCCCGTCGAGGCGGCCGCCTGCGGCCGGCTGCGTGGCAGCGAGGCCCGCAACGCCACCTTGGTAGCTGGCGGCGGGCTCATCGGTGAGCTGCACGATGTAGGTCTTGCGACCGTCGCCAGCGGCAGCGGCCAGCCCTGATACCAGGGCCAGGGCCGCGAGCGCAGCGAGTTTGAACTTCAGCATGGACGATCTCCTCGTTCTTGGGTTTGTGGCTTCAGGCTTGGCGGCGACGCGCGAAGCCCAGGCCCGTGAGTGCCAGCGCGACCAGGGCCAATGAGGTGGGCTCGGGGATCACGTTCAGCCTGAGGTTGTCGAGCGCGAACTGGGCGCGGTCGGAGTTGAAGCTGCTGCAGGCGCCCGCGGTATTGCAAGTCTGACCGTAGATGAACATCTGTCTCCACGCGGTGTTGCGCAAAGCGCTGGCCGCCGACGGGGCGAAAGAAGCGAACTGGCCGTTGGCCGTGAGGCTGAAGGCAAAGGCAGACTGCGCGCCAGTCGCTGCGTTCACGCCCTGGAAGATGATGCGTCCAGGCACCGTGGACAGCAGCCCGGTGGTGTCGCCGAGGAATGCCGCATCGAAGCCGTCGATCGTGAAGTTGAGGCCGTCCGTGCGGCCGAGGGAAAGCAGGCCGTCGTCCAGCGCAGCGAAGAAGGTGGTCGCGTTGTTGGTCGGGCAGATCAAGCCGACACAGGTTTGGCCGACGCCGGTGCCATCCACCAGCGCGCCGACCAGGTCGCCGGCTTGAGCCCCGGCCGCGTTCGACAAGGTGTCGATCCAGAAATTCTTCTGATAGAACTCGTCGCCGTGCGTGAGCAGTGGCGCGTACGGCGCAAACGGTGTCGTCGACGAATTCACCGGCTGCTCGAAGTCGATCGTGACGATGACCGCCTGCGCTGCGCCCATGCACAGGAGCGTGGCCGCCGCGGCGACGGAAGTTTTGATGTAGCTGACCATGGCAAGAACCCTTGTGTTTTCCAAAGGTCATCGTCGATGGGTCAGGGCGCACTGTCAAGACGCCGCCCCCGGCTTGAGGGCCGGGTTCCCACTCATAACAAGACGACCCGCAGATGGAAAACCGGCCACCCCGTGGGATGGCCGGCCAGGCTGGCTTGGCAATGGCTGCGGCTTCAGGCCAGCTTGCCGTGGCAGCCTTTGTACTTCTTGCCGCTGCCGCAAGGGCAGGGGTCGTTGCGCCCGACCTTGGGCACCGGCGCCTGGCCGAGCAGGCCGCCATCGGCTTCCTGGGAAACGCTGCCGTCCTCGTTGGGGTGGGTGTAGGTCACGTTGGCCAGTTGCCCGGCCTGCTGCTCGAGGGCTTGCGCGGCCTCGGCCACCTGGTCCTGGCTCTGGATGCGCACCGTCATGAGCGTGCGCGTGACTTCCATCTTCACCGTATCGAGCAGTTGCGAGAAGAGCTCGAAGGCTTCGCGCTTGTATTCCTGCTTCGGGTTCTTCTGCGCATAACCGCGCAGGTTGATGCCCTGGCGCAGATAGTCCAGCGCCGCCAGGAGCTCGCGCCAGTGGCTGTCGATGCTCTGCAGCAGCACCATGCGCATGAAGGGCGTGAACTGCTCGGCACCGACCTGTTGGACCTTGGCCAGGAACATCGTGTCGGCGGCGGCTGCGACCCGGTGCACGATGTCGTCGTCGGTGGTGGATTCGCTCTTCGCCACCTCGGCCTGCAGCGCCACGTCCAGGTGCCATTCGTCGCGCAGCACGCGCTCCAGCGCGGCCAGGTCCCACTGCTCTTCGAGGCTGGCCACCGGCACGAAAGTGTGCACGACCTCGGCCATCGTGCTCTTGCGCAGGTTGGTGATCTGCTCGTCCAGGCTGGCGGCTTCGAGGATCTCGTTGCGCTGCTGATAGATGACCTTGCGCTGGTCGTTGGAGACGTCGTCGTACTCGAGCAGCTGCTTGCGGATGTCGAAGTTGCGCGCCTCGACCTTGCGCTGCGCGCTTTCGATGCTGCGGTTGACGATGCCGGCCTCGATGGCCTCGCCTTCGGGCATCTTCAGGCGGTCCATGATGGCGCGCACGCGGTCACCGGCAAAGATGCGCATCAGTGAATCGTCCAGGCTGAGGTAGAAGCGGCTGGCGCCCGGGTCGCCCTGGCGGCCGCTGCGGCCGCGCAGCTGGTTGTCGATGCGCCGGCTCTCGTGGCGCTCTGTGGCCACGATGCGCAGGCCGCCCTGGGCCTTGACGCGGTCGTGCAGGCTCTGCCATTCGTCCTTGAGCTTCTGCGCCTGGGCCAGGCGAGCTTCGGGCAACAGCGCTTCGTCGGCTTCGAGAAACTGGGTCTGCTTCTCGACGTTGCCGCCGAGCACGATGTCGGTGCCGCGGCCGGCCATGTTGGTGGCGATGGTGATGACGCCCGGGCGCCCGGCCTGGGCCACGATCTCGGCTTCCTTGGCGTGCTGCTTGGCGTTGAGCACCTGGTGCGGCAGCTTGGCCTGCTTGAGCAGCTCGGAAATGAGCTCGGAGTTCTCGATGCTGGTGGTGCCCACCAGCACCGGCTGGCCGCGCTCGTGGCAATCGCGGATGTCGTTGGTGACCGCGTCGTACTTTTCCTTCGCGGTCTTGTAGATGAGGTCGTTGTCGTCCTTGCGGATGGTCGGCCGGTTGGGCGGGATGACCACCGTCTCCAGGCCGTAGATCTCCTGGAACTCGTAGGCTTCGGTGTCGGCCGTGCCGGTCATGCCCGAGAGCTTGCCGTACATGCGGAAGTAGTTCTGGAAGGTCACCGAGGCCAGCGTCTGGTTCTCGCTCTGGATCTGCACGCCTTCTTTCGCTTCCACGGCCTGGTGCAGGCCGTCGCTCCAGCGCCGGCCCGTCATCAGGCGGCCGGTGAATTCGTCGACGATGATGACCTCGCTGTCCTGCACCACGTAGTGCTGGTCGCGGTTGTAGAGGTTGTGCGCGCGCAGCGCCGCATACACGTGGTGCATGAGCGCGATGTTGGCCGGGTCGTAGAGGCTGGCGCCTTCGGCCAGCAGGCCGGCCTGGGTCAGCAGCAGCTCGGCCTTCTCGTGGCCCGCTTCGGTGAGATAGACCTGGTGCGTCTTCTCGTCCATCGTGAAGTCGCCGGCCTCGATGACGCCTTCGCCGGTGCGCATGTCTTCTTCGCCGATCTGCTTCTTCAGGCCCGGCACGATGGCGTTGATGCGCACGTACATCTCGGTGTGGTCTTCGGCCTGGCCGCTGATGATCAGCGGCGTGCGCGCCTCGTCGATGAGGATCGAGTCGACCTCGTCGACGATGGCGTAGTTGAGGCCGCGCGCGACGCGGTCGGCGACGTCCTGCACCATGTTGTCGCGCAGGTAGTCGAAGCCGAATTCGTTGTTGGTGCCGTAGGTCACGTCGGCGGCAAAGGCGACCTGCTTTTCCTCGCGGTCCATGCCGGGCACGTTGACGCCCACGGTGAGGCCCAGAAAGCCGTACAGGCGGCCCATCCATTCGGCATCGCGGCGCGCCAGGTAGTCGTTGACCGTGACCACGTGCACGCCCTTGCCGGCCAGCGCGTTGAGGTACACCGGCAGCGTGGCCATGAGGGTCTTGCCCTCGCCGGTGCGCATCTCGGCGATCTTG
>JANMVM010000137.1:0-11816 GCA_031392695.1 Rubrivivax sp.
CAAGGTCTGGTCGGCGATGGACGGCGCGATTGGCAAGCATGTGCGTGGCCAGATCGAGAAGATCGGCCTGGTGCCGATGGAAACAGTCTGGGACAACGGCTTCCGCCAGATCACCACCAGCAGCAAGCCCATCGTCACGCCAGGCGACCTGAAGAACTTCAAGATCCGCGTGCCGGTGGTGCCGCTGTGGGTTTCGATGTTCAAGGCGCTGGGCGCGTCGCCGGTGAGCCTGCCGCTGTCTGAGGCCTACCAGGCGCTGCAGACCAAGGTCGCCGACGGCCAGGAAAACCCACTCGCGCTGATCGACTCGGCGAAGTTCTTTGAAGTGCAGAAGTTCTGCTCGCTGACCAACCACGCCTGGGACGGCTTCTGGTTCGTCGCCAGCGGCAAGGTCTGGAAGGGCGTGCCGGCCGACGTGCAGCAGATCATCGCCAAGCACGTCAACGCAGCGGCGAAGAAGCAGCGCGACGACATAGCGCGCCTCAATCTCGACCTGCAAAAGGCGCTTGAAGGCAAGGGCCTGACCTTCAACAAGGTAGACACCGCGCCGTTTCGCCAGGTGCTGCGCGACGCCGGCTTCTACACCCAGGCCAAGGAACGCTTCGACAAGGAAGCCTGGGCGCTGCTGACACAGTACGCTGGCGATATAGCCTGACGGGCCCGCAATGCAACTGTCGACCAACCCGCCGGCGGGTGCGCCGGACGAAGACACGCGCCGCAGCACGCGTGTCGCACTCGTGCTTGAGAAGCTGCTTGGCGGCACGGTCGAGACAATCGCCGCGCTGCTGATCACGGCCGAAATCTGCATCCTGCTCGCCGGCGTGATAGCGCGCTACTTCCTGAACACGCCGCTGGTGTGGACAGACGAGGCGGCGTCGCTGCTGTTCCTGTGGCTGGCCAGTCTGGGCACGGTGGTGGCGCTGCGCCGCGGCGAGCACATGCGCATGACCGCGTTGGTCGCCAAGGCCTCGCCGGGTCGGCGCGCCTGGCTTGACACGGTGGCCATCGCGGCCACGCTCGCCTTCCTGCTGATGATTGTCTGGCCGGCGCTGGAGTTCGCCATCGACGAGGCCATCGTCACATCGCCGTCGCTCGAAATCTCGAACGCCTGGCGCGCAGCGGCGCTGCCGACGGGGCTGGCCTTGATGGCGGTGATGGCGGCTATCCGCCTGCTGCGGGTGGGCGACTGGCGCCAGGTCGCAAGCGCGCTTGGCACGGTGGCGCTGGTCAGCATCGCCTTCTACGCGCTGGGCCCCGTCTTCAAGGGCCTGGGCAATGCCAACCTGCTGATCTTCTTCGTCGGTTTGACGGCCGCGACGGTGCTGATAGGCGTGCCTATCGCGGTCGCTTTCGGCCTCGCGACCTTCGGCTTCCTGGCGCTGACGACATCGCTGCCCATTACGGTGATGGTCGGGCGCATGGACGAAGGCATGTCGCACATCATCTTGCTGGCGGTGCCGCTGTTCGTCTTCCTCGGCCTGCTGATCGAGATGACCGGCATGGCGCGCGCGATGGTGGCTTTCCTGGCCAGCCTGCTGGGCCATGTGCGCGGCGGTCTGTCGTATGTGCTGCTGGGCGCGATGTATCTGGTGTCGGGCATTTCTGGATCGAAGGTGGCCGACATGGCCGCCGTGGCGCCGGTGCTGTTTCCTGAAATGCGCAAGCGCGGCGCGAAAGACGGCGACCTGGTAGCGCTGCTGGCCACCAGCGGCGCGCAGACCGAGACCATTCCACCCAGCCTGGTGCTGATCACCATCGGCTCTGTGACTGGCGTGTCGATAGCGGCGCTGTTCACCGGCGGCATGCTGCCCGGCCTGGTGCTGGGGGCGGCGCTGTGCGCAGTGGTCTGGTTCCGCTACCGCAACGAAGACCTGTCGCTGGTGCGCAAGGCCACGCGGGCGGAGATTGGCCGCGCCTTCGCTGTCGCGCTGCCAGCCGTGGCGCTGCCCTTCGTCATCCGCGCCGCGGTCGTCGAAGGCGTGGCCACCGCCACCGAGGTGTCGACGCTGGGCATCGCCTACGCGCTGGTCTGCGGCGTCGTCTTCTACCGCCAGATGCAGTGGCGGCGCATGGTGCCCATGCTGGTGGAAACCGCGGCGTTGACGGGGGCCATCCTGTTCATCATCGGCACCGCCACCGGCATGGCCTGGGCGCTTACGCAGTCGGGCTTTTCGAACACGCTGGCCGCCGCGATGGCCGCGCTGCCGGGCGGCCCGATGGCCTTTCTGGCGGTCTCTATCGTCGCCTTCGTGATCCTGGGCAGCGTGCTCGAAGGTATCCCGGCCATCGTGTTGTTCGGGCCACTGCTGTTCCCCATCGCGCGCCAGATCGGCGTGCATGAAGTGCACTACGCCATGGTCGTCGTGCTGGCCATGGGCGTGGGTTTGTTCGCGCCACCCTTCGGCGTCGGCTACTACGCTGCCTGCGCTGTCGGCCGGGTCGACCCGTCCGAGGGCATGAAGCCGATCATCGGCTACGTGATTGCGCTGCTTGTGGGGCTGGTGGTGGTTGCCGCCTTCCCCTGGATTTCCATCGGCTTCCTGTGAGACCCACCATGACCAACCCGACCCTTACTTCGAAAATAAGCGATAACTGCGCCGCCGCGCTGATTGCGCGCTTCCTGAAGGCGCGTGGTGTCGACCGCGTGTTTGCCCTGTGCGGCGGCCACATCATGCCGATGTGGATGCGGCTGGACGCCGAGGGCATCCGCATCATCGACGTGCGCGACGAGCGCGCCGCGGTCTACATGGCCCACGCGCATGCCGAGCTGACCGGCACCCTGGGCGTGGCGATGGTCACCGCCGGCCCCGGTGTGACCAACGCCATGACCGGCATAGCTAACGCCCATGTTGCACGCGCTGCGGTGCTGGTGCTGTCTGGCACGCCGCCGCGGGCGCAAGAAAACCGCGGCGCGCTGCAAGACATGGCGCACACCGACTTTGTGCGCCCGCTGACGCGTTATGCACGCACGGTGCGTGAACCTTCGCTGGTGCTGCAAGAACTGGACGAAGCGGTGTCGCGCGCCTTGGGCGAAGGTGGCGAGCCCGGGCCGGTGTACCTGGATTTTCCGGTCGACACGCTGCGTGCCGAGGTGCCGCGCGCGCTGCAGTTGCAAGAGCATCTGGCGCCCAAGCCGCGCGCACGCATGCTGCCCGACCCTGATGCAGTGCAGGCCGCGGTCGATCTGCTGTGGTCGGCCAAGCGCCCGCTGTTCATCTCAGGCCGTGGTGCGCGCGGTGCTGCAGCGCCGCTGGCCAAGCTGCTGGCCCTGCTGGGCGCGCCGTACCTGGACACCGGCGAAAGCCGCGGCCTGGTGCCAGACGATCACCCGTCGGTGGTGGCCGCGATGCGTGGCTCAGTCATGGGCCAGGCCGACCTCATCGTCACCGTCGGCCGGCGGCTTGATTTTCAGCTCGCCTATGGTTCGCCCGCGGTGTTTGGACAAGCCAAGTTGCTGCGCATCGCCGACTGCGCGGCCGAGCTGCGCGATAACCGGCGCGGCGCGGTTGAGATTCTGGCGACGGTGGGCGATGCGCTGCAAGCCATCCTCGCTGCCGCCGACAAGCGTATGCCGGCTACCGACACGCAATGGGCGCAAGGCGTGCGCGCCAAGCACCTGGAGCGCGCCGCCAAGCTGCAGGTGTCTATGAACGCGGCCCAGCCCGGCAGCGACGGCCTGATGCACCCCAACAAGCTGCTCGCCGCGCTGCGCGAAAAGCTGCCGCGCGACGCTGTCATCGTGGCCGACGGTGGCGACTTTCTCAGCTTCGCGCGCGTCGGCCTGCCGGCCACCACCTACCTCGACCCGGGCTCGCTGGGCTGCATCGGCATTGGCACGCCGTTCGGCATCGCGGCCAGCCTGGCGCTGCCCGGCCGCACCGTGGCCGTACTTACCGGCGACGGCTCATTCGGTTTCAACGCGATGGAGATAGACACCGCGGCGCGCCACAAAGCGCCGGTACTGATCGTCGTGGCCAACAACGGCAGCTGGGCTATCGAAGTGCGCGACCAGCAAGAAACGCACGGCAAGGTGGTCGGCACGCGGCTGCAGTTCGCTGACCACGCCGCCATGGCACGCGCTTTCGCCCTGCACGGCGAACGCGTCGAGCGCGCCGAGGACCTGCCCGCGGCCATAGACCGCGCGCTGGCCGTGGTGGCCAGTGGCCGGCCGGCGCTGCTGGACGTGTTGGTCACGCCCGAAGCGGTGTCGTCTGACGCCAAGTCGGGCCTGGCCTGGGTGCCCGACCTGCAGCCGCTGGCTGCGTGGGACGACGCTGAGCGAAAGTGGAGACAGAGCTGACATGGACTTCACCATTCCCGAGCCGCTGCGCGCATTGCAGTTGCAGATCCGAACCTTCATCGCCGAGCAGGTGATCCCGCTGGAACGCGATCCGCGCCTGGGCCCGCACGGCCCCGAAGAGTCGCTGCGCGCCGAGCTGGTCGGTCGTGCGCGCAGCGCCGGTTTGCTGTCGCCGCACGTGAGCCACGAATACGGTGGCCTGGCGCTGTCGCACCGCGGACGCGCGATTGCATTCGAGGAGGCCGGCTACTCGATGCTCGGCCCGGTGGCGCTCAATGTCTTCGCGCCCGACGAAGGCAATATGCACCTGCTCGAAGCGGTCGCGACGCCGGCGCAGAAAGAGCGCTGGCTGCGCCCGTTGGCCGCTGGCGACATTCGCTCATGCTTTTGCATGACCGAGCCGCCGCCGGGTGCCGGCTCTGACCCTTCGATGCTGCAAACGCAGGCAATTGCGCACGGCGACGACTACCTTATCAGCGGCGTCAAGTGGTTCATCACCGGCGCCGATGGCGCGACGCTGGCCATCGTGATGGCCATGGTGCCCGGCGCTGGCGCGACGATGTTCCTGGCCGAGATGGCTTCGCCCGGCATCACGAACGAGCGCAGTCTGGACACGCTGGACACCTGCTTTCCAGGTGGCCATGGCGTGGTGCGGTTCGACAGCGTTCGTGTGCCGGCCAGCGCCATCCTTGGCGAACTGGGCCAGGGCTTTCGCTACGCGCAAATACGGCTGTCTCCAGCCCGCTTGACGCACTGCATGCGCTGGTTGGGCGCAGCGCGCCGGGCCCACGACATCGCGGTGGACTACGCACGCCGCCGCCAGGCCTTCGGGCGCGCCATCGGCGAGCACGAAGGCATTGGTTTCATGATCGCTGACAACGAAATGGACCTGCACCTGTCGCGCCTTGCCGTCTGGCACTGCGCCTGGGTGCTGGACCAGGGCGAACTGGGCTTGCACGAGTCCAGTCGCGCCAAGGTGATGGTCTCTGAAGCGGTCTGGCGTGTGGCCGACCGCTGCGTGCAGATACTCGGCGGCCAGGGTGTCACCGGCGAGACCGTGGTGGCCCGCATCTTCGCCGACATGCGCGCCTTCCGCATCTACGACGGCCCCTCGGAAGTGCACCGCTGGAGCCTGGCCAAACGCATCCTGAAACAACACCGATCGAAGGAGACGACGCAGTGAACCAGGCACCGAATTTCAGCCTCGACGGGCGCACGGCGCTCGTCACCGGCGCGTCGAGCGGCCTCGGCCGCCACTTCGCGTTCACGTTGGCGCGCGCTGGCGCGATCGTCGTCGTCGCGGCGCGGCGCACCGACAAGCTCGCCGCCACGGTGGCCGAGATCGAAGCCGCCGGCGGCCGCTCGTTCGCGGTTGCGATGGACGTCACCGACGCGGCAAGCGTGCGTGCGGCCTTCGATGCGATCGAAGCGCAGCAGGGCCCAGCCGACCTGATCGTCAACAACGCCGGCGTTGCGGTCTCACGCCCGCTGCTCGAGCAGACCGAGGCCGACTGGGACGGCGTGGTCGACACCAACCTGAAGGGCGCCTGGCTGGTGGCGCAGGAAGGTGCGCGCCGGCTTGTCGCAGCAAAGCGACCCGGGGCCATCGTCAACGTCGCGTCGATCACCGGCGAGCGGGTCGCCGGTGGCGTGGCCCCGTACTGCGCGTCGAAGGCCGGGCTGATCCACCTGACGCGCGCAATGGCGCTAGAACTCGCGCGCCACGGCATCCGCGTCAACGCGCTGGCGCCGGGTTATGTCGAGACCGAGTTGAACCACGACTTCCTGGCCTCGGATGCGGGCCAGCGGCTGATGGCGCGCATTCCGCAACGCCGCTTCGGCCGCGCTGCCGATCTGGATGGCGCCTTGTTGCTGCTGGCATCCGACGCTGGCGCCTACATCACCGGCAGCGTGATCGCCGCCGATGGTGGCCACCTGGTGAGTACCTTATGAATTCGATCACCGATGACTTCCCCTGGGTGGCCGCGGCCGAGCGTCTCTACGGCCCGCTGGCCGAAGCTTTTGGCCTGCGCCCGGCGCGCGACGCGTTCGAGACCTGGTGTGAACTCGCGACCGCACAGCTTGGCGAAGTTCTTGCCAACGCACAGGTCGCCGGCGTCGTCGCGACCGGCGCCTTCGAAGGCATCAGCCGCCTGACGCAGCGGCTGGACCGCTTGCGCAGCGAGGGCCAGACGATCAGTTCGCCGACCGCCTTGTTGCGCGTCGGCATGCGCGAGCTGGACGGCGCGATGCATGCGGCGATGCTGTCCGAGCCCGGGCTGGCCGCGACCGCCGCCAGCGTGCGTGCTACGTCGCGAAGGCGCGGCGGTTGGCAGAAGCTCTCGGCCCTGGGCGCCGAGGCGATCGGCCAGCCGACACGGATCGAGGTCGACGAGGCCTTTCGCGAAATCCAGCAGCTCAAGCGCGAGGTGCGCGAGCTCAAACGCGCGGCGGCCCGCCCGCGAACGACAAGGAGCCCGGCATGAGCGCGCCGGGCCGCTCCAAGGGCGAATCCCGGAGTGCGCAGCACGAAGGAACACAAATGAACGGCTGGCCCGTCAACATCCAGCCGCTGACGCTGCTGCGCGAGCTGGGCGAAGCCCAGCACAAGATCGCCAACGGCGCGCAGCGCGTGGCCGGCTTCAGTGAGAGCGAACTCGCCATCGCGACCGCGCCGAAAGAGGAAATCTGGCGTGAGGACATGGTGCGCCTGTACCACTACCGCCCCGACCCGCAGGCCAGAGCACCATCGGGGCCGCCGACCATCGTGCTGATCGCCTATGCGTTGGTCGGCCGCTACCAGATGATCGACCTCGAAGCCGAGCGCTCGTTCGTGCGCAAGCTGCTGGCGCGCGGGCTGCACGTCTACATGGTCGATTGGGGCGAACCGCAGCGCCGCCACCGCTGGCTGACGATCGATGACTATGTCAACGGTTACCTCGACAGCTGCGTCGACGTGATCCGCGAACGCGAGGGCGTGGACAGCATCAACCTGATCGGCGTCTGCCAGGGCGGCGTGCTGTCCTTGTGCCATGCTGCGCTGCATCCAGAGAAAGTGCGCAACCTGGTGCTGACGGTGACGCCGATCGACTTCCACGGCGACAAAACCGCGCCCGAAGCGGCCGGTGGCTACATGAACCGCTGGGCGCGTGCGATCGACGGCGACGACATCGACGCGCTGGTCGATTCGATGGGCAACGCCTCGGGGCCATCGGTGGGCCACAGCTTCCTGATGATGAACCCGGTGGGCAACCTGTCCAAGTACACCGTCGATCTGATCGACGTGCTCGACGACGACCGCAAGCTGCTGAACTTCTTGCGCATGGAGCGCTGGATCGGCGACCGCCCCGACACGCCGGGCGAATTCGTGCGCCAGTGGTTTAAGGACCTGTACCAAGACAACAAGCTGATCCGCAATGAGTTCGTGCTCGGCGGCCGCACCGTCGACCTGCGCAAGGTCACGATGCCGGTGCTCAACGTCTCGGCCGACGGCGATGTCGTGATCCCGACCGCCTGCTCGCGCGGCCAAGGCCGGCACTTCGGCACCACCGACTACGCCGAGCTGTCGGTGCCCGGCGGCCACATCGGCACCTTCGTCGGCGGCAAGGCGCAGGCGGTGCTGGCGCCGGGCATCACCGACTGGCTGGAATCCCGCAACCGACCCGCGAAGAAGTCCCGACGATGAGGCATCCGTTCGCCCTAGAGCCGCTGGCCGCCTACCTGCGCCAGCACTTCCCCGGGTTCGGCGGGGAACTCACCGTGCAGCAGTTCAGCGGCGGTCAGTCCAACCCTACGTACCTGCTCGAAGCCGGCGCCAGGCGCTGGGTGCTCAGGCGCAAGCCACCCGGCGTGCTGCTGCCTTCGGCGCACGCCGTCGACCGCGAGTACCGCGTGATGGCTGCGTTGGCCCACAGCCCCGTGCCCGTGCCGCGGGTGTACCTGCTGTGCGAGGACGAGACGGTGATCGGCAGTGCCTTCTACGTGATGGAACACGTCGAGGGCCGCATCTTCCTCGACCCCTCGCTGCCCGGTTTGACGCCCGAACAACGCTGCGCGATCTACGACGAGATGAACCGCGTCATCGCCTTGCTGCACGGCGTTGACCACCACGCCGCGGGGCTGGCCGGCTACGGCCGCCCGGGCCAATACCTGAAGCGCCAGATCGAGCGCTGGACGCGGCAGTACCGCGCCAGCCAAATCGGCATCAACGAGCCCATCGCCGCGATGGAGCGCTTGATCGAATGGCTGCCCGCGCACTTGCCGCATGCCGATGAAACCGCGCTGGTGCACGGCGACTTCAGGATAGACAACCTGATCTTCCACCCGCACGAACCGCGTGTGCTGGCGGTGCTGGACTGGGAACTGTCGACGCTGGGCCACCCGCTGGCCGACTTCGCCTACCACTGCATGACCTGGCGCGTGACACCCGCGGAATTCCGCGGCCTCAAGGGCCACGATCTGGCCGCCCTGGGCATCCCGTCTGAGGACGCCTACGTGCAGGCGTACTGCCAGCGCAGCGGGCGTGCATCGCTGCCCGACTGGAACTACTACATGGCCTTCAACATGTTCCGCATGGCGGCCATTCTGCAAGGCATCCTGCACCGAGCGCTGCACGGCAGCGCGGCCAGCGCCGAGGCCGAACAAACGGGCCGCCTGGCGCGCCCTATGGCCGAGGCCGGCTGGCGCCAGGTCACCGCGTGACAGTTCACAGCGAGCCGCTGCCCGTGCTGCATGCAGCCTCAGACATCCTCTTTACACTTTTGCAATGAGAGTTATCGCCGCCCAGCCCAAGCTCGTAGAGCAGGTCCACGAAGCCATCGTCTCGGAGATATCGGCCGGCAAGCTCAGGCCCGGCGAACGCATCATCCAGGAGCAGATCGCGAAGATGCTGGGCGTTTCGCGCCAGCCGGTGCAGCAGGCGCTGCTGCTGCTGCGCAACCAGGGCGTGTTGCGCGACGCGCCGGGGCGCGGGCTGATCGTGGCATCGCTCGATCTGGACGAGGCCAGCAACATGTACGACATCCGCGCGGTGATGGAAGGGCTGGCCTTTCGCAAGGCCGCCGAACGCAACGCCGACCGCGCGAAGAAGCAGGGCCCGGCGCTGATCCACAACGGGCGCAAGGCGGTCGCGGGCGGCTCGGTGGCCGCAATGATCGCCGCCGATCTGAAGTTCCACGACTTCATCTACGGCCTGGCTGAGAACCCGCTGATTGCGCCGACGATGCAAGCGCAGTGGACCTACACCCAGCGCGTGATGGGCGAGGTACTGATGCGCGACGAATTGCCGCGCGACATCTGGAAACAGCACGAAGCGATGCTCGATGCAGTGATGGCCGGTGATGGCCCAGCGGCCGAAGCGCTGGCGCGCCAGCACATATCGCATGCGGCCACAGTCATGATCAGCCGGCTGCGCAGCGAAGCGGCAGTGGCTTCCGACGCTGCCGACGCTGCCGCGCAGTGACAGGATGGGCGGTGTACTTCGGCGGCAACTGTTTGTGTCCGGGCTCAGCCTTGCAGCACATCCCAAACCGGGGCGCGCGCATCCGCAGGGTCTTGGTCAGCGTCGCAACGCACGCACCGCGGTGCGCCTGCACACAGGCAACGGTAGATGCTTCGATCATGCGCAGGGCCATGCCAGGATCACATTGCTGGTTAACCAACAAATAAGATTGATGGGCCGTGTCAGAAAGCAGCGTCAGAAAGCAGCGTTAAGAACCAGCATCAATGACGGCGATTTGGGAAGGCACACCACCGGCCGGCACGCGCACGCCGCGAGGCAGCGCTGGCGCTGACAAGGAACCCACAGATGCCCCTGATCGACGCGCAGGTCCACGTCTACGAAGCGAATACGCCGCAACGACCCTGGCGCAACGTGCCGAATTGGCTGGCCCACGCGACCGGCGACGAGGTGGTGGCTGCGATGGACGCGGTGGGGGTTGACGGTGCGATCCTCGTGTCGCCATTCATGCTCTATCGCTACGACGCCAGCTACGCGGTGGCTGTGTGCCGCGCACATGCGGGCCGGTTTGCCCTTGTCAAGCCGCTCGATCCTGACGATGCGGCCGTGGCCGACGTCATCGCCGACTGGAAGAACACCCCGGGCGCGGTGGCCGTGCGCATCCTCATGGACAGGCATGCCGGCTACGGCGCGCAACACGCCGGCGTGGCGCGCATCGCGCGGGCCGCCGCGCACCACGGTTTGCCCGTCAATCTTCACTGTTGGGACAACCTGGATGCGGCCATGGCGTTGATCGACCAACATCCGAACACGCGGTTCGTCATCGACCACCTGGGTACCGTGCAGCCGTTCGCCCCTTTCGCCCCGTCCGTTGCTACCGGTGCGCCCCGGCCTTGGCCCGAGCCGCCCAGCGTGCTGGAGTTGGCCAAGCGATCGAACGCCGTCATCAAGGTGACCGGGGCCTGCACGCTGTCAAACGGGTGCTATCCCTTCCACGACATCTGGGACCCGCTGGCCCGTGTCTTCGACGCCTGGGGTATCGACCGCTGTTTGTGGGGCACCGATTGGACGCGGGCTATCGCGGTCGTCAGCTACAGGCCTGCCGTGGAGTGTTTCTGTGCGCTGCGGCGCCGACGACCGCCAGGCGCTGGAGCAACTGTGCCGCTACATCACGCGCCCGGCGCTGGCCAATGAGCGCGTGCAAACCAACGCCGCCGGGCAGGTGGTGCTCAGGCTCAAGACCCCTTGGCGCGACGGCACCACGCATCTGGTCATGTCGCCGCTGGAGTTCATGCAGCGGCTGGCTGCGCTGGTGCCCAGGCCGAGGCTGCACCTGATTCGGTTCCATGGTGTTCTGGCACCGAATGCCAAGCTGCGCGCGCTGGTGGTGCCACAAGAGCCCGAGCCGCCCGCCCAGGCCGCGCCGCCCGCCGAGTGCGAGGCGAACTGTGCGCACCATCGCCCAGTGCGGCTGAGTTGGGCCAAGCTGCTCAAGCGCGTGTTCGAGATCGACCTGGAGCACTGCCCGAACTGCGGCGGCGAGCTGAAGATCATCGCCGCGATTCTTGAGCAGCCGGTGATCGAGAAGATCCTCACGCACCTGGGGTTGCAGGCCCGGGCACCGCCGCGCGCTCCAGCCCGTGGGCCGCAGCTGCAAGCGGCCTGACCGGCCTGACCCATCACCGTTCAGGCGGCCCGACGCCCGGGGGCTGCGGGGATCGGCTGCGCCCGGGACTGTCAGGACCGAGGCAAAGCGGCCTCATGGCAGGGGTAAACCCGTGAACGAGCCCTCTGAGCTGCGTGTGCGGCCGGTTCATCGGCGCTCGGCGAGCCACCGTCAACCACAAAGACTGCAACCACAGCCCCGACAGACGGGTCTGTCCAACCTGTCGCCACTGAAAAGGGCGTTTGAACGGCCTAGCGCGGCCTTCGGCCGCAACCAAATGGCTTGGTCCTGTTCGTGGCGCGCTGGTACAACGTGTTCCATCACCGCGCATCGCCGGGAGGACGCCATGAAGGAGTTCATCCACAAGTACGAGGATCGCATCCACGGTGTTC
>JANMVM010000396.1:0-11951 GCA_031392695.1 Rubrivivax sp.
TCACCGCTGTCGGGGCGGTGGTAGTGGATGAGCTCGGCGCTGCCGTCGGCAAACTCGCGCAGCTTCAGTCGGCCGTGCGGCACGCGAAAGAAAGTGTCGTCCTGCGCGATGGCCTCGGCCGGCGTGCCGGCCACCGCCAGCGCCCGCGGCAGCAGCGCTTCGACGCTGTCGATGCGGGCCTTGATCTCGATGTTGCGCGGCATGCGTTCAGGCCGGCTTGACTTCGGCCTGCGCGATCTGGCGCAGCGCTTGCTCGAAGACCTCGGGTGGCTGGCCGCCCGAGATGAGGTGCTGGCGGTTGATGACGATCGCCGGCACCGACTGGATGCCGGCCTGCTGCCACTCGCGCTCGGCGGCGCGCACCTCGGCGCCGTAGCGGCCGTCGGCCAGCACCGCCGCCGCCTCGGTGGCGTCGAGGCCGACCGCGGCGGCCAGCTCCAGCAGCACGTCGTGGGCGCCCGGGTTGCGGCCCTGGCCGTGGTAGGCGGTGAGCATGGCGTGCTTGAGTTCGCGCTGCCGGCCCTGCAGGCCCGCCCAGTGGATCAGGCGGTGGGCATCGAAGGTGTTCCACACACGCGCGCGTTCGCCGAAGGCAAAGCCCACCGCTGCGCCGCGCTCGCGGATGACGCTGCGGTTGTGCGCCAGCTGTGCGTCGCTCATGCCGTACTTGGCCTTGAGGTAGGCGCCGGCGTCGGCCCCTTCGGGCGCCATCGTCGGGTTGAGCTCGAAGGGCTGGAAATGGATGTCCACCGCGATCTCGGGCCCGATGGCCTCGATCGCGCGCTCCAGGGCATTCAAGCCCACGGCGCACCAGGGGCAGGCCACGTCGGAAACGAAGTCGATGCGCATCTCGGGTTCTCCTAGCGCTGGCGCGCCAGCTTGGGGTCCATCAGGTCACGCAGCCCGTCGCCCATGAGGTTCAGGCCGAGCACGCTGAGCACGATCGCCACGCCGGGGTAGACGGCCAGCAGCGGCGCCTGGAACATCATCGTCTGGGCTTCGTTGAGCATGCGCCCCCAGCTTGGTTGCGGCGGCTGCGTGCCCAGGCCGAGGTAGCTCAGCGCTGCCTCGGCCAGGATGGCGGTGGCAAAGCTGATGCTGGCCTGCACGATCAGCGGGCTGGCGATGTTGGGCAGCACGTGGTCGAGCGTGATCGCCAGCGGCCCCTTGCCGGCGGCGCGCGCGGCGGTGATGAAGTCGCGCGCCCACACCGCATTGGCCGCACCGCGCGTGATGCGCGCGAAGACCGGGATGTTGAAGATGCCGATGGCCACGATGCTCATCACGAGCCCGGGGCCGTAGATGGCAGTGAGCATGATCGCGCTGAGCAGCGCCGGGAAGGCGAAGGTGAAGTCGCTGGCGCGCATGATCAACTCTTCGACCCAGCCGCGACCGCTGGAGCGCGAGGCCGATGCGAGGCAGCCCAGCGCCACGCCCACGCCCAGGCCGATGCCCACCGCGATGAGGCCCACGACGATGCTGTTCTGCGAGCCCACGAGCAGCTGCGAGGCGATGTCGCGCCCCAGGCTGTCGGTGCCCAGCCAGTGCGCTGCGCCCGGCGGCTGCAGCTTGGACGGGATGTCGATCTCGGCCACCGCATAAGGCGTCCACAGCAGCGACAACAGCGCCGCGGCCGCCAGCAGCAGCGTGAGCGTGGCGCCGATCAGGAAGCTGGGGTGACGCAGCGCGCGCGCGCGCAGGCTGCTCATCATGCAGTCCGGATGCGCGGGTCGATCACCGCATACAGCACGTCGACGACGAAGTTCACCAGCACCACCACGGCGGCCAGCAGCATGACGACATCGCGCACCACGATCAGGTCGCGGTTGCTGATGGCCTGGAAGATCAGCCGCCCGATGCCGGGCAGCACGAACACGTTCTCGACCACGATGGTGCCGGTGACGAGGTTGGCAAACTGCAGCCCGGCCACCGTCAGCACCGGGATCATGGCGTTGCGCAGCACGTGCTTCCACAAGGCCGCGCGTCGCGACAATCCCTTGGCGCGCGCCGTTCTCACGAAGTCCTCGCGCATCACCTCGAGCACTGCCGAGCGCGTCACGCGCGCCAGGATCGCGGCCTGCACCAGCGCCAGCGCCAGCGCCGGCAGCACGAGGGCCTGGATGCCGGCCATGACGGTCGACAAAGTCAGGCCGCCGCCATCGTCCACGGTCCAGCCCGGAAAGCCGCCGGCGCTGACCCACTGCAACTTCACCGCGAAGAGCAGGATGAGCAGGATCGCGAACCAGAAGTTGGGGATCGCCATGCCGACCTGGCTGGCCGCCATCACGCCGACGTCGCCGAGCCGGTTGTGGCGCGACGCCGCGTACACGCCCAGGCCGAGCGCGAGCACGACGGTCAGCGTCATGGCCATCAGCGCCAGCGGCAGCGTGACGCGCAGGCGCTCGACGATGAGTTCGGCCGTCGGCGTGTCGTAGCTGATGCTGCGCGCGGTGTCGCCGCGCAGCAGGCCCAGCACCCAGTGGCTGTAGCGCGTGGCCGCCGGGCGGTCCAGCCCCAGCTTGGCGTTGAGCGCGGCCAGCGACTCGGGCGTGGCGGTGTCGCCCAGGATGACCTCGGCGGCATTGCCGGGCAGCAGCTCGAGCACGGCAAACACCACCACCGAGGCCACGGCCAGCGTGGCGAGCAGGGTGAACAGGCGCTTGAGCAGGAAAGGACCCATGAGGGAAATATGATGCCCTAAGCTCGCAGGAGACACGCCATGGCGCAAACCATCCCTTTCGACACCTCGCAGGTCTTCATCGGCGGCCACTGGCGCGCCGGCGCCGGCGCGCAGACGCTGGCGCTGCACAACCCCTCGGACGGCACGCTGCTGGCCGCCATCGCGCGCGGCACGGCGGCCGACATCGATGCTGCCGTGCTGGCGGCGCAGGCTGCGCTGGACGGTCCCTGGGGCGCACTCACCGCCACCGAGCGCGGCCGCGTGCTGATGAAGATGAGCGCCGCGGTGCTGGAGCAGGTTGACGAGCTGGCGCGGCTGGAAGCGCTGGACGTCGGCAAGCCGCTGCGCCAGGGCCGCGCCGATGCCGTGGCGCTGGCGCGCTACCTCGAGTTCTACGGCGGCGCGGCCGACAAGGTGCTGGGCGAGACCATCCCCTTCATCCAGGGCTACACCGCGCTGACTTTGCGCGAGCCGCACGGCGTGACGGCGCACATCGTGCCCTGGAACTACCCGATGCAGATCATCGGCCGCAGCGTCGGCGCGGCGCTGGCGATGGGCAACGCCTGCGTGCTCAAGCCGGCCGAAGAAGCCTGCCTGACGGCGCTGGCCTTCGCGCGCATCGCGCAGCAGGCCGGGCTGCCGGCGGGGGCGCTGAACGTCGTGCCGGGGCTGGGCGAAGAAGCCGGCGCGGCGCTGGCGGCGCACGCGGGCGTGCGGCACGTGTCGTTCACGGGCTCGGTGGCGGTGGGCTCGCTGATCCAGGCCGCAGCAGCGAAGAACGCAGTGCCGGTGACGCTGGAGCTCGGCGGCAAGAGTCCGCAACTCGTGTTCGACGATGCCGACCTCGACACGGCCTTGCCCTTCCTCGTCAACGGCGGCATCCAGAATGCGGGCCAGACCTGTTCGGCCGCGTCGCGCATCCTGGTCCAGCGCGGCGTCTTCGACACCGTCGTGCAGCGCATGGCCGAGCGCTACCGCGCGCTGCGCGTGGGCCCGGCGCTGGACGACCCCGACGTGGGCCCGCTCATCAGCCGGCGCCAGCAGGAGGTGGTGCAGGGCTACCTCTCACTGGTGCGCGACAGCGGCCTGCGGATCGCCGCGCAGGCGCCCCTGCCGGCCGGCCTGCCCAGCGGCGGTTGCTACGTCGCGCCGACCCTGGTGGCCGGCGTCGCGCCCAGCCACCGGCTGGCGCAGGAGGAGATCTTCGGGCCGGTTCAGGTGGTGATCCCGTTCGACGACGAGGCGGCAGCGCTGGCCATCGCCAACGGCACCGCCTTCGGCCTCGTGGCGGGGGTGTGGACGCGCGACGGCAGCCGCGCGCTGCGGCTGGCGCGCCGGCTTCAATGCGGCCAGGTGTTCATCAACAACTACGGCGCCGGCGGCGGCATCGAACTGCCCTTTGGCGGCGTCAAGCACTCGGGGCACGGACGCGAGAAGGGCTTCGAGGCGCTGTACGGCTTTTCGACCCTCAAGACGGTGGCTATCAAACACGATTGACTTGCAGGAGACAGGGACATGCGACTCAAGGACAAGGTGGCCATCGTCACGGGCGGGGGCTCGGGCTTCGGCGCCGGTATCTGCGCCAAGTTCGTGGCCGAGGGCGCGAGGGTGCTGGTGGCCGACATCAATGCGCAGGCCGCGCTCGACGGGGCCGCGGCCCTCGGCCCGACCGCGCACGGCCTGTGCGTGGACGTCGCGAAGGCGGGCGACGTGCGGCTGATGATGGACACCGCCGAACGGCACTTCGGCCGCATCGACATCCTCGTCAACAACGCCGGCGTGACCCACCTGCCGCAGGCGCTGGAGGACGTGAGCGAGGACGACTTCGACCGCATCGTGGCCGTCAACATGAAGGCCATCTACCTGGCCATGCGCGAGGTCGTGCCGCGCATGAAGGCCAACGCGCCCGGCATCAAGGGCCTGCGCGGCGTGGTGCTCAACATGGCCAGCACCGCCGGCGTCAGCCCGCGACCGCGCCTGGCCTGGTACAACGCCAGCAAGGGCTGGGTCATCACCGCCACGCGCGCCAATGCGGTGGAACTGGCCAGCGCCGGCATCCGCGTCGTGGCGCTCAACCCGGTGGCCGGTGAAACGCCGTTGCTCAAGTCCTTCATGGGCCAGGACACCCCCGAGATGCGCGCCAAGTTCCTGTCCACCATCCCCATTGGCCGCTTCTCGACGCCCGAAGACCTGGGCAACGCGGCGTGTTTCCTGTGCAGCGACGAGGCCTCGATGATCACCGGCGTGTGCATGGAGGTCGACGGTGGGCGCTGCATCTGAGCGCCGCCGCTCGGTCGCCGCCGCAGGCTGGCTTGCGGCGGCGATGGCGGTCGGGTGCGTCCCGGCCTCGAGCGCGCCCAGCCACAGCGTGGCCGGCCGGGTCACGCTGGGCCCGATGTGCGGCGGGCCGCAGCGCGAGGGTCAGAACTGCGACATCGACTACGAGGCGGTGGAGGTGCGCCTGCTCGACAGCCAGGGGCGCTCGGTGGCACACGCCAGCACCGACGCCCAGGGACGCTTCACGCTAGCCGGGCCCGCCGGGCGCTACACCTTGCGCGTCATGTCGCCGAAGGTCGTGCGCTGTGCCGACCAGGCTGTGTCACTGCCCTGGTCGGGCGGGGCGACGCTCAGCGTCGCTTGCGACAGCGGCCGGCGCTGAGTCCCGGCGCCGGTGGGCGCCCTGGCGTGTAACCGCAGTCGCTTCAACTGCGGGTTGCCACTCCCCCTAAGCGCGGGATAGGGGGGTCCGGGCAGCGTCCGGGAGCGCTGTTTGCCGGCTACGCTTTGTTCCATCAGGGTTTTGGTGGTCGAGCACGACTACGGTCACGACTACGAGCATGCGCTGGTTGCGTGAGTCGCGAAAGCCAAGCCTGCGTCATCGAAGGCCGCCGATGCGGTCTCAAGGTCTGAGACGATTTTTGAGTGAGGAGTGCGATCCATGAAGAAGCTTACTTCCTTCCGCGCAGGGCGGTCCGCCTTGCTGGCGGTCTCGGCACTGACCGCGGTGGCCTCGGCCTATGCGCAGGCGAGCTTTGTGCGTGGCTTCGAGGGCACCTCGCAACTCGACAACTGCGCGCTCAACCAGTGTTTCCGTCCACCCGACACCATGGGCGCGGTGGGCACGACGCAGTTTCTGGAAACGAACAACGGCAGCATCACCATCTACAACAAGGCCACCGGTGGCGTGCTGTCTCGGGTGGACATGCCGTCCTTCTGGACCGCTGCCGGCTTGCCCGGCGGCGCCGTTGGTGACCAGCGCGTGCTGTTTGACCACTACACCAGTCGTTGGCTCATGATTGGCTTCGGCCCGACAGGAAACATCATCAACGTAGGTGTGTCCGACACCGCCAGTGCCATGGGCACCTGGAAAGCTGTGGCCATCGCCGCCATCCCGAGCGGTACCGCGGACTACCCGACACTCGGCCTGGACGACAAGGGTGTCTATATCGGCACCAACAACTTCACGCCCAGTTTCAGCGGCACCAGCCTGCTGGTGATCCCCAAGACCAGCCTGTTTGGCGGTGTGCCCAGCACGGCAGGCATGACCCAGATCAACACCACGACGGCGGGGCCCGACAATGGCTTTGCCATCCAGCCGGCGGTCAATTGGCAGGGCAACCCCACTAACACCGTGTCGGTCATCGCCGACAGCCGCGACTTCAACGCCCAGGTCTTCTACAAGGTCAACGGCGTCAACGCCGCGGGTGCCACGCAGACCGCCTCGACGCAGATCGCCGGCTCGGCTTACACCGGTGCCGGCTCTGGCCGACAACCTGATGGCACGCGCACGGTGGACACGCTGAGCCCGCGCATCACTGCCAACGCGGTGCAGGTCAACGGCAAGATTTTCTCGACGGCCACGGTGCAAGCCGACGCAGCGGTGGGCGACTTCGCCGCGGTGCGCTGGACGGTCGTCGATGCCGGCACGGGCGCCCTGCTGTCGAGCGGCAAGATCCAGCAGGCCAACTTCGACTTCTACGAAGGCTCGATTGCGGTCAATGAATTCGGCGAGGCGCTCATCGGCTACAACCGTTCGGGCAACGTCACCACCGACGGCAATGGCGATGGCAAGGCCGACGGCAACATCAGCTTCATGGGCCGGGCCTTCGACGTCAGTGGCAACCTGCTGGTGCAGGACGGTGCCGAGATGCTGTTCCGCGTCAGCGACACCGGCGACTACCACTGCACGGTCGTCGCGCCTGCCACGACCTGCCGCGAGCGCTGGGGCGACTACGCGGCCGTGACCATCGATCCCAGCAACCACCGCAGGTTCTACGCCATCGGCGAGTATGCTGCCCCGTCGGCGATCATCCCCGGCTTCACCACCACGCCGCGCTCGATCTGGCACACCTACGTCGCCGAGGTGGCCATGGTGCCGGAACCCAGCCAGTACGTGCTGATGGCGCTCGGCCTGGGCGTGATCGGGTTTTCCGCGCGCCGGCGCCGCCAGCAGAGTTGATCGTCGATTACGCGGCCCCGAAAGCCCCGCCCTGGCGGGGTTTTTTCATGGGGCTATGAAATCTTGTAGGTCTGCAAGTGGATGCTGGTTTCGGTCGCGCCGATACCTTTGATCAGTCGCACCCGCTCCAGCACCTCGGCCAGTTCGGCCAAGTTGCCGGCACGTACTTCGGCCAGCAGGTCCCAGCGCCCGTTGGTGTCGTGCAGCGCCGCCACGCCAGGTTCGCCCAGCAGCGTGGCAATGACGGCGCGGGTCTGGTTGCCTTCGACGGCAATGCTCATCCAGGCCGTGATGCGCGCGGTCTGCACGTCGGGCCGCAGCAGCACCGTGTAGCCGACCAGCACCCCTTCGTCTTCGAGCTTGCGGATGCGGTTGGTGACGGTGCCGCGCGAGACGTCGAGCTTTTGCGCCAGCGTGGCCACGCTCGTGCGCGCGTCCTGCCGCAACAGCCCGATCAGTTTCAGGTCGGTCGAGTCCATAGCGCATTTTGCTACTGCAGTCTGTCAAAACGGCAGAAAGCTACCAAATATGAAGCAAGTTTGCCGCTTCTCACTGCCAGCGGCATCCGGAAAAATCCTCTTCAACCAAGAGGATCTTTCCATGACCACCCTGCTGACCACCCATGACATCGCCCGCATCGTCGCTGCGCACGGCCTGCCGCAAGTGCTCAAGCGCATGTTGGCCGCGATCGAAGCCGACTTCCGGCGCTGGCCCGAATTCGACAAGGTCGCCCGCGTGGCCAGCCACTCCAGCACCGGTGTGATCGAGCTCATGCCGGTGGCCGACGCGCAGCAGTACAGCTTCAAGTACGTCAACGGCCACCCGGCCAATGGCCTGCTCGGGCTGCCGACCGTGATGGCTTTCGGTGTCCTGGCCGACGTGGCCACCGGTCAACCCACGCTGCTGAGCGAGCTCACCATCACCACCGCCATGCGCACGGCGGCCACCTCGGTGATGGCGGCGCGCGCCTTGGCAAGGCCTGGAGCGCGCCGCATGGCGCTGATCGGCAACGGCGCGCAAAGCGAATTCCAGGCGCTGGCCTTTCACCACCTGCTGGGCATCGACAGCCTGCGTCTCTACGACACCGACGCCGCAGCCACTGCCAAGTTGGTGCGCAACCTGCAATCGGTGCCGGGCTTGGCGCTGACGGTCTGCGCGAACACGGCCGAGGCCGTGCGCGGCGCCGACATCGTGACCACCGTCACCGCCGACAAACGCAACGCCGTCATCCTGAGCCCCGACCTGCTGGAGCCGGGGATGCACATCAACGCCGTCGGCGGCGATTGCCCGGGCAAGACCGAACTGCACCCCGGCGTGCTGGCCGCGGCGCGGGTGTTCGTCGAGTACGAGCCGCAGACTCGCATTGAAGGCGATCTGCAGCAGATGCCGGCCGAGTTTGCAGTCACCGAACTGTGGCGCGTCCTGCTCGGCCAGGCCCTGGGCCGGCGCAGCGCCAGCGACGTCACGGTGTTCGACTCCGTCGGGTTTGCGCTTGAGGACTTCTCTGCGCTGCGTCTGTTGGCCGAATTGGCGGCCGGGCTGGGCCTGGGCCAGCAGGTGGACCTCATCCCCGTGATGGCCGACCCCAAGAATCTGTTCTCGCAATTGGCGCCCACCGGCCTCGTGCTGCGCGCTGCCTGAGGCGGCTTCGTTCGAGCACCCGGGCTACCCGCGAGGGTGGCCCGCGGTCTTCGCAAGGCTGCTGCGCAGCCCCGGCGGCAATCAGCCGCGCTCGTGCCGGTCAGCGGCGGCAAACAAGTCGGCTGCGAAGCGCGAGTCGCTGGCGCTTACCGACTGGGCATACCGGCGCACGCGCGCTGCATCCGCCTGCCGGTCGGACTCCTCACGCCTTTGAATTCGGCGATCGCCAGCCTTTCCGAAGGCCCGCATCAGCGCGCCAAACCAGAGCGCAGCCGGCCTGGCGCCTCGCGGAGCCTTGACCTTGACGGGTGTGTTGATGGTGATGGTGGTCATGTCGATCCCTTCGATGCCGCTGAACAGGAGCGGCAATGGGTCGCATATTAGGGTTAACACTTACTGATGAAAAATGAATATTTCTCACGTAAGGTATGAAAAATCAGCATTTCTGTGGGCTCGGCTTCTTGACCCTGAACTTCCGCTCGCTGGATCTCAACCTGCTTCGGGTCTTCGACGCCGTGATGGCCGAATGCAACCTGACGCGCGCTGCAGCCGAACTGGCCATGACCCAGCCGGCCGTGAGCCATGCCCTGCGTCGGCTGCGTGACACCGTGGACGAAGACCTCTTCGTCCGCGTCGCCCACGGCGTACGACCCACCCCGCGCGCCGAGGTGCTGTGGCCCCAGGTGCGCGCGGCGCTGGGCACGCTGCGGCAGGCGCTGGCTCCGGGCGATTTCGATCCCCGGCGCGACGCCGTCCAACTGCGCGTGGCCATGGCGGACGCCACCGCCGCCCTGCTGGCACCCCCGCTGTTCCTTGCTGGTGGACCTGCGCCTGCTGCCGCTGGCCACGCGCGATCCGCGGCGTCTGGTCGAAGGCGGAGAAGCCGATCTGGCAGTCGGCTTCTTTCCGGAACTGGTCACGGCGATCCTGGCCCAGGGCCAGGACAGCCATCTGCGCCACGCGCGGCTCTACGACACTCGCTATGTCTGTGTCATGCGCCGCGGCCATCCATTGGCGCAGCAGGCGCTCACATTGGACGACTACGTTGCGGCCGATCACTTGCTGGTTAGTTTTTCTGGACGACCCCACGGCTATGTCGACCAGGCCCAGGCGGCGCTCGGCCGGCAGCGTCGGGTCGTGCTCACCGTCAACCAGTTCTTCACCGCCGGCCGTGTGGTGTCGCGTTCGAACCTGCTGACCGTGCTGCCCGAGCGCTTTGTCGAAGCAACAGGCTACAGCCACGAACTCGTGGCCTGCGAACTGCCGCTGGCGCTGGGGCCCGTGCACGTCGAGATGATCTGGCACCTGCGCCACGACAGCAACCCCGCCAACCGCTGGCTGCGCGAGCAGCTGCAGGCAGCGGTGACCGCCTGATGGCGGCCCGCGCGGCGACAGCCGGGATCAGATCACGGCGGCCATGGCCATCGCGGTGCGTTCGACGTTGCCGGTGTTGAGGCCGGCCAGGCAGATGCGGCCTGATCGAACCAGGTAGACGCCGAATTCCTCGCGCAGCCGGTCGACCTGGGTGCCGCTGAGACCCGTGTAGCTGAACATGCCGCGCTGGCTCAGGAAGTAGCCGAAGTCGCGCCCCGGCCGCTTGGCGCTGAGCACGCCATGCAGGCTGCCGCGCATGGCCAGGATGCGCCCGCGCATCGCGGCAACGTCGGCTTCCCAGGACGACCGCAGGCTGGCTTCGGTGAGCACGCGGCTGACGATGCCGGCGGCGTGGATGCCGGGGCTCGAATAGTTGCGGCGCACGGTGGCCTTCATCTGGCCCAGCACCAGATCGGCCTCGGCGGCGTCGGCGCACACCACGCTCAAGGCGCCGGCGCGCTCGCCGTACAGGCTCATGCTCTTGGAAAACGAGTTGGCGATGAAGAACGGCAGGCCGGCACTGGCCAGCGCGCGCACGGCAAAGGCGTCTTCCTCGATGCCGTCGCCATAGCCCTGGTAGGCCAGGTCGAGGTAGGGCAGCAGCTCGCGCGCCTTGAGCACCGGGATCAGCTGCGCCCACTGTTCGCGCGTGAGGTCGACGCCGGTCGGGTTGTGGCAGCAGGCATGGAGCAGCACCACGCTGCGCGCGGGCAGGGTCTGCAGCTTGGCCAGCAGGTCGCCGAACTTCAAGCCGCCGGTGCCTGCGTCGTAGTACGGGTAGGTGTGGACCGCGATGCCGGCGCCTTCGAACATCGCGCGGTGGTTGTCCCAGGTCGGATCGCTGACCCACAGGGCGCTGCCCGGCAGCCAGCGCTTGATGAAATCTGCACCGACCCGCAGCCCGCCACTCGAGCCCACGGTCTGCAGTGTGGCAATGCGGCGGCTGGTGACTGCTTCATGCCCGGCGCCAAAGAGCAGTTGCTGCACCGCGCTGCGCATGGCGGAGGCGCCTTCGATGGCCAGGTAGGGCTTGGCGCCGCCCTCGGCCAGCATCTGCGCTTCGGCCCGGCGCACGCAGTCGAGCACCGGGATGCGGCCGGCGTCGTCGAAGTAGATGCCGATCGAGAGGTTGATCTTGTCGCTGCGCGGGTCCTTCTGGAAGGCGTCGTTCAGGCTCAGGATCGGATCCCCTGCGTAGGGCTCGAGGTGGCTGAAGAAGCTCATGACTTGAGCGCCCGCTCGATGTCCTTGCGCAGCGACTCCGGAGTGTCGGTCGGGGCGTAGCGCTTGAGCACCTGGCCGTCGCGGCCGACCAGGAACTTGGTGAAGTTCCACTTCACGCCCTCGCTGCCCAGCAGCCCCGGCGCCTGCGCCTTGAGCCACTGCCACAGCGGGTGGGCTACGGCGCCGTTGACCTGCACCTTGCCCATCATCGGAAAGCTCACGCCGTAGTTGAGCTGGCAGAACGAGGCGATCTGTTCGTTGGCGCCAGGATCCTGGGCGCCGAACTCGTTGCTCGGGAAGCCCACCACGACGAGACCCTGGTCGCGGTAGTCTTCCCAGAGCTTTTCAAGCCCCGCGAACTGCGGCGTGAAGCCGCAGGCGCTGGCGGTGTTGACGATCAGCAGCACCTTGCCACGCTGCGTCGCCAGGTGGGCCGGCTTGCCGGTGATCGACAGGGCTTCGAAGTCGTAGATGCTGGTGGCGGCCATGATTGAGTTTCCGGTCGGACGGAGCCCAGATGTTAGCGCCGGGTGACGAGCCAGGCGGGCCCGATCCAAAGCCCGACAGGCTCCT
>JANMVM010000147.1:0-9398 GCA_031392695.1 Rubrivivax sp.
TGAATACCTGGTTGCTCTCGCCGAATACGCCATGGCACGACGCGCATTTGGCCTCCCAGACGTCCTGGCCTTTGGCAACGCTGCCGCGCCCCTTCGGCAGTCCCTTGAAATCGGGACGCACGTCGATATCCCACGCCTTGATCTCCGCCGGCGTGGCGGCCCTGCCGATGCCGGCGAACGACGCGATCCTGGCGGTCTGGGCGGTCGCGCCCGCAGCCAGCACCGTCAACATGGCGGCGAACAGCCCTCTACAGTTGAACATTGCCGACCTCGCCGCTGGCGGCGAGCTTCCACGACTGGATCGCATTGTTGTGATAGATCGATCTGGTGCCGCGCACCGCGCGCAACTGGCGAATGCCCGGCTGCACGTATCCGGTGGCGTCGATCGCGCGGCTTTGCAGGACGGCCGGTTCACCGTTCCAGGTCCAGGGAATGTTGAAGCGCGTCAGGCATTTCGACAGCACCGGCGTCTGCAGCGTCGTGGTATGCCAGTTGCGCCCGCCGTCGAAACTCACGTCGACGCGCCTGACCTTGCCGCGCCCGCTCCAGGCCAGCCCGCTGACGGTGTAGAAGCCCCGGTCGAGCAGCACCTGGCCGCCCGAGGGCGTGGTGATCACGCTCTTGCATTCCTGGATGCTGCTGTACTGGCGGTGGCGGCCGTCGGGCATGAGGTCGATGTAGTGGAGGGCCTCGTCCTTGGCCGCGTAGGGCTGGTCGCCGACCTCGATGCGGCGCAGGTACTTGACCCAGCTCACGCCCTGCACGCCGGGCACCACAAGGCGCAGCGGGTAGCCGTTCTCGGGGCGCAGCATCTCGCCGTTCTGGCCGTAGGCCACCAGCACCTGGCCGCTGTCGACCTTCTCCATCGGGATCGTGCGCGTCATGCCCGAGCCGTCGGCCCCCTCGGCCAGCAGGTAGCGGCCGCGCTTGAAGTCCGCGCCGGCCATCTCCAGCAGCAGCTTCAAGGGCACGCCCGTGAATTCGCTGCAGCTGAGCATGCCGTGGCTGTACTGGCAGGTCGGCACCGCCACGTTGCCCCACTCCATGCCGGTGTTGGCACCGCACTCGATGAAATGGAAGCGGCTCACCGGGGGCAGCCGCATCAGTTCGTCGAGGGTGAAGACCATCGGCGTCTTGACCATGCCCGGATCGGAGCCGTTGATCATCAGCCGGTGCTTGGAGGGGTCGACGTCCCACCAGCCCTGGTGGTGGCGCTCGAAGTGCAGCCCGCTCGGGGTGACGATGCCGAACAGGCTTTGCAGCGGCGCGAACGACACCGACGACTGCGTGGTCTGCGTCAGGCCCGGGCTGCGGCGGCGCTGCACGTTGCTCTCGAACTGGCTCGGCTTGCCGTAGCCGTCGGTGGCCACGCCCTGGCCCAGGCCGGTGCTGTGCGGCGGCAGGTTCAGGATCTGCGGGTCACCGCCTTCGGCAGGAACGGGGTTGGCCTGGGCCAGCACGGCCGGCGCTGCGCCGGCGGCCACGGCTGCGGCGAAAGCGCTACGGATGAAGTCGCGCCGGCCGGCCCGCGCCTGGCCGAAGACGGTGCTGACACCGTCACGGCTGAGAAAGTTCTCAGGCGCCTTGAGCAGGCGGCCTGGTGGCGCTTGACGGTCTGGCACAGGGATCTTGCTCGTTGCATCTTGATATAAGCAATTACGAATATATTGGATAAGTCGAGGCGGCAGTACGCGGGTAAACACGTGGCCGGGCCGATCCTTCGCTCACCGGCACGGCCACCGGCTGCACCACTACGTCGCGCCGGCCGGCAAGCGCTGCAGCGTGCGCACGGCCGAGCCCAGGATGACCAGCGCCTGCAGCGCGAATCCCGCCAGCGACAGCCACAGGCAGGCTTCGGCCCCGAAGGCCGCGCCGACCCAGCCGCCGAGCGCGGCGCCGAGCGGCCGCGCGCCCATGTTCACGGTCAGGAAGATGGCGCTGACGCGGCCGAGCAGGGCCACCGGCGTGACGGTCTGGCGCAGCGTGGTCGAGCTGATGGTCCAGATGATCGGCCCGGCGCCGAAGAGGAAGAACGCTGTCGTGGCCAGCGCACCCAGCGGCAGCACGATCGTGGCCACCATGGTCAGCGAGGCCAGCACCGAAACCAGCGGCCCCAGCAGCACGGCCATGCCGAAGGGCAGCGCGCGCAACACCCGCGGTGCGGCCAGTGCGCCCGCCACCATGCCCACGCCGTAGGCGGCGAGCGTGAAGCCGACCTCGCCGGCGCTCAGGCCGAGCGTGCGCACGGCATAGGGCACATAGGCCGCCTGGAGCACGAACCAGGCTATGTTCCAGGCCACGGCGGTGAGCAGGATGGGCCGCAGCAGCGGGTGGCGCCAGACCAGCACGGCGCCTTCCTGGAGCTCGCGCGCCGGGTGGCGGCGCGGCGCGAGGGCGCCCGGCGCGGCTTCGGGCAGGCCGAGCAGCAGCACCAGCGCCGACACCGAGAGCAGCGCGGCCAGCACGAAAGCCGGCGTGGCGCCGGCCCAGGCCACCAGCGCCCCGGCCAGCGCCGGGCCGGCGGCATAGGCAGCGCTGCGCGCCAGTTCGAGCCGGCCGTTGGCCGCAGCGAGGGCCTCGCGCGGCACCAGGGCCGGCACCAGCGCCGGTGCAGCGACACTGAAACCCACGGTGCCAGCGGCGCCGAGAAAACCCAGCACGGCCAGCAGCGGGATCGACAACTGGCCCAGCGCACCAGCGACGATCAGCCCCAGCAAGGCGATGGCGCGCAGCGCTTCGGCCAGGCCCATCAGCAGGCGCTTGGAGACGCGATCGGCCAGCAAACCGGTGGGAATCGACAGCAGCAGGAACGGCAGCGTCTGCGCCGTGGCCAGGGCGCCGATCTCGCCCGGCCCCGCGCCCAGGGCCAGCACGGCCACGATGGGCACCGCGGCCAGGCTGATCTGCTCGGCCGACTGGGCTGCCAGATTGGCGCCTGCCAGGCGCTTGAAGACGGGCGGCAACAGCGGCGGTGTCATGGAGCGCAGTCGCCGCTGCGCGCGGGTCAGACCAAGTTTCCCGCCGCGGAACCGGCTCTGCCGGGCCCCCAGCGGACGGCCCCCCTGGGGGGTGGCGAGCGCCCGCGAGCTCGGGGGCTCACGATCACGGCTGGCCGACGATCGAGGCCGTGGCCATCAGCTCTTCGAAGAGCGCCATCGAGACCCGTCCCGAGACCGCGAACGGGTCCAACGAGGGGCGCTCGGAGTACTTGAGCAGCAAGGCCGGATTGAGCCGCCCGAGGTTGACCTGCCCCATGCTCCAGCCTGCGAAGCGGCGTTCGCCGATCTCTTCGTAACTGAGCAATTCGACATCGCTGTGGCGCGGGTCGGCCACGATGCGGTTGTAGAGCCGGTTGACCGCGCTGCGGCCGCCTTCCAGCGCCTGCAGGTAGATGCCTTCGCTGAAGCACAGCACGCCGGTGATGCCGGCGGCCGGGTTGTTGGCCTTGCTCTTGCGCAGGATGGCGAGCAGTTCTTCCTGGTTCACCGCGCTGGCGGCACGGCTGGCGTACATGAGTCTGACGAGCATGGTGGTCTTTCAGGCGGTTTTGCGCGGCAGCAGCGAGAGGAACTCACGCCGCAGGTTGGCGTCCTTCAGGAACGCGCCGCGCATGACGCTGTTGACCATCGCGGTGTCGGTGTCCTTGACGCCGCGCCAGTGCATGCAGAAGTGGTCGGCTTCCATCACGATGGCCAGGCCGTCGGGGCGCACGCGCTGCTGCAGTTCGTTGGCCAGCATGGTGACGGCTTCTTCCTGGATCTGCGGCCGGCTCATGACCCAGTCGGCGATGCGCGCGTACTTGGACAGGCCGATCAAGTTGCTGTGCTCGTTGGGCAGGACGCCGACCCAGACCTTGCCGAAGATCGGGCACATGTGGTGGCTGCAGGCACTGCGCACGGTGATCGGGCCCACGATCATGAGCTCGTTGAGGCGTTCGGCGTTGGGGAACTCGGTCACCGCCGGCATCGGCACGTAGCGGCCGCGGAAGACCTCGTCGATGTACATCTTGGCCACCCGCTGGGCCGTCTCGTTGGTGTTGTGGTCGTTGTCGGTGTCGATGACCAGCGCCTGCAGCACCTCCTGCAGCTTGGCCTTGACCTCGGCCTTGAGCTCGGTGAGTTCGCCGTCGCGCACGAAGCTCGCGATGTTGTCGTTGGCGTGGTAGCGGCGCCCGGCGCTGACGACGCGGTAGCGGATGCGCTCGGAAGCCGGCAGCGCGGCCAGTTCGGCTTCGCTGCGAAAGAGGCGCGCGCTGCCGTCCAGGGCAGTCGTGGGGGCAGATGATGCGTTGCTGGCCATGCGGTGAGGCGGGGTGCAGGGGTGGAGGGACGCGCATTGTGCGCCGCCCCGCCTCGGCCCGCCGGCGGGGCCGACTAGACTGCCTGCATGACAGGGGCCATTGCCACACCCATCGCTTCGCCGCCCTTGTCGCGGCTGCTCGAGCACACCGCCGACGCCGTGCAGGCCGTGCGCAGCGGGCAGTCGCTGACGGCCGTGATCGCGCGCGTGCCGGCCGAATTGCGGCCCGGGGTGCAGGCGCTGAGCTTTCACACCCTGCGCTGGCTGGGCAGTGCCACCGAAGCGCGCGCGCTGCTGGCGCCCAAGACACCCCCGCCCCCTGTCGATGCGCTGCTGGTCACGGCGCTGGCCCTGCTGTGGCCGGGCGAAACCCCACCCTACCCCGATCACACCCTGGTCGACCAGGCGGTGAGTGCGGCGCGCCTGCGCACCCCCGCCGCGGCCGGCTTCATCAACGCCGTGCTGCGCCGCTTCCTGCGCGAGAAGGACGCGCTGGCTGCGTCGGTGCGCCACTCGCCGCTGGGGGCCTACAACCACCCGCTGTGGTGGATCGAACGCGTCAAACGCGACTGGCCGCAGGACTGGCAGGCGCTGCTCACCGGCGCCAACCAGCGCCCGCCGATGACGCTGCGCGTCAACGCGCGGCGCGGCAGCGGCAGCGCCTACGTGCAGCGCCTGGCGGCCCTGGGCCGCGGCGCCAGGCTGCTCGACGACCCCGGCCTGGGTGGCCAGGCAGTGGTGCTCGATCAACCCGGCCCGGTGCAGCAGCTGCACGGCTTTGCCGAAGGCGAGGTCTCGGTGCAGGACGCCGCGGCGCAGCGCGCGGCGCTGTTGCTGCTGCACGGCGGCCTGGCACCGCGGGCGCGCGTGCTCGACGCCTGCGCCGCGCCCGGCGGCAAGACCGCCCACCTGCTGGAGCTGGCCGAGTTGGACCTGCTGGCGCTGGACAGCGACCCGCTGCGCCTGGCGCGGGTGCAGGACACGCTCAATCGACTGCAGCTGCGGGCCGAGCTCAAGGCCGGCGACGCGCGCCAGCCCAAGGCCTGGTGGGACGGCCGGCCCTTCGACGCCATCCTGCTCGACGCGCCTTGCACCGCCAGCGGCATCGTGCGCCGCCACCCCGACGTGCGCTGGCTGCGCCGCGCCGACGACATCCACACCCTGGCGCGCATCCAGGCTGAGCTGCTGGACGCACTGTGGCCGCTGCTGGCCCCCGGGGGCCGGCTGCTTTACGCCACCTGTTCCATCTTTCTGCCCGAAGGGCAGCAGCAAATCGACGCGTTTATGCAACGCCAGCCCCCGGGCACGGCCCGCGTCGACCCGGCTTCACCCGGACATCTGCTGCCAAGCCGCGACAATGCGCCGCAGGGGGTTTACGGCCGCGGCACGGCGCTGCAGGACGGATTCTTCTACGCACTGATCCACAAGACCTAGAGAACCCGCCGCCGCCCATGCACGTGCCATCGGTCCGCCAAAGCAACACCCTGGGCCGTCAGGCCCTGTGGGTGGGCATGGCCCGGGGCCTGCTGCTGATGTTGACGCTGCTGCTCGGCCTCGGGGCTGCGCCGGCGCGCGCTCAAGGGGTCGAACTGGCCACCCTGCAGGCCAGCAAGTCCGACGGCGCGCTCAACCTCGAGTTCGTGGCCCGCGTCAACCTGCCCAAGGCGGTGGAAGACGCGCTGCAGCGCGGGGTGCCGATCTACTTCGTGGCCGAGGCGCAGCTCTGGCGCAACCGCTGGTACTGGCGCGACGAGCGCGTGGCGCGCGTGGCGCGCTCGTGGCGGCTGGCCTACCGACCGCTGACCAGCGACTGGCGCGTCAGCCTGGGCGGCCTCAACCAGACCTTCGCCTCGATGGCCGAAGCGATGGCCGCGCTGTCGCGCAGTGGCGGCTGGAAGCTCGGCGAGCTGGCCGCGCTGGACACCGACAAGAGCTATTACCTGGAATTCAGCTACCGGCTCGACAGCAGCCAGCTGCCCGGCCCGATGCAGTTCGGCCTGGGCGGCCAGGGCGATTGGGCAGTCGGCGTGAGCCGCACGCTCAGGGTCGATCTGCAGGCGCTTTGACGATGACGCGCACCGGCCGCTGGGCCTGGATCATTTCTGCAGTGGCGGCCACCGGCGCGGCGCTGGTGCTGGCCTTCGTGCTCAGCTTTTCCAACCCTGACGGCAGCTTCTACGAACGCAACTTCGTCTGGCTGTTCTGGATCAACGTTGCGGTGGCCACGCTGCTGGCGCTGGTCATCGGGCTCGTCGCCCTGCGCCTGGCGGTGCGGCTGCGGCGCGGCAAGTTCGGCAGCCGGCTGCTCATCAAGCTGGCCGGCATCTTCGCGCTCGTCGGGCTGCTGCCGGGCCTGGTGATCTACACCGTGAGCTACCAGTTCGTCTCGCGCTCCATCGAGGCCTGGTTCGACGTCAAGGTGGCCGGCGCGCTGGACGCCGGCCTGGCGCTGGGCAAGGGCACGCTGGAAGCGCTGGCCGCCGACCTGGCGGGCAAGACGCGCGTGGCTGCAGAACGCCTGGCCGACAGCGGCACGAGCGTGCTGCCGCTGACGCTGGAGCGGCTGCGCGAGCAGATCGGCGCCAGCGAAGTCAGCCTCGTCACGGCCAGCGGCCAGGTGCTGCTCACCGCCGGCGGCGCCGCGGCCTCGGGCCCGCCCGAGCGGCCGGCCGCGACGCTGCTGCGCAACGCGCGCAGCGCCGGCACCGCGACCCAGGTCGAGGGCCTGGACGACGAATCCCTGGGCCCTGGCAGCGCCGGCCCGCGCGTGCGGGCGCTGGTGCGCGTGCCCAGCATCCAGGTCTCGCTGGCGGCCGGCGAAGACCGCTTGCTGATGGTCACGCAGCCGCTGGCCCGTGCGCTGGCCGTCAATGCGCTGGCGGTGCAGACGGCGTACAGCGAGTACCAGCAACGCGCGCTGTCGCGCGACAGCCTGCGCCGCATGTACATCGGCACCCTCACGCTAACGCTGGCACTGGCGGTGTTTGCCGCGGTGCTGCTGGCCATCGTGCTCGGCAACCAGCTGGCGCGGCCGCTGCTGCTGCTGGCCGATGGGGTGCGCCAGGTGGCGGCCGGCGACCTCACCGCCAAGCCGATCTTCACCAGCGGCGACGAGCTCGGCGGCCTGACGCGCAGCTTTGCCGAGATGACGGCCCAGGTCGCCGACGCGCGCAGCCAGGTGCAGCGCGGCATGGGCCAGCTCGAAGCAGCACGCACCCGGCTGCAGACCATCCTGGACACGCTGACCGCGGGCGTGATCGTGTTCGACCGCGAGGGCCGCATCGACACCGTCAACCCCGGCGCCACGCGCATCCTGCAGCGACCGCTGTCGGCCTGGCGCGGCAAGCGCCTGTCGGAATTGCCCGAGCTGCAGGAGTTCTCCAACAGCGTCGAAGAGCGCTTCGAGTTGCTGGCCACCAGCCCCGAGGCCGGCGAGCGCGACCAGTGGCAGGAAAGCTTCGAGCTCAAGCGCGGCGACGGCGCCACGCTGAGCCTGCTGGTGCGCGGCGCCACCCTGCCGAGCGAGGCCAAGCTGATGGTCTTCGACGACATCACCGAGGTCGTCTCGGCCCAACGCAGCGCTGCCTGGGCCGAAGTGGCGCGCCGGCTGGCGCACGAGATCAAGAACCCGCTCACGCCGATCCAGCTCTCGGCCGAACGGCTGCAGCACCGCCTGGGCCACAAGCTCGAGGGCGCCGACCAGGCCCTGCTGGCGCGCAGCGTCAACACCATCGTCAGCCAGGTGCAGGCGATGCAGACCCTGGTCAACGAGTTTCGCGACTACGCCCGGCTGCCCGCGGCGCAGATGGCGCCGCTGGACCTCAACGAGCTGGCCGGCGAGGTGCTGGCCCTCTACGGCCAGGCGCAGGACAACGGCCTGCTGGTGGCCCGGCTCGACGCCGGGCTGCCGCGCATCCAGGGCGACGCGACCCAGTTGCGCCAGGTCATCCACAACCTGGTGCAGAACGCGCTGGACGCGGTGGCCGACCGGCCCGATGGCCAGGCCGAGCTCGTCACCAGCACCGCGCGCGGCGAGCACGGCGAGCTGCGCGCAGTGCGCCTGACGGTCATCGACAACGGCCCGGGCTTTGCCGACAAGGTGCTCAAACGCGCCTTCGAACCCTACGTCACCACCAAGACCAAGGGCACCGGCCTGGGGCTGGCGGTGGTCAAGAAAATCGCCGACGAACACGGCGCGCGCGTGCGTGCGGCCAACCTGCACGCAGGCGACGAACCCGACGGCCCCATCACCGGGGCGCGGGTTTCGTTATCATTTTCGACCTTTGCCGCCAATCCGGCCGGGGAAGCGGCGGGGTCGGCCGCGGCCGACCAGGCCGCAGCAGCCCCCGCGACCACCGGCGAACCAACTCAGTTTCCGCATATCCACTAGGGCGCATGGCAACAATTCTGGTCGTGGACGACGAGCTCGGCATCCGGGCCCTGCTCTCGGAGATCCTCACCGACGAAGGGCACACCGTCGAGCTGGCGGAAAACGCAGCGCAGGCGCGCCAGGTGCGTGAGTCCCTGCGTCCCGACCTGGTGCTGCTGGACATCTGGATGCCTGACGTCGACGGCGTCACGCTGCTCAAGGAATGGTCCGCCGGCGGGCAACTCTCGATGCCGGTGATCATGATGAGCGGCCACGGCACCATCGACACCGCCGTCGAGGCCACCAAGTTCGGCGCCAGCGCCTTTCTCGAAAAGCCCATCACGCTGCAAAAGCTGCTGCGCGCCGTCGAGCAGGCGCTGGTCAAGCCCAACCAGCGCCTCGCCCCGAGCCTGAAGGGCTCGAGGCCCGAACTGATGGGCGGCAGCGACGCCATCGTCACCCAGCCGGCCGGGCTGTCGCTGGCGTCCAATGGCCTGCCGGAGGGCCCGCGCGCTGAACAGAGCTTCGACCTCGACCGCCCGCTGCGCGAAGCGCGCGATGCCTTCGAGAAGAGCTACTTCGAATTTCACCTCGCCAAGGAAGGCGGCAGCATGACCCGCGTGGCCGAAAAGACCGGCCTGGAACGCACCCATCTGTACCGCAAGCTCAAGCAGCTGGGCGTGGATCTGTCACGCAACAAGCGCGGCGGGTGAGCCAGCGGCCAGCGGCC
>JANMVM010000424.1:0-5624 GCA_031392695.1 Rubrivivax sp.
CCAGGCGCAGTACTTGCAGCCGATGCACTTGTCGTAGTCGACGAGCACGATGCCGTCTGCTTTGCGCTTGTAGCTGGCACCGGTGGGACACACCGGCACGCAAGGCGGGTCTTCGCAGTGCAGGCAGCTCTTGGGGAAGTGCACGGTTTGCGTGTCGGGGTACTGGCCCGATTCGTAGGTCTGCACGCGGTTGAAGAAGGTTCCGGTGGGGTCGGCACCGTAGGCGTTCTGGTCGGCCAGCGGGCCCGCGGCGCCGCTGCTGTTCCACTGCTTGCAGCTGGTGACGCAGGCATGGCAGCCGACGCAGACGTTGAGGTCGATGACCAGCGCCAGTTGTTTGGCCAGGGTCTCGCTCATGATGCCTTCCTGCCCGCGAAGTAGGCCAGCGTGCGCTGCAGCGTGCCCTTCACACCCGGGGGTGACGGCGTGGCGGCGACCTGCGGGAAGGTGATGGTTTGCTCTTCGGGGCCCGCCGGGCGGATGCGCACGCGCACGTCGTACCAGCCGGCCTGCCCGGTGATGGGGTCGGAGTTGCTGATGCGGCCTGTCCCGCCCGCGCCGAACGGCAGTTCCTCGCTGATCAGGTGGTTGAGCAGGAAGCCCTTGCGCGACTCGTCGCTGCCTGGCGCCAGCTGCCAGGCGCCGTCGGCCTTGCCGATGGCGTTCCAGGTCCACACCGTGCCGGGCTCCACCGCTTCGCTGGTGCGCAGCATGCAGCGGACCTTGCCCCATTGGCTTTCCACCCAGCACCAGCCGCCGTCGGCGATGCCGGCGGCCTGCGCGGTGCGCGGGTTGACGTGCAGGTAGTTGTGGCTGTGGATCTGGCGCAGCCAGGCGTTCTGCGAATCCCAGGAGTGGTACATCGCCATCGGCCGCTGCGTGATGGCGTTGAGCGGGTAGGCGGCCAGGTCGGTGCAGGCGTCTTCGAGCGGCGGGTACCAGAAGGGCAGCGGGTCAAAGTAGGTGTCGATGCGCGCGCGCAGGTGTTCGGGCGGCTGGCGGCCCGCGGTCTTGCCCTGGGCGGCGAGGCGAAAGCTCTGCAGCGTGTCGCTGTACAGCGCCAGCTGCACCGGGTCGTTCTTCTGGCGCCAGCCTTTGTCCTTGGCGAAGTCCAGGTAGGCGCGGTTCCAGTTGCGCATGTAGTGCATGTCCGATGGCAGGGGATGCTGGAAGACGCAGTTGTTGCTGGCGTACATCTCCCACTGCCGCGGGTTGGGCGCGCCGCGCAGGTGCTCGGTGCCGTCGGCGCCGCGCCAGCCCATCAGGAAGCCGATGCCGGGCTGGGGCTCGAAGCGCACGATGAAGTCCGGGTAGTCCTTGAACTTGCGCGCACCGTCGGCGGTGGTGAAGGCCGGGAACTTCAAGCGCGAGGCCAGCTCGATCAGCACCTCCTGGAACGGCTTGCACTGGCCCAGTGGTGGCACCACCGGCACGCGAACGCTGTCGACCGGGCCGTCGAAGTCGCTGATCGGGCGGTCGAGCATGCTCATCACGTCGTGCCGCTCCAGGTACGTGGTGTCGGGCAGCACGAGGTCGGCAAAGGCCACGGTCTCGCTCTGGAAGGCGTCGCAGACGACGAGGAAGGGGATCTGGTACTCGCCGTCGTCGGCTTTCTGGTTGAGCATCGCGCGCACCGCCATCGTGTTCATGGTGCTGTTCCAGGCCATGTTGGACATGAAGATCAGCAGCGTGTCGATGCGGTAGGGGTCGCTCCGGCTGGCGTTGGTGATGACGTTGTGCATCAGCCCGTGCGCCGACAGCGGGTGCTCCCACGAGAAGGCGTGGTCGATGCGGATCGGGCTGCCGTCGGGGTACACCGCCAGCTCGTCCGGGTGTGCCGGGAAGCCCAGCGCCGCGGTGTTCAACGGCGTGTTGGGCTGGATCAGCGCCGGGTCGTTGAAGGCGCGGTAGTTGGGCACGATGTGGCGCGGGTAGGGCGCCTTGTGGCGGAAGCCGCCGGGCGCGTCGATGGTGCCCAGCACGCTCATCAGCACGGCCAGCGCGCGCACGGTCTGAAAGCCGTTGCTGTGCGCTGCCAGGCCGCGCATGGCGTGGAAGGCCACCGGCCGCGCCGTCGTGGTGGGGTGATGCAGGCCCCAGGCGTCGACCCAGGGTACGGGGACTTCGAAGGCCTGCTGCAGTGCCGTGTCGCCGAGCTCGCGCGCCAACGCTCGGATGCGCTCGGCCGCGATGCCGGTGATCGCGGCCGCCCACTCCGGCGTGCAGGGCGCGACGCGCTCGCGCAGCAGCTGGAACGAAGGCGCGCAGCGGGTGCCGTCGGCCAGCGTGTAGTGGCCAACGAGCGCCGGGTCGCAACCTTCGGCGATGCCCTCGGGGTAGGCCGCCTTGACGCTGGCGCTGGGCAGGTCCCAGACCAGCTTGTTGTGCGGCTCGCGACCGTCGCCGGGCGGGCCCTTGGCGGGGTCGGGGTCGAAGGCGAACAGGCCCTGGCGATGACCTTCGTCCAGCACCACGAGCTGCGGCGCGTTGGTGTAGCGCTTGAGAAAGGGCCGGTCGATGCGGTCGTGCGCGATCAGCTCGTGCAGCAGCGCCATGAAGAGCGCGCCGTCGGTGCCCGGCTTGATGGGAATCCATTCGTCGGCAATCGCCGAATAGCCGGTGCGCACCGGGTTGATGCTGATGAAGCGCCCGCCCGCCCGCTTGAACTTGCCCAGCGCCATCTTCATCGGGTTGCTGTGGTGGTCCTCGGCGGTGCCGATCATCACGAACAGCTTGGCGCGGTCGAGGTCGGGGCCGCCGAACTCCCAGAACGAGCCGCCCACGGTGTAGATCATGCCGGCAGCCATGTTGACGCTGCAAAAACCGCCGTGCGCCGCGTAGTTGGGGGTGCCGAACTGGCGCGCGAAGAGGCCCGTCAGCGCCTGCATCTGGTCGCGCCCGGTGAAGAGCGCAAACTTCTTGGGGTCGGTGGAGCGGATCTTGTGCAGCCGCTCGGTGAGGATCTCGAAGGTGCGCTCCCAGCTGATGGGCTCGAACTCGCCGGCGCCGCGCGCGCTGCCGGCCTTGCGCAGCAGCGGCTGCGTCAGCCGCGCCGGCGAGACCTGCTTCATGATGCCGGCGGCGCCCTTGGCGCAGATCACGCCCTTGTTCAGCGGGTGATCGGGGTTGCCGTCGATGTAGCGCACCTCACCGTCGCGCAGGTGCACGCGGATGCCGCAGCGGCAGGCGCACATGTAGCAGGTGGTGCACTTGACTTCGGTCGTGGCCGCCGCAGCCGGGTTGGCCGTCGGGTCGTGCAGGGGCAACTGGGCCATGGCGCCGGGGGGTGAAAGCTGAGGGCCCATGCTAGCGATCCTGCTTCAATCGAAAAAGCCCAGAATAGCGTTCATGAAGATCGGTAAAACAGATCAGCCCGCATCCCGGGCCGCGGCCGGCCGCCTGCGCCTGACGCTGCGGCAGGTCGAGGTCTTCGTGGCCACTGCGCGGGGCGGCAGCACGCGCGCGGCAGCCGACCGCGTGGCGCGCTCGCAATCGGCGGCGAGCACGGCACTGGCCGATCTGGAAGCGGTGCTCGGCACGCAGCTCTTCGACCGCCTCGGCCGCCGCCTGGTGCTCAACGAGAACGGCCTGGCCTGGCTGCCGCGGGCGCAGGCCCTGCTCGAAGCCGCCGAGGCGGCGCAGGCGCTCTTCACCGCCGAGCACGCGGCACCGCTGCGCCTGGCGGCCAGCTTCACCATCGGCGAGTACCTGCTGCCCGGGCTCATCGCGCGCTGGACCCAGGCCCACCCGCGCTGCCGCGTGCAACTGCGCATCGCCAACACGCGCGAGGTCATCGACGCCGTCACCGGCTTTGCCGCCGACGTGGGTTTCATCGAAGGCCCGCAGAGCCACCCCGAGGTCGTGGTACGCCCCTGGCTGATGGACGACATGGTGGTGGTGGCCGCGCCCGGACATGTGCTGGCAGGCGCTGTGGCCACGCGCCGGCAGCTCGCTGAAGCCACCTGGGTGCTGCGCGAACCCGGCTCGGGCACGCGACAGGTCACCGACGCCTGGCTCTTCGAGCACCTGCAGCACGTCAACGTCGGTTTCGAGCTCGGCAGCACCGAGGCCATCAAGCAGGTGGTGGCGGCCGGCGGCGGGCTGGGCTGCCTGTCACGCCACGCCGTGGCGCAGGCGCTGGGCGATGGGCGGCTGGTGGCGCTGCGCACGCGGCTGCCGCCGGCACGACGCCGCCTGGCCACGGTGATGCACCGCGACAAGCAGCTGGGGGCCACGACGCGGGACTTTCTTCAGCACTGCAAGGCGGTGGTGTAGCGGCGTCGTGGCGTCGCGCTTCAGCTGTCGTCGGACAACAGCGGTGGCTGCGTGAGATCGGCATCGACGTCCATCAACACGCTGGCCAGTTCCAGCGTGCGCCACAGCGGTGCTGGCATCTGCCGGATGGCCTCGGGGGTGCGGGCGCGCGCGATCCAGGCGCCGATCTCGGCGTGCTGGGCGGGGGTCAGGAGATTGCGGCTCAGCATCTCGTCCAGCGTCTGCACACGCGCCCTTTGCGTCACTGCTTCTTCGTCGGGGCCGGCGCCTTGGCGTCGCCGGCCTTGGGCGCATCGCCGATGACGGTCTTCAGCGGGCACACGGAAACGGCAGGGCACTTGGCGCAGCCGGCAACGATGGCGATCGGGCACAAGGTCATGGCGGGCTCCTCGGGGTTGCGGCGCTGGAGCATACGCCGGCGTGCAGCCGGGCTGCTTGCTCAAAAAACTGTATGAACGTACAGTAGTCTGGTGGACATTTCCCCCGCTCAATCCCCCGCTCCGCTGGCTGACCTGTGGGCTGACCCGGGGGTCGCGCGGTCGGTGGCTTCAGCGACGCCCTCCGCAGCGGCAGCGGTGGCCCGCGCCACGCCGTCCCCTGAAGGCCTGCACCCGGCGCTGTGGCGCGCCCATCAGCTGGGCCGCCCGATGGGCAACGCGGGCGGCGCCGTGGCCGCCAGCGGCTACCCCGAGCTCGACGCCCAACTGCCCGGCGGGGGCTGGCCCGCGGGGGTGCTCACCGAGCTGCTGCTGCCCCACGCCGGCGTCGGCGAGCTGCGCCTGCTGGCGCCCGTGCTGGGCGCGCTGCAGCGCCGGCAGCGCGGTGTGATGTGGTTCGACCCCCCGGCCGCGCCCTGCGCCTGGGCGCTGTCGGCGCTGGGCATCGACGTGCGGCAACTGGTCATCGTGCAGTCGCGCCAGGCGGCGCTGGGCCGCGTCAAGGGCGCCGCGCGCAGCTGGCTGCCGGCGGCCGACATCCTGTGGGCGCTGGAACACGCGCTCAAGAGCGGCCACCTGGGCGCCGCCGTGGCCTGGCTGCCGGCGCGGCTGCCGGCCGACGCGCTGCGCCGTCTGCAGCTCGCGGCGCAGGCCCACGACGGCCCCGTCTTCCTGCTGCGCGACGTGCAGGAACGCGCGCGCCCCAGTGCCGCGCCGCTGCGCCTGCTGCTGGGCAGCGCGGGGCCCGACCAGCTGCGCGTGGCGCTGCTCAAGCGCCGCGGCCCGCCGCTGGCCCAGCCGCTCACGTTAGCGCTGGCGCCGGTGCTGTCGGCGCCGGCGCTGGCGCGCGCCTTGCGCCTGGCCGCAGCACCCGCGCCGACCGAGCAGCCGCAGGGCCTGCCCGCGGCGCAG
>JANMVM010000149.1:0-14477 GCA_031392695.1 Rubrivivax sp.
GTCGGACTTGGGGCGTCGACAAGCGAGAAGCGGCCTCAGCGAGGACAGTTTTTGCCGGATTTGCAGGCCCATAGCCTAGCTATGGGACAAAAAGCCGGTGTTCACGAAGTGCGGCGAAGCCAAAGATGGACCGCTGAGGCCGTTTCGCAGCCGACGATCCCCAAGTCCGACAGGCTCCTAGGAAGGTCACCCTAGAAAAAATCACCCTCGCAGCCCCACGCAGTGCGGTGAAGTCTGCAAAATAGAACGATCGTTCGATTTTGACAAGAGGCTCCGATCATCAGTTCTGAACCGCACGCCACCAGCGTCGTCCCCGCGAGCACCAAATCGCTGCTCAAAGGCCAGCAGACGCGCGCCACGATCCTCGATGCCGCGCTCGGCCTGGCTTCGCAGATGGGGCTCGAAGGCCTGTCGATCGGCGCGCTGGCCGAAGTCACGCAGATGAGCAAGTCGGGCGTCTTCGCCCACTTCGGCTCGCGCGAGGAATTGCAGATCTCGGTCATCCGCGAGTACCACACGCGCTTCGAGGAAGAAGTGTTCTTCCCCGCCGTGCGCGAGCCGCGCGGCCTGCCGCGGCTGCGCGCCTTGTTCGAGCGCTGGATCCGCCGCGTCTCGGTGGAGGTGGACTCGGGCTGCATCTACATCAGCGGCGCGGTCGAGTTCGACGACCGGCCCGGCCCGGTGCGCGACGCGCTGGTGTCGATGGTGCGCGACTGGCACGCCGCGCTGGAGCGCGCGATCCGCATGGCCGTCGACAGCGGCCAGTTGCAGCCCGACACCGACCCGATGCAGATGCTGTTCGAGCTCCACGGCCTGATCCTGGCGCTGCACCACGACGCGCGCTTCCTGCGCACCCCGGGGGCGCTGGACCGTGCCCGCGTGGGCTTCGAACGCATCTTGTCGCACTACAGCGTGCCTGCCGCGCCGGCCGGCGCCCGGGCGCCGCGCGCGCCACGCTGAATCGATTTCGCTTTTTCCAGTTTCCGCTGACCTCAGGAGCATTCCATGGCCACCTACACCCCCCCGCTGCGCGACATGCAATTCGTGCTCCACGAAGTGCTCAACGTCGCTGATGAACTCAAGCGGCTGCCGCGCCACGCCGAGGTCGACGCCGACACCATCAACGCGATCCTGGAAGCGGGCGGCAAGTTCGCTTCCGAGGTCACCTTCCCGCTCAACATCAGCGGCGACGCCGAAGGCTGCACGCTGGACAAGGCCACCCGCGAGGTGCACCCGCCGCAGGGCTTCAAGGCCGCTTACGACAGCTACGTCCAGGGCGGCTGGCCCTCGCTGGCCTGCGACCCCGAATACGGCGGCCAGGGCCTGCCGCTGGTGGTCAACCACTGCTTCTACGAGATGCTGAACTCGGCCAACCAGGCCTGGGCGATGTACCCGGGCCTGTCGCACGCCGCCTACGCCTGCCTGAAGGAACACGGCACCGAAGCGCAGAAGCAGACCTTCCTGCCCAGGCTGACCAGCGGCGAATGGACCGGCACGATGTGCCTGACCGAGCCGCACTGTGGCACTGACCTGGGCCTGCTGCGCAGCAAGGCCGAGCCGCAGGGTGACGGCAGCTACAAGCTCACGGGCCAGAAGATCTTCATCAGCGCCGGCGAGCACGACATGGCCGCCAACATCGTGCACCTGGTGTTGGCGCGCCTGCCCGACGCACCGGCCGGCAGCAAGGGCATCTCGCTCTTTGCGGTGTCGAAGTTCGAGCTCCAGGCTGACGGCAGCCTGGGCGCGCGCAACCCGATCTTCTGCACCGGCCTGGAGCACAAGATGGGCATCAAGGCCAGCGCCACCTGCCAGATCAACCTCGACGGCGCAGTGGGCACCCTGGTGGGCCAGCCCAACAAGGGCCTGAACGCGATGTTCGTGATGATGAACGCGGCCCGCCTGGGCGTGGGCAATCAAGGCGTTGGCCTGACCGAGGTGGCCTACCAGAACGCAGCGGCCTACGCCAAGGACCGCATCCAGATGCGCAGCCTCTCGGGCACCAAGCACCCGGAGCAGCCGGCCGACAACATCATCGTCCACCCCGACGTGCGCAAGATGCTGCTCACCGCGCGCGCCTACGCCGAGGGCGGCCGCGCCCTGGGCATCTACATCGCGCTGCTCATCGACAAGGAAATTGCCACCGACGACGAGGACGAGCGCAAGGCCTGCGCCGACCAGGTGGCGCTGCTCACGCCCATCGTCAAGGCCTTCCTGACCGACAACGCCTGGCTTGCCACGAGCCACTGCATGCAGGTCTTCGGCGGCCACGGCTACATCAAGGAATGGGGCATGGAGCAGTACGTGCGCGATGCCCGCATCAACATGATCTACGAAGGCACCAACACCATCCAGAGCCTTGACCTGCTGGGCCGCAAGGTGCTGGGCGACAACGGCGCCAAGCTCAAGAAGTTCGGCCAGCTGATTGCCGACTTCGTCGAGGAAGAGGGCACCAACGAGGCGATGCAGGAGTTCGTCAACCCGCTGGCCGAACTGGGCGACAAGGTCACCAAGCTGACCACCGAGCTCGGCATGAAGGCCTTCGGCAACGCCGACGAGGTGGGCGCGGCCGCGGTGGACTACCTGCGCGTCGCCGGCCACCTGGTGTTTGCCTACTTCTGGGCCCGCATGGCCAAGGTGGCGCTGGCCAAACACGGCAGCGATCCCTTCTATGCCGCCAAGCTGCACACGGCACGCTTTTACTTTGCCAAGCTGTTGCCGGAAACTGCGGGTCTGATGCGCACCGCGCGCTCGGGCCTGGCGCCGCTGATGGCCATGGAAGAGGCCATGTTCTGAACCGCGCGCTGTCGCATCCCCATCCCCAACCCCATCCCCCATCGAGGAGACCGAAATGAAGACACTGATCGCTGCTGTGCTGTGCGTCGCTGCCGGCGCGGCCTGGGCCCAGTCCAACCCCGTCGGGCTGTGGAAGACCATCGACGACGAGACCAAGGCCGAGAAGTCCCTGGTGCGCATCAGCGAAGCCGCCGGCGTGCTCGGCGGCAAGATCGACAAGCTGCTCGACCCGAGCAAGCAGGACAGCAAGTGCGAGAAGTGCAGCGACGGCCGCAAGGACCAGCCCGTGCTGGGCATGGCCATCATCGAAGGCGTCAGAAAGCACGCCGACGAACCCTACTGGGACGGCGGCACCATCCTCGACCCCAACAACGGCAAGACCTACAAGGTGCGCCTGACGCTCAAGGACGGCGGCAAGACGCTCGAGGTGCGCGGCTTCATCGGCTTCTTGTACCGCAACCAGACCTGGGTGCGGGTCGAGTAATTTTCCTGGAGACCTCATGAATCGATTCAACGTCCGCAAGGTCGCCGTGCTCGGCGCCGGCGTGATGGGCGCGCAGATCGCCGCCCATCTCGTCAATTGCAAGGTGCCGGTGGTGCTGTTCGACCTGCCGGCCAGGGACAACGACGGGGCAGTGGCCGCGTCGTCCAAATTCTCGAAGAACGGCATCGTCACCAAGGCCGTCGAAGGTTTGAAGAAACTCAAGCCTTCGCCGCTGGGTGCGCCGGAAGACGCGGCGCTGATCCAGCAGGCCAACTACGAAGAGCACCTGGCGCTGCTCGGCGAGTGCGACCTCGTCATCGAGGCCATTGCCGAGCGCATGGACTGGAAGCTGGCGCTCTACGCCCAGATTGCGTCGGCGCTGGCGCCTCACGCCATCGTTGCCAGCAACACCTCGGGCCTGTCGATCACCAAGCTCAGCCAAGCGCTGCCGGAGTCGATCAAGCCGCGCTTCTGCGGCATCCACTTCTTCAACCCGCCGCGCTACATGGCGCTGGTGGAGCTGATCAACACGCCGGCCACGCAGCCCGAGGTGCTGGACCAGCTGGAGACCTTCGTCACCAGCGCGCTGGGCAAGGCAGTCGTGCGCGCCAAGGACACGCCCAACTTCATCGCCAACCGGGTCGGCATCGCCGGCATGCTGGCAACGATGAAGGAAGCCGAGAACTTCGGCCTCGCCTACGACGTCGTCGACGACCTCACCGGCAAGAAGATGGGCCGTGCCAGCAGCGGCACCTTCCGCACCGCTGACGTGGTGGGCCTGGACACCATGGCCCACGTCATCAAGACGCTGCAGGACAACCTCGCCGACGATCCCTTCTTCCCGAGCTACGCCACGCCCCCGGTGCTGGCGGCGCTGATCGCCAAGGGCGCGCTGGGCCAGAAGAGCGGCGCCGGCTTCTACAAGAAAGTGGGCAAGGACATCCTGCGCCTGGACCCGGCCAAGGCCGACTACGTGGCAGGCCAGGAAGCGGGCACGTACGTGCCCGGGGGCGGCAAGGCCGACGCCATCGTCGATCGCATGCTCAAGAAGCCGCCCGCCGAGCGGTTGAAGCTGCTTCGCGAAAGCTCCAACCCGCAGGCCCAGTTCTTGTGGGCGATCCTGCGCGACGGCTTCCATTACGCCGCGGTGCACCTGGAGTCGATCGCCGACAACGCGCGCGACGTCGACTTCGCGATGCGCTGGGGCTTCGGCCTCAAGCAGGGCCCCTTCGAGCTGTGGCAGGAGGCTGGCTGGCAGCAGGTGGCCGGCTGGGTCCAGCAAGACATCGAAGCCGGCAAGGCCCTGAGCAAGGCGCCGCTGCCGGCCTGGGTCTTCGATGGCCGCACGGGTGTGCACACGCCCGAGGGTTCGTGGAGCCCGTCGCGGAAGATTTATGTGCCGCGCAGCACGCTGGCGGTCTACAAGCGCCAGCACTTCCCCGAGAGCGTGTCCGGCGCGGGTGCGCTGGATGCGCTGAAGAGCGGCACCGAGGTCTACAAGAACGAGGAAGTGCGCGTCTGGACGCTCGACGGCGAGGTGCTGATCGCCAGCATCACCGCCAAGCTGCACCTCATCAGCCCGACCGTGGCCGAAGGCCTGCAGCACGCGCTGGACGCGGCCGAGGCCAGCTACAAGGGCCTCGTGATCTGGTCGCCCGACGACGTCTTCAGCGCCGGCGCCAACCTCGAGGCGCTGATGCCGGTGTTCATGAAGTCCGGCGCCAAGGGCATCGCGCCCGAGATGAAGAAGTTCCAGGACTTCGTGCTGCGCGTGCGCTACGCGCAGGTGCCGGTGGTCAGCGCCATCCGCGGCATCGCGCTGGGCGGCGGCTGCGAACTTGCGGTCTACAGCGCCAGGCGTGTGGCGGCGATGGAGTCGTACATGGGACTGGTGGAAGTCGGCGTCGGCCTCGTGCCGGGCGCCGGCGGCCTGAGCTATGCAGCGCGCCGCGCCGCCGAGATGGCGTCCGCCGGCAACGCCAATGCCGACATCATGAAGTTCGCTACCGACGCCTTCACCAACGCCGCGATGGCCAAGGTGGGCACCAGCGCGATCGAGTCGCGCAAGCTCGGCTACCTGCTGTGGAGCGACCTCATCGTGCCGCACAAGGACGAGCTGCTGTTCGTGGCCATCACGCAGGCCAAGGCGATGTTCGACAGCGGCTACCGGCCGCCGACACGCAGCGTATTCCCGGTGGCGGGGCGCTCGGCGATCGCCACCATCAAGGGGCAGCTGGCCAATATGCGCGACGGCGGCTTCATCAGCGCGCACGACTTCCACATCAGCACGCTTGTCGCCGAGGTTGTCTGCGGCGGTGACGTCGACGCCGGCAGCCTGGTCAACGAGGAGTACCTGATGGCGATGGAGCGCGAACGCTTTTGCGCCCTGCTGGAACACCCCAAGAGCCAGGAACGCATCATGGGCATGCTGTCGACCGGCAAGCCGGTACGCAATTGACCACCCCCGTAGCGGCTGCGCCGCCCCCCTCAAGAGGGCGCCGCCAGCGGCCCGGCAAAGCCGGTTCCGCGGCGGCCACTTGGTAGACACACCGGAGCACTCGACATGAAGCAAGTTCAAGACGCCTACATCGTCGCCGCCACGCGCACGCCCATCGGCAAGAGCGGCCGCGGCTACTTCCGCAACACGCGGCCCGACGACCTGCTGGTGGCTGCCGTGCGCAGTGCGCTGGCCCAGGTGCCGAACCTCGACCCCAAGGCCATCGAGGACGCGATCATCGGCTGCAGCTTCCCCGAAGGCGAGCAGGGCATGAACATGGCGCGCGCCGCGATGGTGCTGGCCGGCCTGCCGCACAGCGTGGGTGGCGTCACCGTCAACCGCTTCTGCGCCAGCGGCCTGACCGCGCTGCAGATGGCGGCCGACCGCATCCGCGTCGGCGAGGCCGACGTCATGATCGCCGGCGGCGCCGAGAGCATGAGCATGGTGCCGATGGGCGGCAACAAGCCCAGCTTCAACCCCGAGGTCTTCGCGCGCGACGAGAACGTCGGCATCGCCTACGGCATGGGCCTGACCGCCGAGAAGGTGGCCACGCAGTGGAAGGTCAGCCGCGAGGACCAGGACGCCTTCGCGCTGGCCTCGCACCAGAAGGCGCTGGCGGCGATGGCCGCCGGCCACTTTGACGCCGAGATGACGCCGATCGATGTCGTCGACCGCTTCCCGGATCTGGCCAGCGGCGGTGTGACCACCAAGACGCGCACCGTCAAGCTCGACGAGGGCGCGCGGCCCGACACCTCGCTCGAAGGCCTGGCCAGGCTGCGGCCGGTGTTCGCCGCGACGCTGGACCCGGCGGGCAAGCCCACCGGGAAAGGCAGCGTCACGGCCGGCAACAGCAGCCAAACCAGCGACGGCGCCGGTGCGCTGATCCTGGCCAGCGAAAGCGCGATCAAGCGCTACAACCTCCAGCCGCTGGCCCGCTTCGTGAGCTACGCGGCGCGCGGCGTGGCGCCCGAGATCATGGGCATCGGTCCCATCGAGGCCATCCCGGCGGCGCTGAAGTACGCCGGCCTGTCGCTCGACGACATCGGCTGGGTCGAGCTCAACGAAGCCTTCGCCGCGCAGGCGCTGGCCGTCATGCGCACCCTGGGCTTGAACCCCGAGCGCGTCAACCCGATGGGCGGTGCGATCGCGCTCGGCCACCCCTTGGGCGCCACCGGCGCCATCCGCGCTGCCACCGTGGTGCATGCGTTGCACCGCCAGCAGCTCAAGTACGGCATGGTCACGATGTGCGTGGGCATGGGCCAGGGCGCCGCCGGCATCATCGAAAGAGTGTAGATGAGGCCCCCAGGCTTGTCGTTTTCGCGCCTTCGCCACCCCCGAGGGGGCTTCGGCAGCGGCCCGGCGAAGCCGGATCCGCGCCGAGCCTTGATGGGCCGTAGAACTTGTCAGTCAGAGGAGCAATGAGATGCAGAGCATCAAGACCGCGACGCTGAACGGTGTGGCCACGATCGAGATCGCGCGCCCCGAGAAGAAGAACGCGCTCACGGTGGCCATGTACCAGGCCATGACCGACGCGCTCACGGCAGCCAAGGCCGATCCGGCCGTGCGCGCGGTGCTCATCACCGGTCAGCCCGGCGTCTTCACCTCGGGCAACGACATCGAGGACTTCATGACCCGCGGCACCGGCAGCGAGGGGCAGGGCAGCGACGCGATGGACTCGCCCGTGTTCCTGTTCATGCGCGCGCTGATCGACTTCGACAAGCCGGTGGTCGCCGCCGTGACCGGTGCCGCCATCGGCATCGGCACCACGATGCTGCTGCACTGCGACTTCGTCTACGTCTCCGACGAGGCGCGGTTGGCGATGCCCTTCGTCGCGCTGGGCCTGGTGCCCGAGTTCGCGTCCAGCCTGCTGGTGCCGCAGTTGATGGGCCACCGGCGCGCGGCCGAAAAGCTGCTGCTGGGCGACCCGTTCACGCCCGAGCAGGCGGTGGACTGCGGCATCGCCAGCGCCGTGCTGCCCGCCGGCGAGGTCGTCAACCACGCCCGTCGCATCGCCGAGCGTTTCAACGCGCTGCCGCCGGGCGCGGTGCGCGAGGCCAAGCAACTCATGCGCGGCCCGCAGCAGGAAGCCCTGCTCAGGACCATCGCCACCGAGGGCGCGCTGTTCGCCAGCCGGTTGCGCAGCCCCGAAGCGATGGAGGCCTTCCAGGCCTTCTTCCAGAAGCGCAAGCCCGACTTCAGCAAGTTCTGACGTCCACCCACCTTGTCCGTCATGTCGCTGACCGCCAAGCTCATGCTCAGCCCCGTGCTGGTGGTGCAGGCCATCGCCACGCGGGTGCGTCTTCCGCGCCTGCCTGAACCCGAGGGCGACCGCCACGGCGTGGTCGGGCGGGGCCGGCCCCTGCGGCTGCTGATTGCGGGCGATTCCTCGGCTGTGGGTGTGGGCGTGAGCCGGCAAGACGACGCCCTGGCGCAGCGCCTGGCCCACCGCCTGGCCCACGCCGTGCCCGCCCGCGTGAGTTGGCAGTTGCACGCACGCTCCGGCCTGACCACGGCGCAGACGCTGGCGCTGCTGCGCGATCAGGTGCCAGGCCCGCGCGCGCTGGCGGCCGACGTGGCGGTGGTGGTGACGGGTGTCAACGACGTCGTCGACCAGGTGCCGTCGCGCCGCGCGGTGGCCGCACGCGAAGCCCTGGCCAACTGGCTGCGCAATGGCCTGGGGGTGCAGCAGGTCGTGTTTGCGCCGCTGCCACCGGTGCACCACTTCCCGGGGCTGCCGCAGCCGCTGCGCTGGGTGGCCGGGGCCGACGCCCGACGCCACAACGCGGCCTTGATCGAATGGGCCGCCACGCGCGCCGACGTCAGCTGCGTCGACATGGAAATGCCGCTCAACCGCGGCGTCATGGCCAGCGACGGCTTCCACCCCGGCGAACCCGTCTACCGCTACTGCGCCAACGCCATCGCGCAGCACATCGCCACCCACGTGTGGCCCCACCTCCATCTGAGCTGAGCCCATGAACACCCTGCAAGGCAAGACCATCCTCATCACCGGCGCCAGCCGTGGCATCGGCCTGGCCATCGCCAAACGCGCCGCGGCAGACGGCGCCAACATCGTGCTGCTGGCCAAAACCGTCGAGCCCAACCCCAAGCTGCCGGGCACGCTGGCCAGCGCGGCGGCCGAGGTCGTGGCCGCCGGAGGCCAGGCGCTGCCGGTGCAGACCGACATTCGCGACGACAACGCCGTCGCCGCGGCGGTGGCGGCGGCGGTGGCACGCTTCGGCGGCATCGACATCCTGGTCAACAACGCCAGCGCGATCAGCCTGACGCCGACGCCGATGACACCGATGAAGCGCTTCGACCTCATGTTCGGCGTCAACGTGCGTGGCACCTACGCCTGCACGCAGGCCTGCCTGAGCGAGCTGATCAAGAGCGCCAAGGCCGGCCGCAACCCGCACGTGCTGAACATGAGCCCGCCGCTGTCGATGAAGGAGCACTGGTTCAAGGGCCACGTCGCCTACACGATGGCCAAGTACGGCATGAGCCAGTGCACGCTGGGCCACGCCGGCGAGTTCCGCCCGCACGGCATCGCCGTCAACAGTCTGTGGCCGCGCACGGCCATTGCCACCGCCGCGCTGCAGTTGATCCCGGGCATTGACCTGGCGCTGTGCCGCAAGCCCGAGATCCTGGCCGACGCGGCCTACTTCATCTTCACCAGCGACGCCAAAGCCACCAGCGGCAACTTCTTCATCGACGACGAACTGCTGGCCCGCCACGGCGTGACCGACCTCGACAAGTACGCAATGACGCCGGGCAACAAGAACTTCATGCCCGATTTCTTCGTCGACTAAGGCTGGCGCCTTCAGTCGGCGCCGGAGGCCGTGCGCGCAGCGCCCTGCAGGTCGGACCGGGTCTCTTCCTCGGCGATCACGCGGCCGCCGCGGCGCAGCGCCGAATGCTGGCGTGAGGACTGCAGCAGCGGGTAGAACATCTGGTGGTACCAGCGTTCCTGGCCGTAGACCAGGTCGTCCTGCAGGCCCACCTGCGCCGGGTAGCGGCGCGTGATGTGGGCGCTGCCCAGCAGCATGTCCCACAGGAACAGCAGGTTGCCGAAGTTGCCCTTGTAGTGGCCGACGCCGTCGGCGTTGGTCAGCGCATGGTGGGCCCAGTGCGTGGCCGGGGTCGAGATCGTGCGCTCGACGACCCACATCAGCGGGCGCAACGCGCGGATGCGGTACAGCGGCTCGTCCCAGCGCCAGGCGCAGTGCGCGCCCAGGATCACCAGCAGCTTGATCACGATGTAGACCGCATAGACGCGGCCGAAGCCCAGAAAGATCAGCACCCCGGCGATCCACAGCCCGGGCATCAGCAGGTAGTAGAAGAAGTTGTTGCGGTAGGTGATGCGGATGCTCATGTACTGCGCCGTGTGGTGCGCGCGGTGCAGCGGCCACAGCAGCGGCGAGTGCGAGGCGCGGTGCCACAGATACTGCGTGAGGTCGTCTGCGACGAGCAGGATCGCCAACATGCCCCACCAGGGCAGCGTGGCCAGCGCGCCGCGCTGCCCGGGCATGAGCCAGCCGCACAGCTGGTTCGTCACCAGCAGCGCCAGCGGCTGCGCGATGGCCAGCAGGCTCAGGAACATCAGCAGTTCGAGCTTGGTGTCGTTGGCGGTGGCGGTGGTGCTGACGGTATCCTTGTAGCGCCGGGTCACGACTTCCATGGCGGCGAAACCGAGCATCATGCAGACGATCAGGATGTTCTGAAGCTGGGATTCCATCGCGCTTTGTCTCCAGGCTGCCGACAGCCTGATGCCGCGGCTGGGCAGCAGGATAGGCCGCCGCGGTGCCTGCGTCTATGGCATCGACCCGACTGCCGCGGTGCTCGGACTCTCGGACTCTCGGGCGCTCAGCGCACGATGCTGCGCGGCTTGCCTTCGGCGTCGATGGCCACGTAGGTCAGGTCGGCTTCGGTGACCTTCACGACGTGCAGGTTGGCCGGGTTGCGCTCGGCGTAGACCTCGACATGCACGCTCACGCTGGTGTTGCCGATGCGCGTGACGCGGGCGTAGAAGCTCAGCAGGTCACCCAGGCTCACCGGCTGCTTGAAGATGAACTGGTTGACCGCCACGGTGGCGATGCGCCCACGCGCGATGCGGCTCGGCAGCACGGCGCCGGCGAGGTCGACCTGGGCCATGATCCAGCCACCGAAGATGTCGCCGTTGGCGTTGACGTCGGCCGGCAGCGGCATCACCCGCAGCACCAGGTGCGAGCCGTCGCTCAGGCTCGGTGGGGCCATCAGGGGATCGTGTTGTGGGGTGGACATGCCGGTCTTCCTCTCGCGCGGTGGTGGTGTGGGGTGGGTCCGGGGGTGATGGAGGCCGGCCCGGCGACAATGGCGGCATGCCCATTTTCACCTCTGCGGCCCCACCCACGCCACAGCAGCTCAGCCGGCGCCTGCACAGGCTGCGGCGGGTCTTCGACATCGCCGACATCCAGCGCCAGCCGCTGGGCCCGCCCAGCGTCGTGCAGTACTACGAGGACTGCCACGACGCCTACCGCAAATACCACTCGGCCGAGGGCGCCGTGCACATGGCGCTCAACGACGGCGACCGCTTCGACCCCGACGGCTTCTACGGCCAGTTGCGGCGCATGGAGCGCGGCTGGCCGCAACCGCCGGCGGCCGTGCTCGAACTGGCCTTCGGGCAGGGCTTCAACCTCGGCTACCTGGCGGCGCGCCACCCGGCCTGCCAGTTCCACGGCCTCGACCTCACCCCGGCCCACCTGCGCATTGCCGGCGACCGGGTGGCGCGTGCCGGCCTGCGCAACGTGCGCCTGGTGCAGGGCGACTTCCACCACCTGCCCTATGCCGACGCCAGCTTCGACGAGCTGTTCTGCATCGAAGCCTTCTGCTACGCCACCGATGTCGCGCGGGCGCTGGCCGAGGCCGCCCGCGTGCTGCGCCCGGGCGGCAGCCTGACACTCTTCGACGGCTACCTGCCGCGCCCGCCGGCGGCGCTGCTGCCCGATGAAGCACTGGCGGTGGAGCTGGTGGCCAAGGGCATGGCCATCAACGGCCTGCAAGTGCTCGACGAGCTGCTGGCCGCGGCTGCCGCGGCCGGGCTCGCGTGCCGCGTGCGCCAGTCACTGGATCAGGAAGTCATGCCCAGCCTGCGCAAGCTCGAGCGCGTCACCGGGGCCGTGATCCGCATCCCCTGGCTCGGCCGCCGCGCCCTGGCTCGGCGCAGCCCCATGCGCGGGCGCAACATCCTGGCCGGATACCTCATGCGCAGCACGGTGGCGCTCGGGCTCATCGGCTACTGCCACCTCGTGCTGTGCAAGGAAAGCTGAAGACGATGCGAAACACCGCCGTGCTGGCGCCCGCCGCCCCACCCGCAGGCACGGCGGCCACGCGCTCCGACTGGGCCACGCTGGCCAAGCTGCTGCCCTATCTGTGGCGCTACCGCTGGCGCGTCGGCATTGCGCTGAGCTTTTTGCTCGCCGCCAAGGCCGCCAACGTGTCGGTGCCGGTGCTGCTGAAGTACCTCATCGACTCACTCTCGATCAAGCCCGGCGACGCGGCCGCGCTGCTGGTGGTGCCGGTGGGCCTGCTCGTGGCCTACGGCCTCTTGCGCCTGTCGACGTCGCTCTTCACCGAACTGCGCGAGCTGATCTTCGCCAAGGCCACCGAAGGCACGGCGCGCAGCATCAGCCTGCAGGTCTTTCGCCACCTGCACGCGCTGAGCCTGCGCTTTCACCTCGAGCGCCAGACCGGCGGCATGACGCGCGACATCGAACGCGGCACGCGCGCCGTGCACTCGCTGATCAGCTATTCGCTGTACAGCATCTTCCCCACGCTCGTTGAAGTGGCGATGGTGCTGACGCTGCTGGCCTGGAAGTTCGATGCCGCCTTTGCCTGGATCACGGTCGGGGCCCTGGTGCTGTACATCACCTTCACCATCACGGTGACGGAGTGGCGCACCCAGTTCCGCAAGCAGATGAACGAGCTCGACTCGACGGCGCATTCGCGGGCCATCGATTCGCTGCTCAACTACGAGACCGTCAAGTACTTCAACAACGAGGAGTTCGAGGCCCGGCGCTACGACGAGAACCTTGAAAAGCTGCGCCGCGCCGCGCTCAAGAGCCAGAGCACGCTGAGCCTGCTCAACACCGGGCAGCAGTTGATCATCGCCGCGGCGCTGATCCTGATGCTGTGGCGCGCCACGCAGGGCGTGGTCGACGGGCGCCTGACGCTCGGTGACCTGGTGATGGTCAATGCCTTCATGATCCAGCTCTACATCCCGCTGAACTTCCTGGGTGTGATCTACCGCGAGATCAAGCAGTCGCTGACCGACCTGGACAAGATGTTCGTGCTCATGGAGCGCCACCGCGAGGTCGACGACGCGCCCGGCGCGCAGCCGCTGCAGGTCAGCGCCGGCGCCGTGCGCTTCGATCACGTCAGCTTTGCCTACGACCGAGCCGAAGGCGAGCAAAAGAACTCGCGCACCATCCTGCACGACCTGAGCTTCGACATCCCGGCCGGCAAGACGGTGGCCGTGGTCGGGCCCTCGGGCGCCGGCAAGAGCACGCTGGCGCGGTTGCTGTACCGTTTCTACGACGTCGGCTCGGGCCGCATCACGATCGACGGCCAGGACATCCGCCAGGTCACGCAAAGCAGCCTGCGCCGATCGATCGGCATCGTGCCGCAGGACACGGTGCTGTTCAACGACACGGTGGAATACAACATCGCCTATGGCCGGCCTGGCGCCGGCCGGGCCGAGGTCGAAGCGGCGGCCCGGGCGGCCCACATCCACGGCTTCATCAGCGCCACGCCCAAGGGCTACGACACCATGGTCGGCGAGCGCGGCCTCAAGCTCAGCGGCGGCGAGAAGCAGCGCGTGGCGATCGCGCGCACGCTGCTGAAGAACCCGCCGGTGCTGATCTTCGACGAGGCCACCTCGGCGCTGGACAGCGCCAACGAGCGCGCCATCCAGGCCGAGTTGCGCGCGGTGTCGCAGGGCAAGACCGCGCTCGTCATCGCGCACCGGCTGAGCACCGTCGTCGACGCGCACGAGATCGTGGTGCTCGAAGCCGGCCGCGTGGTCGAGCGCGGCCCGCACGCCGAGCTGCTGGCGCGCGGTGGGCGCTACGCCGAGATGTGGCGGCTGCAGCAAAGCGGCCAGGACGTGTGACGGCTGCCTGTCGGCTGCCTGTCGGCTGCCAGCCGCGGAACTGCTTTCCATCGTCTCGAGACGGTGGCGGTGACGATTGGCGGTCAGCGGTCAGCGGTCAATGCTCAATGGTCTATGGCTTTGCCGCCTTCTGGCGTGGGCTGGTTAACGTGGGCGGGGGTTTCGGCCCCGCGGCCGACTCACTTTCTTTGCTGGTGCAAAGAAAGTAAGCCAAGAAAGCACCCTGAAGGCGTGCTGTGGCAATCGATGATGCCGATCGCTGCGCTCCGGCCGGTGGCGCGCAGGCTCTCGCGCAGCAGGCGCTCGACAGCGCCACTGGGCAACAGCGTGGCGGTTCCGCGCGCAAGGCGCTGGACGCGCCGCAGGCCTTGCTGTTGTGCGTTTGACGCTTTCGTGCGCCACCCCGCTCGCACGCGCCCAGCGCACTGTGGCCCCGACCACCCCGGATCGAGTCAGTCGCACTGTCGAGCGCCTGCTGCGCGAGACCGTCCGCGCCACCGGCCGGAGCGCAGCGATCGGCATCATCGATTGCCACTGCACGCCTTCGAGGTGCTTTCTTG
>JANMVM010000028.1:0-11212 GCA_031392695.1 Rubrivivax sp.
CCGAGGATCTCGCGACGGCGCTGGGCGTCGCGCCCTGCATGGAGTCGATGGGCTGCGCCGCGTCGGTGGTTGTGATGGCCGCGCAAGCCGCTGGCGCAAAGACCTACGTCTGCCCCGGCAGCAGCGGCGAGTTCCGCAATCTGGCTGCCTGGCGCGCGACGCTCGATGCGGGTGGGCGCATCGGCGCATCGGCAGTCATGGGGCTATTTGCATCCATCCACTGCAGGTGAGGCCCGCCGACGAGACATTCAGCCCGACAGCGGCAGCACTTGCCTGGGCGCGCCGCGTGTGTTCTGCCTGGGATCAGGCCCAGGGCCCAGGGTCAAGGCGCGGTGGCAGCCGACGGCACGATGGTGGACCTGCCGGTTGTTGAGCGCGCGCGCAACGCACTCGCGCATGCGCACGCGCATGGGTACGGGCATCCGCATCCGCACCCGCACCCGCACCCGCACCCGCACCCGCATCCACATCCCCGAGTCCCTGCCGGTGCTGCTCTGCGGCAATGCTGGCAGGCTGTCGGCGCAGGCCTGCCGCTGTGAGCGGCCGGCCTGGGGGACGCGCAAGGCGTGCCGGGGGCTTTGCCAGGTGGAAGGCGAAGGTTGGGCACGATGCGGCGGCATTGGGCAGGGCCTCGCCAACGCATGGGTCATGCGATGGCTGTCTGGATTGGCGCGGCAGACGGTAAGACCGCGCTTGCCGGGGCCGTCAATGCCCAGCAGCGCCAGGAAGCTGCCGCTGAACGGCACCAGATCCAGGCTTTACGCCTGGCCAATGCGTTGTCGACGATCGCTTCTTGCGCAGATCGCGAGCGGAGCTCGGGCTGCGCGGTGATACGCCGGGCTGCGCGGTGGTGCGCCGGGCGGTGTTCAGGGCAGCTTCAAGGCACCAGCACGACCCGCCCCACCACGCGCCCGGCGCGCAGGTCATCCAGGGCCTGGTTGGCTGCCTCCAGCGGCCTGCGGTCCAGTGGCAACGCGGGTATGCCAGCGGCTCGCACCAGTGCGATCAGCTCGCGCAGCTCGGCCAGGTTACCGACGTAGCAGCCCTGCAGCGTCACCGCCTTGGTGGCCAGCGCCGGTAGCGGCAGTGACATAGCGCCACCCTGCAACCCGACCAGCAGCAACTGGCCACCCTTGTCCAGCAGCCTGAAGCCCTGCGACACGGTGGCCACGCCGCCCACCAGGTCGAGCACGAAGAGCACGGGCCCGCCCACCGCCTGGCGCACCTGGGCGTCGGCGTCGGCGGCTGCGGGGTCGATTGCCGCCAGTGCGCCGGCATGCAATGCGGCCTCGCGCTTGGCCGGGTCGATGTCCAGCACCACGGCGCCGCGGCCGCCTATCAGGCGCAGCACACTCAACGCCATCAGTCCCAGGCCGCCGGCGCCGATGACGACGATGGGTCGCGCGTGCAGCAAGGCGCCGGCCTTCTTCAACGCGGCGTAGGTGGTCAGACCGGCACACGCCAGCGGCGCGGCGCCGACCGGGTCGATGCCCGACAGATCGACGAGGTAGCGCGGATGCGGCGCCACGATCAGCTCTGCAAAGCCGCCGTCGCGGCTGATGCCCAGAAAGCGCGAATCGGCACAGTGGTTTTCGTTGCCTGCCAGGCAGGCGTGGCAGCCGCCGCAACCGACCCAGGGGCAGACCAGCACGACATCGCCCACCGCCACACCACGGGCATCAGGGCCCAGCGCGGTGACCCTGCCGCTGGTTTCGTGGCCCAGGGTTCGCGGCAGGTTGCAGCGCGCTGCAAACGAGGCGACTTGCCCGTTGCCCAGGTCGACCTGACCGTCCTGCACATGCAGGTCGCTGTGGCACACGCCGGCAGCCAGCACTTTCAGCACCACCTGCGTGCCGGTGGGCACCGGCAGCGGCTGGTCCACCGGCAACAGCGCCTGGCCGAAGCGCGCCAGGTGATAGCAGCGCATCGTGGTGGCCACGCTCAGGCCCCGGCCGCGTGGTTGGTCACTTGATGAACTTCTCGTAGTCGCTGTAGTTGCCGAAGGCCTTGAACTTCTTGGCCTGGAAGTCGTAGGTGTAGGCGCGCAGGCCGATCAGGCCGCGGTGGTCGTCCTTGGTGTACTTCAGCGGCGACGAGATGCCCTTGGTGTCGACCGCGATGCCGTTGTTCAGCATGGCGATCAGCTTGTCGCGCGTCGGCTCGGGGCCGACCTTGGTGGCGGCCTCGGCGATCAGCTGCCCGATGACCCAGCCGCCGACGTAGTTGACGTTGCTCTTGAAGTTGCCGTAGCCGTACTTCTCAGCCGTGGCCGACATCTCCTTTTGCGCCGCAGTGTCCTCGGAATCGGTGGGCGAGAAGCAGCTCATGAAGTGGTATTCGGAGCCAGCCTCGGCGCCGATGGCGTTGTAGATCTCGAGCGTGCCCAGATGGGTGATGGCCCAGGACGGGACCTTCACGCCGTACTGCGCCATGGTGCGCAGGGTCAGGATCGAGTTGCTGGGCACGCCGTAGATGGTGACCAGATCAGGCTTCATGGCGATGATCTCGAGCACCTGCGAGGTGACGTCGGCGGCGCCGCTCTTCACCGGCAGGGCCTTGGTCGTACCGCCGAGTTTGGTGACTTCGGTGTTGACGTAGTCGGCGTATTCCTTGCCCCCGGCCACGTCCAGATGCACCACGGCGATCTTCGGGTTCTTTAACTTCATCTTTTCGGTGAAGTGGCCGACGCCCGATTGAGCCATCTCCTTGGTGCCGCAAAAGCCCGCGTAGTACAGCGGGTTGGCCGGCTCGTAGCCCGACTTGGCCAACGCATAGGCGCCCACGATGGGCACCTTGCCGCTCTTGATCATCGGCATCATCGCCGCCTGCGCGCTGCTGCTGCCCATGCCCGAGATGGCCAGCACGTTGGTCTGCGTGACCAGGCGTTCGTAGTTGGCGCGCACCAGCGCGGTGTCGTAGCGGTCGTCCTCGATCAGCAGGTTGATCTTGCGGCCGTGCACGCCACCGGCTTCGTTGAACTTGCGGATGTAGGCCTGGACGCCGCGTGTCCACGGCACCTCGTTGCCGGCCGTGGGGCCCGACAGGTCCATCATCACGCCCCAGTCGATACGGTCTTTGTAGACACCGTCGGCGGGCGACTCGAATGCCCAGGCCGAGCCGAAGCCGGCGGCCAGTGCCAGTGCAACGCCAAGGCGGCGTTGCAGGGTCGAGGACAGGACTCGTGAAAGCATGGATTCACCTTCGAAGGGGCAGATTGAAAAGCTGTCGATGATACTCAGCGGTAGATGTAAGAACCATCAAGTAGATACCCGCAAGGCGCGGGCCAGCCGGGCCGCCGTTTGCGGCCACACTTCGGGGTTCACGAGCCGGGGCGGCACCTCGCCGCGCGCCAGGCCGATGATTTGCGCTGCCGCCATCGAGGCCATCGCGGCACGCGACCCGCGCGTGACGCCGGCCGTGTGGGCGCTGGCCAGCACGGTGTCGAGCGCGAGCAACGGGTGGTCGGCAGCAGGGGGCTCCAGGCCCCACACGTCCAGCCCGGCACCACCCAGATGCCCCGACACCAGCGCCGCGTGCAGCGCGGCCTCATCGTGGATGCCGCCGCGCGCGGTGGTGATGAACAGCGCGCCGGGCTTCATGGCGGCAAACGCAGCGGCGCCGAACAGACCGGTGGTCGTCGCGTCCAGCGGGCAGTGCAAGGACACCACGTCGGCACGTTGCAGCAGTTGCGGCAACGACATCGCTTCGGCGCCGCGGCGCGCGATTTCCGCTGCGTCCAAGAACGGGTCGCAGGCGAGCACCGTCATGCCGAAGGCGCTCGCCAGCGCCGCCACACGGCGGCCCGCGTGGCCGATGCCGACGATGCCCAGCGTGGCGCCAGCCAGGTCGCGGCCCATCGCGTCGCTGCGGGTGAAGCGCTCGCCGCGGCGCAGCCGGCGATCGCTCTCGGCGATGCGCTTGCTCAAGCCCAGCATCAAGCCCAGCGTGTGCTCAGCCACCGCGGCGGCATTGCTGCCGGCCTGGTTGAGCACGGCCACGCCGGCGGCGGTGCAGGCGGCCACGTCGACCGTGTCGAAGCCGGCGCCATAGGCCGACACAGCCAGCAGGGCAGGGCAGCGCTGCAGCAGCGAGGCATCGACGAACCAGGCCTGCGGCAGGTCGTCGCGCGCCGAGGCCACGTGGTAGACATGCGCGGCAGCCAGGGCCTGGGCGGTGGCTGCGTCCTCGCCACGCGCGCGCTGTACCGACAGCTGCACCTCTGGCGCGGCAGCCATGGCGCCGTCGAAAGTGTCGGCATCCAGAGGCAGGTCGAGTCGAACCACACGCAGCGGAATCATCTCAGCGCTTTACGTCGGGCAACGATGGCCAGAGGCTTGGCTGGCCAAGTAGCCGCCGCGGAACCGGCTCTGCCGGGCCGCTGGCGGCGCCCCCTGGGGGGAGGCGCCGCAGGCGCTCCGGGGGGGTCAATATTCACCGCGCGGCAGCAAGCTCATCAGCATGCGCGAGAAGCCGCCGTCGACGTTGAGCGCATGGCCCGAGATGTAGGCGCTGCGGTCGCTGGCCAGGAAGAGCACCGCCTCGGCGATGTCCTGAGGGCGCGCGATGCGGCCGACGGGGATGGCAGCGGCCATGCGTTCGGCGTTGCCCGGCAGGTCGTAGCGCTCCTGCGTCAGCGGCGTGCGCGTCATGCCGGGGTTGACAACATTGCTGCGGATGCCCTGCGGGCCCCACTCCACGGCCAGCTGGTTCGACAGCATCGAGATCGCGGCCTTGCTGACACCGTAGGCGCCGGCACCGGCGGTGGTCTGGTGCGAGGCAATCGACGCGATGTGAATCAGCGCGCCCTTGCCTTTGGCCCGCATCTGGGCGCCGAAGGCCTGCGAGCACAGAAAAGCACCGCCCACGTTGACGGCCATGGTCACGTTCCAGTCTTCTGCGGACAGCGTAGCCAGTGGCCCGCCGCGCAGGATGCCGGCGTCGTTGACGAGCACATCGCAGGGGCCGAGAGCAGCGCTGCTCTGTGCGGCCGCCTCGGCCACGCTAGCGCCGTTGCTGACGTCGCAAGCGATCGCCACCGACTGGCCGCCGCTGCGCTGGATCTCGTCGACCGTGGCCTGCGCGCCTTCGGCGTTGCGGTCGAGCACGGCGACGCGGACGCCGTGGGCGGCGAATCCCAGGCAGATGGCGCGGCCGATGCCGCTGCCGCCGCCGGTGACGACGGCGACACGCCCTTCAAGACCGAGGAAGGAGGAAGTGGTGGGGTTGTTCATGCTCTTGTCTTTCAGGTTCAGACGGTTTTTTTCAGCCACGCGCAGGCCGCGTCCATGGCCGCGGTGGAGCCTTCGATGAGGCCGACCCAGAACAGGAAGCCGTGGTTCATGTCGGGGTAACGCTGCACTTGCACTGCCACGCCGGCCGACTGCAGGCGTCGGGCGTAGGCCTCGCCTTCGTCGCGCAGCAGGTCGTATTCGCCGGTCACCACGTAGGCCGGCGGCAGGCCGGCCACGCTGGCGGCGCGCTGCGGCGAAGCGTGTGGGTGCGCGCCCTGCGCCGGCGTTTCGAGGTAGTGGTCCCAGAACCAGATCATGGCTTCGCGCGTCAGGCCGAAGCCGGTGGCGCGCTCTTCCCACGAGGGGCGCTGCACGCCGTAGTGGTCGGTCACCGGGTACAGCAGCAGCTGCGCCCGGATCGCGGGCCCGCCTTCGTCGCGGGCGCGCAGGGCGGTCACGGCGGCCATGGTGCCGCCGGCGCTGTCGCCGGCGACGGCCAGGCGCGCCGGGTCGCCGCCGAACTCAGCCGCATGGGCAGCAACCCAACGCGTGGCCGCCAGGCAGTCGTCGGGCGCGGCGGGGAACTTGTTCTCCGGCGCCAAGCGGTAGTCGACGCTGACCACGATGCTGCCGCTGCGGCGGCAGATCTGGCGGCACATGTCGTCGTGGCTCTCGATGCTGCAGATGACGAAGCCGCTGCCGTGGAAGAACACCGTGACCGCATGTCCCGCAGCCGCTTTCGCATCCGCATCTGGTTCCGCTACCGGGCGGTAGATGCGGATGCGGATCTCGCCGCGCGGACCGGGGATGAGGCGGTCCTCGGTGCTCGCCACCTCGTCGCTCGGCACGCCCACCTTGTAGCGCGTGGCGTCGGTGGCGCGGATGGCGGCGATGGGCACTGCCGTGATGGGCGGCAGCGCGGCCGCCTTGGCCAGCATGGCGGCAAGCGTGGGATGCAAGGACATGGAGTCTTCCGGTGAAAGGGCAGGGGATCAGGCCACCGCGACAGCCACGGCGCCGCAGTGAAAGCCTTGGTAGCCCTTGGCGGCCGCGTCGTCGCACTTCTGGCGGTAGGGCACGACGCCGCCGGCATAGGGCATGAAGACGCGCGCCTTGCCGGGCACGTTGGCGCCCACGTACCAGGAAGCCGCGCGCGGGAACAGCGTACGGTCGGCCACTGCGTTGACGTGTGCGACCCAGTCGTCCTGAGCTTGTTCGTCGGCCTCGATGTGGTCCAGGCCGCGTGCGCGCAGCCAAGCCAGGCAGTCCGCGATCCAGTCCACGTGCTGCTCGATGGCGAAGATCATGTTCGACAGCACCGACGGACTGCCCGGGCCGGTCACCGTGAAGAGGTTCGGGAATCCCGCCACCATCAGCCCCAGGTAGCTGCGCGGCCCGGCGTGCCAGGCGTCGGCCAGGCTGCGACCGCCGCGGCCGGTGATGTCGATGTTGAGCAGCGCCCCGGTCATCGCGTCGTAGCCGGTGGCGAAGACGAGGCTGTCCAGCGTGTGGTGCGCTGCGGGGGTCTGCACCCCGGTGGGGGTGACGCATTCGATGGGCGTGGCGCGCAGGTCCACCAGCGTGACGTTGTCGCGGTTGTAGGTGGCGAAGTAATCGGTGTCGATGCAGATGCGCTTGGTGCCGATCGGGTGATCCTTGGGGGCGAGCCGTTCGGCCACGGCCGGGTCGCGCACGGTGGCGCGGATCTGCTGGCGCACGAAGTCAGCCGCGGTGGCGTTGGAGCGCTCGTCGAGCAGCAGGTCCTTGAACGAGTGCATGAAGTTCACGCCGCCGGTGGCCCAGCGGCGTTCGTATTCACGATGGCGCAGGGCCGGGTCGACCTCGCAGGCCTTGTGCTCGCTCTTTTCGTAGACGGTGCCCGAGGTGGTGTCGGTGCGCGCGCGCTCGCGCAGCTCGCCGTAGCAGTCCTTCCACGAGCGCTCGTAGGCATCGTCCATCGGCGCGTTGCGCGCCGGGATGCTGAAGTTCGGCGTGCGCTGGAAGACCACCAGCTGCGCCGCCTGCTCGGCCAGGCGCGGGATGACCTGGATACCCGACGAGCCGGTGCCGATGACGCCCACGCGCTGGCCGCGGAAGTCCACGCCCTCGTGCGGCCAGCTGCCGGTGTGGAAGGTGCGCCCTTCGAAGTCCTCGATGCCCGGGATCTCCGGCAGCCGGGTGGCCGACAGGCAGCCGGTGGCCATGACGCAAAAGCGCGCCGAGATCGGTTCGCCGCGGTCGGTCCGCACCTGCCAGCGCGCAGCGGCTTCGTCGTAGCGGGCCGCCGTGACCGTGGTGCCGAAGCGTATGCTGCGGCGCAGGTCGAAGCGTTCGGCCACGTGAGCCGCGTAGGCCAGGATCTCGGGCTGGGCGGCGAAGCGCTCGCCCCAGCGCCACTCCTGCTGCAGCGCCTCGTCGAAGCCGAAGCTGTACTGCATGCTCTCGACATCGCAGCGCGCGCCGGGGTAGCGGTTCCAGTACCAGACGCCGCCGACGTCGGCGCCGCGGTAGACGGCCAGCACCGACAGGCCCAGCGCGCGCGCCCGGTGCAGCATGTACAGGCCGCCGAAGCCGGCGCCGACGATGAGCACATCGCAGGCCAGGGTGGTCCCTGGTCCGGTGATGATCGGCGCTGAGGAGTCCGGTGTCATGGTTTTCCCGAATTAATACTAGCTAGTATATTAGTCTACTTTGTAATACATTAACGTTACCAAACAGAATCTCCTTTGGCAACCGGGTCGATCCATCAGGGGTTGATCCGCACGGTCCGGGCCGGACCGAGATCTCCCACACCAGCAGGTACCTTGAAGCTTCTTTGCCCCCGTCCCGACCCCCCTGCTCTGCGCGGCCCGCGCCGCTTCGAGCCGTGAGTGCCGCGGCCGTGCTGGTCGAGAACACGCTGCAGGCCCTGTTTGCAGGCCTCACCTTGGGTTCGCTCTACGGTCTGATGTGCGTTGGCCTGGCACTGATCTTCAGCGTCATGCGCGTCATCAACTTCGCGCAGGGCGAGCTCATGGTGGCCGGCATGTACGCCGCGCTCTTCTTCTTTGCGCCGCTTGGCCTGGGCGCCCTGCTGGGGCCCTATGCCGGGCCGGTGGTGGCGGCGCTGCTGGGCGGCGTGCTGGTGTTCGCGCTGGGCATGGTGCTCTACCAGTTGCTGCTGCGGCATGTCAGCGGCATGCAGGCCGCTGGGCTGGAGGGCGAGGGCCACAACCCGCAGCTGACGCTGACGCTGGGCGTGTCATTGATCTTGTCCAACGGTGCGCTGCTGCTGATCGGATCGGCGCCGCAGAGCGTGCGCACGACGATGTCGTCCAGCGCCTGGGAGCTGCATCCGGTGCCGGGCATGGATGTCACGCTGTTCATGAACCAGGCGCGCAGCGTGGGTGCGCTGGTGGCCGTGGGCGTGGCGGTGGCGGCGGCGTTTTTCGTGGCGCGCACGCGGCGCGGCAAGATCCTGCGCGCCGCGGCCGACAACCCTGAGGCTGCCACCTACATGGGCATCGACGTCGGCCGCGCCTACCGGCTGGCCTTCGGCCTCGGTGCTGCGATCACGGGGGTCGCCGGCGGGCTGGTGGCGAGCTTCCTGCCCTTCCAGCCCTACACCGGCATCGAGTTCGTGATGGTCATGTACGCCGGCGTGGTGCTCGGTGGCATGGGCAGCGTCGGCGGCGCCTTCATCGGCGGGGTGGTCATCGGCCTGGTGCAGCAGATGTCGACGCTGGTGCTGCCGCAGCAACTGCAGAACACGGCCGTGTTCGTGATCTTCCTGCTCGTCATTCTGGTGCGGCCGCAGGGCCTGTTCGGGCGGAGCGTGGAACGTGTCTAGCATGCCCCCTGCTGCCACCGCCACCGCCGCCGCTGCGCCGCCCGGGCCGCAGCGCCACGGCCGTGCCGCCTGGATCATCGCCGGAGGCGCGCTGCTGTACCTGGCGGTTGCCGCGCTGGTGGACAACCGCTACTACCAGCTCGTCATGACACTGGTGCCGCTGTGGGCCACCGTGGGCGTGGCCTGGAACCTGTTCTCGGGCTACTCGGGGCTGATGTCCTTCGGCCATGCCGCCTTCTTCGGCCTGGGCGCGTACACCGTCGCCATCGGCCTGGCGCACGGCGGCCTGACGCCGTGGCTGGGCATCCCGGCGGCGGCTGCGGTGGGCGCGTTGGCCGGGCTGCTGGTGGGGCTGCCCACGCTGCGCCTGCGGGGTCACTACTTTGCACTGGCCATGCTGGCCTACCCGCTGGCGCTGCTCTACGTCTTCGAGTGGCTCGGCTTCCAGGAAGTGGCGCTGCCGATGAAGCGCGAAGCGCCGCTGGCCTACATGCAGTTTGCCGACCAGCGCCTGTACGTGCTGCTGGCGGTGGCGCTGCTGGTCGTGGCGCTGGCGGTCCATCTGCGCATCGCGCGCTCGCGCTTCGGTCTCACGCTGCTGGCCATCAAGCAAAACGAGCCGGCGGCCATGGCCGCCGGCATCGACCCACGGCTGAGCAAGCTGCGCGCCTTGGTGCTGTCGGCCGCGCTGACGGCAGTGGCCGGCGGCTTGTACGCCGTGGTGCTGCTGGTCGTGACGCCGTCGGCGGTGTTCGGCATGCACGTTTCGGCGCAGCCCTTGATCGTGACCCTGTTCGGCGGCGTGGCCACGCTGTTCGGCCCCGTGGTGGGCGCGCTGGCCCTGGTGCCGCTGGGCGAGACGCTGCACGCCGAGCTCGGCGACCGCCTGCCCGGCATCCAGGGCGTGGTTTTCGGCGCCGCCATCATCGGCATCGTGCTGGCGGCGCCGCAGGGGCTGCTGCCCTGGCTGCAATCCCGCTTGCAAGCCCGCCTTCAGGCGCGGCGGCCGTCGCGCCGCGATGCGCTGGTCGAGGTCTTGCCCGACTTCAACCCAGCGAGCTTCGAACGCCTGGCCCCCGCGGCTGCAGCACCAGCGGTGCTGGTGCAGGTGTGCGGCCTGTCGGTGCGCTTCGGCGGCCTGCACGCGTTGTCCAACGTGGATTTCGAAGTGCGAGAAGGCGAGATCCTGGGCATCATCGGCCCCAACGGCGCAGGCAAGACGACGCTGTTCAATGCGCTCAACGGTTTCATCCGGCCGGGCGCCGGCTCGGTGCAGGTGCAAGGCGTCGAACTGGTCGGGCTGGCGCCCTTCGCGGTGTGCCGCGCCGGCGTTTCGCGCACCTTCCAGATCGTGCGGCCCTTCGCGCGGCTGTCGATCCTGGACAACGTCGTCGTCGGGGCCTTCTCCACCACCCGCACCGACGCCGAAGCCTATGCGCGTGCCCGCCAGGCCATCGCGGCGGTGGGCTTGGGCGGGCGCGAGGAGCGGCTGGGTGCGGCGCTGACCACGGTGGAGTTGCGGCTGCTGGAGCTGGCGCGCGCGCTGGCCGCGCGGCCGCGGCTGCTGCTGCTGGACGAAATCCTGGCCGGCCTGGGCGCGGGCGAGGTCGAGCACATGCTGCACGTCATCGAGGCGGTACGCGCCAGCGGCGTCACGGTGGTCATCATCGAGCACACCATGCAGGCCATGGTGCGCCTGGCCGACCGGCTGCTGGTGCTGGACCACGGCGTGGTGCTGGCCAGCGGCGAACCGCACGCCGTGACGGCCGACCCGGCGGTGGTGGAAGCGTATCTCGGCAAGAGGTGGCTCGCCCGTGCTGAAGCTTGACGACATCCACGTCTCCTTCGGCGGCTCGCGTGCGCTGGCCGGTGCCAGCCTGCAGGTGGGTGCCGGCGAGTTCGTGGCCATCGTGGGCCCCAACGGTGCCGGCAAGACGACCTTGTTCCGCGCCATCTCGGGCGTGGTGCCCTTGCAATCGGGATCGATGGTCTACGAAGGTCAGGACTTGAGCCGGGTGGCGCCGGCTGCGCGCGCGGCGCTGGGCATCGCGCACGTGCCCGAGGGCCGCCAGGTGTTCCCGCGCCTGAGCGTGCTCGAGAACCTGGAGATGGGTGCGCAGACCCCCGCCGCGCGTGCGGCCTGGCAGGAATC
>JANMVM010000073.1:0-3021 GCA_031392695.1 Rubrivivax sp.
GATGTTCCCGAACCTGGGCTTCAACGTCGGCACCGACCTGGCGCCGGTGGGCATGATGGGGTCGGTGCCGGTGGCGCTGGTGGTGCGCAGCGAATCGCCCTTCAAGTCGGTGGCCGACATCGTGGCCCATGCCAAGGCCAACCCCGGCAAGGTGACCTACGCCTCGGCCGGCAAGGGGTCGCTGTCGCACCTGCTCGGCGCGCTGTTCCGCAAGGAAGCGGGCCTTGACCTCAACCACATTCCCTACGGCGGCACCGCGCCAGCGATGAACGCGCTGGTCAGTGGCCAGGTCGACATCTTCTTCGACCCCATGTCGGGCAGCGAGCTCATCAAGGCCGGGCGCCTGCGCGCCCTGGCCACGACCGCGGAAACGCGTTCTTCGATGCTGCCGAACGTGCCGACGATGAAGGAACAGGGCTACGCCGTGACGGGCTCGGTGTGGCTTGGCGTGATGGTCACCGGCGGTACGCCGCGGCCGATCATCGAGCGCCTGAACCGCGAGCTCGACGCCCTGCTGCGCGAACCCGAGATCAAGCAGTTGATGGAAGCCCGCCTCGTCTACCCGGACCCGATGGGGCTGGAACAATTCACGCAGTTCTTCGCCAACGAAACCCGGCTCTGGACGCGGCTGGTGATGGAAAACGGCATCAAGGCCGACAGCTGAGGCTCAGCTGCCGGTGTTGTCGGGGTTGGCCTTGCCGCTGCCCTTGTCGTTACCCCCTTCAGCCTCACCGGTGTAGAACGCCGGCCACTTGTCCCTGACCAGGCTGCCCTTGCTTGAATAGGCGAGGCAGCTGTCGATCTTCACTGGCTTGCCGACGGCGTTCAGGATGTCGGGCCGTGCGATGCGGAACATGCTCAGCGTCTGGAAGGCCACGGTGGCCATCGGCACCAGGATCTCCATCAGATGCGTGCAGCTCTGCGCACCGCCCAGGCGCTTCTTCACTTCAGAGCCCCAGCCGCCGGCGATGCGCAGGCCCTTCAGGGACTGCAGCGTGGGCGGGCCGCCCTGGCAGGATGCGTAGGGCGCGGCAAAGGTCGTGGCGCGCACCTCGTGCACCAGCATGTCGGTGTCGAAGGTGAGCGTGACTTCCATGTCGTGGATGGCACCGCCGGCTGCCACCACGCGCGGGCCGTTGGGCGCCTTGAATTCATGCGGCTTGCGGTCGGTGACGCGGCCCTGCACCTCGTACAGGCCATCAGACCGTCGCCAGCCGCGCATGTCGATGCGGCGGAAGTGCGCCTCTTCCCGCTGCACCTCTTCGCGCGGCACCTCGGCCGGTGCGCTCACACGGGCTCCGGCCAGAAGCGCGGCGGCCGCTTCTCGAAGAAGGCTCGCTGCGCTTCGTGCGCCTCTTCGCTCTCGACGAAGTTGGGGTGGATCAGCTGTGCCACGCGGCGCACGTCGCCCGCCATCTCATCGACCTCCTGGTCGAACACGGCCTTCAGGATGCGGATGCAGGTGGGGCTGCCGTCGAGCACGTAGCTGCACCACTTCAGCACTTCCTGTTCGTGCTCGGCCAGCGGCACGACGGCGTTGACGAGGCCCCAGTCCAGCGCCGTCTGCGCGTTGATGCGGCGCCGCGTCAGCCACATCTCGCGTGCGCGCTTGGCGCCGATGACGCGGATGAGGTAGCGCGCCATGTAGCCGTCGGCGGGGCTGCCGTGGCGCGAGCCGATCTGGCCGAAGATGGCGTTGTCGGCCGCCACCGTGAGGTCGCAGGTGTAGGCCAGGTGGTTGCCGCCGCCAATGGCGTAGCCCCGGACGGCGGCAATCACCGGCTTCAGCGAAAAGCGCACGGTGTGGTTGGGCGGCGGGTCGAAGAACCAGTCGGCGGTGGTGCGTTCGCCTTCCCACGCCACGTCGCCACCGGTCGAGAAGGCGCGGTCGCCCGCACCTTGCAGCACCACCACGCCCACGCTCGGGTCGCGGTTGGCAACCTCGATCGCGATCATGATTTCCTTCATCGTCTTGTTGGTGAAGGCGTTGAGTTTTTCCGGCCTGTTGATGGTGACGCGCGCCACCGACCCGCCGAGCGACCGCGTGCAGCGCTCGTACAGCACGTCGCTCAGCGCCGGCAGCTTGTCGGGCACTGACCAGGGTGTGAAAACCGGTTCTGCTTGGATCTTGCTCATGATGAAGTCTGTCCTCAGGTTGGAATGTGATGGCACCACTCAAGTGGTGGTGTGAAGCCACCACTCAGGTGGTGATGAAACCGCCATTCACCGGCAGCGTCTGGCCGGTGATGAACCCGGCCTCGTCGCTGGCCAGGAAGGTGACGGCGGTGGCGATGTCGCGTGGGTGGCCCACGCGGCCCATCGGGTAGGCCTTGATGATCTTGGCCATCAGTTCAGGCGGGCGGTTGCGCTGCTGCTGCATGCTGCCCTGGCCGATCTCGTCGGCGCTCTCGGGAATGGTCATCGCGGGCGACACCGCGTTGACGGTGATGCCGTAGCGCCCGACTTCGTGCGACAGCGACCGTGTCATGCCCAGCACGCCGCCCTTGGCGGCCGAATACGCCACCTGCTGGCGCTGGCCCGCGCGGCCGGCCTCCGACGCCACGCTGACGATGCGGCCGTACTTGCGCTCGACCATGCCCGGCAAGAGCAGCCGCGTCAGCAGCAACGGCGCCAGCAGGTTGAGGCGAATCTCGAAGTCGATCTCGTCCAGATCCTTGACGGCGAAGTCCGTGCTCTTCACCCAGCCCGCGTTGTTGACGAGGATGGCCACCTGCTCGTCTTGAGCCAGGCCTTCGGCCAGCAGTTGCACCTGCGCCAGGTCGCTCAGGTCGCAGCCGCGCACGCGGATGCGGCCGGGCCGCAGCGCGGCCGTGAGCGTGGCCTGTTCAATGTCCTTGTCGACGATGACCACCTGCGCGCCCGCGTCGGCCAGCTGCAGGCTGATGCCGCGGCCGATGTTGGAGGCACCGCCGGTGACGACTGCGGTGCGGTCCTTGAGATTGATCTGCATGTGCTGTCTCCTCAGGACGCGCGCGGTGCGCCGTCCTTGCCATAAGCCGC
>JANMVM010000141.1:0-37246 GCA_031392695.1 Rubrivivax sp.
CTGCCACCGCTTGAACCCCCCTGCCCCCCGCCTGATCCTGCTCGCCCCGATGGAAGGCGTGCTCGACCACAGCCTGCGCGACGTGCTGACGCGCGTCGGCGGCATCGACCGCTGCGTGTCGGAGTTCATCCGCATCACCGACCAGCTGCTGCCGCGCCGTGTCTACACGCGGCTGATGCCGGAGTTGCTCAACGGCAGCCGCACGCCGGCAGGCACGCCCGTGCGCGCGCAACTGCTCGGCTCCGACCCGGCTTGCCTGGCCGACAACGCGGCGCTGCTGGCGACGCTGGAGCCAGCCGGCATCGACCTCAACTTCGGCTGCCCAGCCAAGATCGTCAACCGCCACCGCGGCGGCGCGGTGCTGCTCGACGAGCCCGAGCTGGTGCACCGGATCGTCGCCGCCGTGCGCCGTGCCGTGCCGGCCCACGTGCCGGTGTCGGCCAAGATGCGCCTGGGCCACCTGGACGACAGCCGCATGATCGACTGTGCCCAGGCCATCTGCAGCGCAGGCGCCTCGGAACTGGTGGTGCATGCGCGCACCAAGCTGCACGGCTACCGGCCTCCGGCGTACTGGGACCGTGTGGCGCACATCCGCCAGGCGGTGGCGCTGCCGGTGGTGGCCAACGGCGAGGTCTGGACCGTGGACGATGCGCGCCGCTGCATGGCCGAGTCCGGCTGCGACGCGCTGATGCTGGGCCGCGGCCTGGTGTCCGACCCCGGCCTGGCACTCGCACTGCGCGGCCAGCGCACACCCGGCTGGGCCGAGATCGAACCGCTGCTGGGCCTGTACGGCCGCCTCATCGCACCGCGCGTGGAGCCGCGCCACCGTGGCGGGCGCATCAAGCAGTGGCTGAACATGCTGCGCCGCTGCCACCCCGAGGCGCAGCGGGCCTACGACGCGGTGCGCGCGCTGCACGCGGCCGAGGACATCGACCGTGCGCTGGCCGCACTGCCAGCGCGGGCGCTGGCGCTGGCGCTGGCTCAGGCGCAGGCGGCATGACGGGCTTGCGCGTGGCCGTCGTCGGCGGCGGCATCGGCGGTGTCGCCGCGGCGCTGTTCCTGCACCGCGCCGGCGTGCAGGCCACGGTCTACGAGCAAGCCCATGAACTGCGCGAGACCGGCGCCGGCATCGTCGTGCCGCCCAACATGGTCAAGCTGCTGTGGGCGCTCGGGCTGCAGGCGCCGCTGCGCCGCGTGGCGGTGCAGTTGCAGGCGGCGTGGGAGTTCCGACGCTGGCGGGACGGCCGCGTGCTGTCCGTGCAAGCCATGGGCCGGGAGTGCGAGCAGCGCTACGGCGCGCCCTGCTTCGTGGCCCACCGCGCCGATCTGCTGTCACTGCTGCAGCAAGCCCTGCCCACCGAGCAGTTGCGGCTGGACCATCGCTACCAGCGGCACAAGGCTTCGGCCGACGACCTCAGCATCACCTTCGAGCACCGCGACGGCCACCGCAGCAACGCGTCGGCCGATCTGCTGATCGGCGCCGATGGCATCCACTCGCTCATCCGCGAAGCCGTCGCGCCCGGCGCCGATGCCCGCTTTTCCGGCCTCTGCGCCTTTCGCTGCCTGGTGCCAGCCGCGCAGGCGCCGGCGATGGCCCTGCGCCCGGTGCAGACGCTGTGGCTGGGGCCCGGGCGGCACCTCGTGCACTACCCGATCTCGGCCGGCCGGCTCGTCAACATCGTGGCCATCGTCCCGGCGGGCCACTGGCAGCACGAGTCCTGGACCGCCGAGGGCCGGGTGGCCGATATGCAGCAGGCCTTCGCAGGCTGGGACGCGCGTCTGCACCAGCTCCTGGCCGCCGCCACCGAGACGCGGCGCTGGGCGCTCGTCGACCGCAGCCCGCTGGCGCGCTGGAGCAGCGGCCGCGTCAGCCTGCTCGGCGACGCGGCCCACGCCATGCTGCCCTTCTTTGCCCAGGGCGCGGCACAGGCCCTGGAAGATGCTGCGGTGCTGGCCGATTGCCTGGCTCACGTCGCACCGGCCGACGTGCCCCAGGCGCTGCAGCGCTACGAAACCAGGCGTCGGCCGCGCGCCAGCCAGGTGCAGCTGATGAGCCGCGGGCGCGAAGTCCGCAACCACCTGCCCGATGGCCCCGAACAGGCGGCGCGCGACGCCGCGCTGGCGCAGGGCGACCCTTTGCGCGACAGTGCCTGGCTTTACGGGCACGACGCGCTCGCGCCCGCGGCGTTGGGCTGATGCTCGATCAGGGCGCGAGCAGCGCGACCAGGACCTCGGCGGCCCGCAGGCACTGCTGGCGGTCGACGTCCAGGTGCGTCACCGCCCGCACCGTGCGCTGGCCGAAGGCGTTGACGAGCACGCCACGCTCGCGCGCCTGCGCACTCAAAGTCGGAGCATCCAGCGGCAGCGCCGCCGGCAGGTGGAAGACGACGATGTTGGTCTGCACCGTGGCCAGGTCGAGTTGCACCGGCGCGCCGGCCAGCAGGCCCAGGGCGAAGGCGTGCGCGTTGTCGTGGTCCTCTTGCAGCCGCTCGCGGTGATGGTCGATGGCGTGCAGCGCGGCGGCGCTGAAGATGCCGTTCTGGCGCATCGCGCCGCCCAGGCGCCGGCGATGGCGGTCGGCCGCTGCGATGAGCGCCTTCGATCCCGCCAGCAAAGAACCCCCAGGCGCGCCCAGGCCCTTGCTGAAGGCCACGGCGACGAGGTCGAAAGGGGCGGCCAGCGCGTCCAGCGCGACGCCGCTGGCGACGCTGGCGTTCCACAGCCGGGCGCCGTCGAGAAAGGTCGCCAGCCCGAGCTCTCGCGCCACCGCGCAGACCTCGAGCACCAGACCCTGCGGCACCACCACGCCGCCGGCGCGGTTGTGCGTGTTCTCGATCTCGACCAGCGTCGTGGTCGGAAAGATCGCGAAGTGGCGCGGCTTGGTGGCGGCGCGCAGCTCCTCGGCGCTGAACACGCCGCCCTGCCCGATCTCGTGGATCTGCACTCCGGCGTTGGCCGCTGCGCCGCCCAGCTCGTGCCAGGCGGCGTGCGATTCGCGGCTGGCCACGACCTCGTCGCCCGGCCGCGTGAGCGTGCGCAGGGCCACCTGATTGGCCATCGTGCCGGTGGGCAGCCACAGCGCCGCGTCCTTGCCCAGCAGCTCGGCCATGCGGGCCTGCAGGCGGTTGGTGCTGGGGTCTTCGCCGTACTGGTCGTCGCCGACCGGCGCGGCTGCCATCGCGGCGCGCATGGCGTCGGTGGGCCGGGTGACGGTGTCGGAGCGCAGGTCGATGGGTGCGGTCATGGTGTGACGGTGCTGAGCAGCAGGGCTGGCCAGTATCGCCGCGCGCGCCCTGGCAGCGGCCTTGATCCAGAATCCAGGCCGCACCTGCGACGGCCCCCAGGCGCGTCCTGCGTGCGGGTCTCGCCAGCCACTGTCGCTTCCCCGGCAGCCGCGTTTCACCCTCTTGCCGCGCCGCCGGCGTACAAGCCTGGTAGACCACTGACTTCGCTCCCGATGACCGAGCCCAGCGACGACGAACTCATGCGCGCTTACAACGCCGGCAACGCGCAGGCCTTCGAGCGCCTCTACGCGCGCCACCAGGCCGCGCTGTACCGCTTCGTGCGGCGGCTGCTCGGCCGCGCCGCCGCGGCGCAGGTCGACGAGGTCTTCCAGGACACCTGGCTGCGCGCCATCCAGGCCCGCGATACCTGGCAGCCGCAGGGCGCGGCCTGGCGCACCTGGCTCTTCACGCTGGCCCACCACCGGGCCGTCGATTGCCTGCGCAAGCAGGGCCGCGAGGTGAGCCTGAGCGACGACGACCAGGCGAGCCGGGAGCCTGCAGGCCAGCCCTGGTCGGCCTGGCCTGCCGCGACATCCGGGGCCGACGACGTGGCTTTCTGGCGCGCTGCCGGCCAGCGCCTGCTGGATTGCCTGGAAGGTCTGCCGCTGCCGCAGAAGGCCGTCTTCCTGCTGCACCATGAAGACGGCCTGAGCGTCGACGAACTCGCGCGCGCACTCGAAGTCGGCTTCGAGACCGCCAAGACGCGGCTGCGTTATGCCATGAGCAAGCTGCGGCGTTGCATGGGCGCCTACCTGCCGGCCGGCGACGGCCAGCTGCGAGCGGCCGGATGAAGCCCGACGACATCCGAGACGACAGCGGCGACGCCACCCGCGACGACACCCGCGACGCCCACCTGCGCAAGGCGCTGCAGCACGCGCCCGATGCCGATCTGGGCGCGCCGCGCGACATCAGCGCGCAGATCCTGGCGGCGGCGCACCGCAACATGGCCGAACGGGCGCCCCCGCCGCCCAACCGCCGGCGGTGGTGGCAGCCGCTGCACCCGGCCCGCTGGGGCGCCTCGGGCGCGCTGGTCACCGTCGTGCTGGCTGGCTTGCTGGGCCTGCTCTGGCGCGACGAGGCGCCCGGCCCAGCCGTCGACAGCCTGCCACCCGCGGTGCAGCCGACCGTGGCTTGGGCGCCGGCCTCCCCGCCGCCGCCCACCACCGCAGCCGCGCCTGCCCAGGCCCGACCCCGCCCGCTCGTGCCAGCACCCGCAGCCACAGCAGCCACAGCGGCTGCAGCGACGCCGGCTGCAGCGACCACGGCCGAGCCCTTGCGCGCAGCCGCGGCTGCCGAGCGAGAGGCACCGGCCACCGACGCTGTGAGCTTGCAGGGGGCTGCAGCGCCCGCGGCCGCGCAGGAGCAGCGGTGGCTGACGGCGGCCGCGCCAGCCGCCACGCCCTGGGCGACGACGCTGCTGGACAGTGACGAGCTGCGCTGGGTCGGCCGCGAGCCGCCGCAGCAGCCGCAGCAGCAGCAGCAGCAGCAGCAGCAGCAGCATTCGCAGCAGCCGCGACAGCCTGACAAGGCCTGGCTGCTCCGACTCGCCGAGCTCGCCCAGGGCCGCTGGCACAACGCGCCCGACGCCTTGCCGGCGAGCGACGCGTGGCAGCTGCAGTGGCGGCGCGGCAGCGCCACGCTGGGCAGCTTCTGGCTCGATCGCGACAGCGTGCGCTGGTGCGGCGCCAAGCCACCCTGCCAACAAGCGCTGCTGCCGGCAGCAGCGCTGCGCGCGCTGCTCGACAGCCCGGCGCGCTGAATCTCGCCCCGCGCCTCAGCCCGGGAAGCGCTGCTGCAGGTAGGCCAGCAGCGTGCGCAGGGTCTGGGCCTCGCCGCCCGGCGGCCGGCCGGGCCGGGCACCGTCGTTCCAGGCAAAGAGGTCGATGTGCAGCCAGTCCTGCCCCGCAGGCACGAAGTCTTGCAGGAACAGCGCCGCGTTGATGGCCCCGGCCATGGCGTTGCGGCCGGTGTTGACGATGTCGGCGATGTCGCTTTCGATGCCGCCGTGGTACGGCGCCCACAGCGGCATGTGCCACAGCGGATCCTGCTGCGCCATGCCCAGGTCGACGAGTTCGCGCGCCTGCGCGATGTTGCGGCAGAACAGTGCCGGCAGCTGCGGCCCGAGCGCCACCCGGGCCGCGCCGGTGAGCGTGGCCATGTCGATCATCAGCGCTGGTTTGCCCTCGGCACCGTAGGCCAGCGCGTCGCACAGGATGACGCGGCCCTCGGCATCGGTGTTGCCGATCTCGATGTGCACTCCGGCGCGGGTCTTGAACACGTCGCCCGGCCGGTAGGCGTTGCCGGCGATGGCGTTTTCCACCGCCGGGATCAGCACCTGCAACTGCAGCGGCAGCTTCAGCGCCATGATCATCTGCGCCAGGCCCAGCACGTTGGCCGCGCCGCCCATGTCCTTCTTCATCTGGCGCATGCCCTCGGCACCCTTGATGTCGAGGCCGCCGCTGTCGAAGCACACGCCCTTGCCCACCAGCGTCAGGCGCGGGTGGCGCGGCTTGCCCCAGTTCATCTCGATCAGGCGCGGCGCGCGGCCCGAGGCCGCGTCAGCGGCACGGCCCACGGCGTGGATGGCCGGGAAGCCGGCCTTGAGCAAGGCCTCGCCGACCGTCTGCTTGAAGGTCGCGCCGTGCTGGCTGGCGACCAGGCGAACGGCTTCGGCCAGCGCCGCCGGGCCCAGGTGCTCGGCCGGCATGTTGACGAGGTCGCGCGTGCTGGCGATGGCGGCGGCCACGATGAGGCCGCGCTGCGCGGCGTCACTGCCGGGCAGGGTCAGCTCGGCAGGTTCGCGCCGCGCCGGCTTGTAGAGGTCGAAGGTGTAGCTGCCGAGCTCCCAGGACATGGCCGCGGCGCCGGCGTCCAGCGCCAGCCCGCTGGCGCCCAGGTGATAGTGGCCGGCGGGCAAGGCCTTGGGCAGCAGCGCCACCGCCCAGGGGTCGGCAGCGTCGCGCACGCCGGCCCACACCGCCTGCAGGCTGCCGTCGGCGCCCGGCTGCAAGGCGTGGGTGTCGGGCGCGCCGGTGAAGCCGAGCGTCTTGAACCAGCGCCGCGTGCTGGCGTCGAGCGCATTACCAGACGCACGACCGGACGCACTACCAGACGCACCAGCAGACACACCAGCAGACGCGTCACCGAGCGCGGCGAAGCCAGCACGGTCGACGGTGTGGATCGGGATGCTGCCCTTGCGCGGCTTGCCCAGGCGTACGGTCATGGTGGGGTCTGCTTTCTGAATCGGGTTGGCGCTACACCGACGCTGGCGTCGGCGGCGGGTGGATTGTCAGCCCCGCCGGGCGTCGCTTCGCGCCGGCCGGCTGCAAGTCGTCGCACGGCACTGGCCTGGGCACCGGGTGCGCTGCAAGATGCCTGCATTGCCACCCCCAACCGGATGCCACGCCATGCACCCCTTTGCCTTCGCCACCCGCCCAGTCAAGCACATCGCCGACGCCGTGATCATGCCGTTCAAGGCGCTTTTCGTGGTCGGCCTGACCGGCCTCATCAACGCCGTGACGTTCCATGGCGTGTGGTGGTTCAAGTGGGTGGCGCTGGGCATGGGCATCGCCGTGCTGGTGTCATTGGCCCGCGCCGCCAAGACCCTGCTGCTGCTGGCCCTGGTGGCCTGGGTGGGCTGGAAGATCTACCAGCGCTACGGCGCCGCGGCGCGCCAGCGCTTCGACGACTGGGTGGCCAGGACCCAACCGCAGGCTGCCCAGGTGCTGCAGGCGCTGCGCGCGCCGGCCGCCGGCAGCCCGGGCACGGCCTCAGGTTGATGCCGGTGCGGCGCCCGGCGCTGCTGCTGCGCCGGCAGCACCGCGCTCGACGTGCCAGTCGAGCAGGCGACGCATATTGCCCATGCTGACCCAGTGCAGGTGCATCAAACCGAGCACGCCGCTGCGGTGCAGCTCGGCCACCACGTCGTCGGGCAGCGCGGTGGCTTTCTGCTCGTCGACAGTGAGGAAGCCGTCGACCGAGTGCTGGCGGCCGTCGGGCAGCGTGGCGTCGAAACGCATTTCGCGCAGCAGGCCGAGCTCGAGCAGTCGCTTGCCCACCAGGCGCGTGCGCTGGATCTCGCCTTCCAGCGTCTCGAGCTGCTCGCGCATGCTCTGCAGCAGTTCGGCCGGCTTGCCTTCGGCGTCGAAGACGGGCTGGCCCTCGTCCTGGTTGACGCCAGAGAAGGCCATGTCGACGCAGATCGCGAACTGCTCTTCGTTCATGCGCGCGATGCAGAACGGGTACATGCGCAGGATCGCCGGCATGTACTGTGCGCGCCAGCGCTCGCCGCTGACGTAGAGATTCTCGTTCTGCGTCAGGCCGAGCACCGCGATGGGGGCGATGGCGTCGCTGCCGTCGGGCTCCTTGCCGGCCTTGACGAAGACGATCGGGAACTCGCGGCAGACGTCGCCGAACTCCACCGCCGCGACAAACAGCGCATTCAGCTGCGAGGCCACGCCCCAGTCGGTGATCGGCACCTTGAGCTTGAGCTGGCGGTGCAGCGCGGTGTCCAGCGCGATCGGTTGGCGGTGCAGGTTCTGATTGATCAAGAGTCTTCTCCAGGGGTTTCGGTACGCGTCACCAGCACTTTGTCGACGCGCTTGCCATCGAGGTCGACGACCTCGAAACGCCAGTGCTCCCACACCACCGCGTCGGTGATGCGTGGCAGCCGGCCGAGCAGCAGCATGATCATGCCAGCCAGCGTGTTGTAGCGGCCGCGGTCTTCTTCGGGCAGGTCCTTGAGCTCGAGCCGGTCCTTGAATTCGGGCACCGGGATCAGGCCGTCCATGAGCCAGCCGCCCTCGGGCCGCCGCACCGCCCAGGCGTCATCGTCGGTGGGGGCGCCGAACTCGCCGGTGATGGCCTCGAGCAGGTCGCGCTCGGTGATCACGCCCTGCACCGCGCCGTATTCGTCGACGACGAAGACGATGTCCGTGCTGGCAGCACGAAAATGCTCCAGCACCTCCATGCCCGACAGTGTCTCGGGCACGAACACCGGCTGCTCCATGTGGTCGGCCAGCACCGGGCGCTCGCCGCGCGCCAGCGGCGGCAACAGGCGGCCCACGCCGAGCACGCCGCGCACGTCGTCCAGCGAACCCCGGCACACCGGGTAGCGGGTGTGGCCGCTGTCGGCCACGGTCTTGAGGATCTGGTCCAGCGAGTCGGTCTCGTCGAGCCAGACAATTTCAGCGCGCGGCATCATCATCGAACCGATCTGCCGGTCGTCGAGCCGGAACACATTGCGCACCATCTGGTGCTCTTGCGCTTCGATGACGCCGGCGTCGACGCCCTCTTCCAGGCTGGCGGCGATCTCTTCTTCGGTCACCGCGCGCGACGGTCCGCCGCGCACGCCCATCAGGCGCAGCACGCCTTCGGTGCACAGGCTGAGCAGCGCCACCACGGGGCGCGTGGCGGTGGACAACCAGTTCATGGGCCGCGCCACCACGCGCGCCAGCGACTCCGGGTACATCTGGCCCAGCCGCTTGGGCACCAGTTCACCGAAGATGATGGTCAAGATCGTGATCGTCACCACCACCAGGGCGGTGGCGCCGATGCCGGCGGTGCGCTCGGTGAGGTGAAAAACCGTCACCAACCAGTGCGCAAAGGGCGCAGCAAACGCGGCCTCGCCGACGATGCCGTTGAGCACGCCGATCGAGGTGATGCCGATCTGCACCGTGGACAGGAACTTGGTGGGGTTCTCGTGCAGATCCATCGCCGCCTGCGCGCCGGGCTCACCGCTTTCCACCATGACCTGCAGCCGCGCCTTGCGGCTGGCGCTCAGCGCCATCTCCGACATCGCGAACAGGCCGTTGAGCAGGATCAGGAATACGAGCAGCGAGAAGTCCATGCGCGCCGCTGGCCAGATGCAGCGGAGGCGGTGAGAACCGGCGTGAGCGTAGCAGAATCAAAGCATGATCTATCTCGCCGGCGATGTGCAGGGCTGTGACGACGCACTGGCGCAGTTGCTGGCGTTGATCGACTTTTCGCCTTCGCGCGACCGCCTGGTGCTGCTGGGCGACCTCGTCAACCGCGGGCCGGCTTCGCTGGCCGTGTTGCAGCGCGTGGCGGCGCTGGGCGACGCCGTGGTGTGCCTGATGGGCAACCATGACCTGCACCTGCTGGCCGTGGCGCACGGCGTCAGGCCGCTGCACCGCGGCGACACCTTCGACGACATCCTGCAGTCGAGCCAGCGTGGGCACTGGATCGAGTGGTTGCGCTGGCAGCGCCTGGCGCATCTGGAAGCCGGCTGGCTGTGCGTGCACGCCGGCGTGGTGCCGCAGTGGAGCACGGCGCAAACGCTGGCGCTGGCCGAAGAGGTTCACTTGCTCATGCGCGGCCAGGACCTGGCTGCCTTCCTGCCCACGATGTACGGCAACGAGCCGCGGCGCTGGAGCAATGCGCTGGTTGGCGCCGATCGCGCCCGCTTCGTCATCAACGCCCTGACACGACTGCGTTTTTGCGGCGCCGACGGCACGCTCGACTTCAAGACCAAAGAAGGCGCAGGCGGCGCCCCGCCTGGCCTGATGCCCTGGTTCGAGGTGCCGGGGCGTGCCACCGCCGGGCAGCCCATCGCCTTTGGCCACTGGAGCACGCTGGGTCTGATCAACCAGCCCACCCTGCTGGCCACCGACACCGGCTGCGTCTGGGGCGGCGCCCTGACTGCCGTGCGCGTGGACGGCGGCCGCCGTGAGGTCGTGCAGCTTGCCTGCCCTCAGGCGCACGCGCCGGGCGCCTAGAATCGTGTGCTGAAGGAAGCGTGGCAGAGTGGTCGATTGCACCGGTCTTGAAAACCGGCGGCCCGCAAGGGCCCGTGAGTTCGAATCTCACCGCTTCCGCCAGGCTGAAGAGCCTGCGCCACAGCGCTCAGGCCTCGACTTCGCGCAGCTGGATATGACCCGCCGATTCGCCGGCGCGGGGCGCTGGGGGCGCCACAGCCTTGGCTGATCGCGAACCCAGTTCACCCTGAAACTCGATCCCGCCGCTGGGCGCCATGTGGGCCAAGGCGGCGTAGGCTGCGGCCAATGCGTCGTCGTCGCTGAGAGCCTGGCCCGCCGGCTCGTGCGCCTCCTCTGGTGGCGGCTCCATCACCGCCGCGGTGCGGTAGGCATCGGCTTCGGCTTCGGGGTCCATGTGCTCGCGGTCGATGATCGCCACCGCCATTTTGGACCGCAGGCTGGCCAGTCCGACCGGCGACCAGTTCGTCACCAGTCCTTCGATCTGCTCGAGCGCTCTGTGCAACACCTCCAGCGGCAGCTTGTGCAGCGCGCGCAGGCCTTTTTTCTGCAGCGCCTGCTCGACGAACACGAGGTGGCGCAGCGCCGAACGCGACTCCGGCACCTCCGCCAGCAGGCCCTGGAGCTGCTCGAGGATCGCGGCCAGTTCCTGCTTGTCCTTGCACAGGGCCTGCTCTTCCCGACTGCCCTTCTTGACCTTCCTGACCTTGCGGACCGGCGCTCGGCTTGGCCTGGGCTCCAGCACGATCTGCAGCCCTGCCGGATCGCGGCGCAGCGCCAGGTCGTGGCTGAAGAAGGTGGCGGCGGCTCGGCGCAGCGGATCGAACAACTTGAAGAGGGCGCGCATGCGGAGGTGACGTGTAGGCGATGAACCCGGTTCTGCGGGGCATGGCGAGGCTATCGACGCAGTGTCGGCCGGTCTTGAGTCAAGGTTGTGACGAATCGCGTCGTCGCCGGGCCCGCCACCCTCAGGCGCAGCAGGTGCGGTTCTTGCCCGTGCGCTTGGCCTCGTACAGGGCCTGGTCGGCGCGCTCGAGCGCGGGTTGCAGGGGCTCGCCGGAGCGCCAGGCCGTGACGCCCGCAGAGAAAGTCACAAAGACCTCGCGCCCTTCGTGAAGAAACAGCGCTTCGCTCAGGCTGCGCTGCAAGCGCGTCAGCGCCTGGCTGGCCTCTTGCTCGTCGGCGCCCGGCAGCAACACCACGAACTCTTCGCCGCCAAAGCGCGCCAGATGGTCGACCGGGCGCAGCCGCTCGCGCACCGCGGCGGCCAGGGACTTCAGCGCGACATCACCGGCGGCGTGGCCCAGCGTGTCGTTGAGCTTCTTGAAATTGTCGATGTCGATCAGGCCCACGGCCAGCAGGCTGCCAACTTCACGCTGGCAGCGCGCACTCTCGGCGTCGAAAGCCTGCATCAGGCCGCGGCGGTTGGCGACCTGCGTGAGCATGTCGGTGGAGACCTCGTCGGACAAGCGCCGCAGCTCGGCTTCCAGCTCGCGAACGCGCGCTTCGAGCTCGGCGGCCTGCGCACGCTCGGCCTGCAGCCGCTGCTGCGACTGCGCCACCGCCGACTGCACCGTGCGCGTGTCAGCCAGCATCGACTGCACCACGCCGGCCAGGCTGGCCAGCGAATCGGCCTTTTCGATCGCCTGCGCGTGCTCGGCGGTCACGCGCTGGAAGCGGCCGGTGTGTTCACCGAGCTCACCGACTTCGAGCAACATGTCGTGGATCAACTGCTTGAGTGCATCGCGCGCGGCATGCCGCTCGGCCTGCACGCCGTGCTGCCGCTGCCGCGCCTCGGCCAGCATCGCAGCGGCCGCGCTCAGGCCGCGCAGGCTGAGGTCGGATCCGAGTGCCTGTTGCAGGCGCTGGCACTGGCCACGCACCCAACTCTGGTCTTCGGACAACTCGGCCATGCCGTCGGTGAGCTCGCGGCACAGGCTGGCCAGCCGGTCGACGCGGCGGTGGCCCTGGCCGAGCAGCCCGCGGGCCTGTTCGCACAGCTCGGCGATGGCCCTGACCTGTTCCGGCTGGGCGCCGTCGGCGGCCACCGCGTCGGCGAGCGTGCCCAGCCGTGTCGCCAATTCAGTGGCCCGGGGTTCTGGTGCCGACAAGGCCACCCGCACGGTGGACTCCAGCGCCGCCACGATCGGTGGCCAGTGGCCCGCTTCGACCTCGCGTGGCGCCGGCAAGGGCAGCGCAGGGTCTTCGATGCCGCTCAGCGCGGCGTCGCCGGGCTGGTCGGACTCCCAGGCCGTGATCAGTGACTGCAGGCGCTGCAGCAGGCGCTGCGGGTCGCTGTGGCTGCCCTCGAGCACGCGTTGCAGGCTGTCCTTGCGCCGTGCGGCGGTCCACTGGCGGCCGCCGCGCTGCAGGTGCTTGGCCAGTCGCTCCACCAGCTGCGCCCAGGCCACGCCGGTCTGGCGGGCGTCCGGGGCCGCAGCGGGCTGGCCGCTCTCGTGTTCGTAGGCTCTGGCGTAGTTTTCGGGCGTGGGCTCCTGCTGCGCCTGGGCCAGCCGGCGCAGCGCGGCCTTGGCCACCAAGGCCGACGACGGTCTGGCGCGGGTCGCGTCCACGCGGCCGACTAGTGCTTGGGACGCCCACCCGCCACGCGAGTGGGTGCTTCGGTGTCGTCGGCGCCACCGCGGCCGGCGTTGCCGATCCAGGGCGCCTTGCGCGGCAGCACCGTCTGCTCGAGCCAGCGCTGCAGTTCTTCGGGTGGCACCGGGCGGCTGAACAGGAAGCCCTGCATCACGCCGCAGCCCAGGCGGTGCAAGACCTCCATCTGGCGCAGCGTCTCCACCCCCTCGGCCACCACGCGCAAGCCGAGCGAGCGGGCCAGCGCGATGATCGCCGTGACCACGGCCGAGCTCTGCGGTGTGATGCCCAGGTCGCGCACGAAGCTGCGGTCGATCTTGAGTTCGGAGATCGGCAAGGTGGTCAGGTAGGCCAGCGACGAGTAGCCGGTGCCGAAATCGTCGATCGAGATCTCGACACCGATCTCGTTGAGCCGGTGCAGCGACGGGATCACGTTCTGCAGCTCCTTCATCAAGTTGTCTTCGGTGATCTCGAGGTGGATCACGCGGTGCGGCACGCCGAATTGGGTCACGCACTGGTGGATGTGCTCGACCAGGTCGCTGCGCTCGAAGAGCCGGCTGGGCATGTTGACCGCGATCGAGTCCGCGAAGCCGAACGCGTCCTGCCACAAGCGCGCCTGGCGCGCCGCTTCGCGCAAGGCCCACTCGGACATCGGCACGATGAGGCCGGTGTCCTCGGCCAGCGGGATGAATTCTGCCGGCGGCACCAGCTTGCCGCCACGTTGCCAGCGCATCAGCGCCTCGGCGCCCACCATCTTGGCAGCACGAACATCGATCTTGGGCTGGTAGTGCAGCACCAGCTCGTCACGCTCGATGGCGCGGTGCAGCGCTGTTTCGAGCTCCAGCTTCTGGCGCCCCTGGCCGGCCAGCTGGGGGTTGTAGATGGCCGAGCCGTTGCGCCCCTGCGCCTTGACCGAGTACATCGCGACGTCTGAATTGCGCAGCAGATCGACCACCGTGTTGCCGTCGCGGGGGTAGATGGCGACGCCGACGCTGGCAGTCACGAAACACTCCTGGCCGCCGACGAAGATGGCTTCGCGCAACGACTCCAGCACACGCTGGGCCACGCGATCGGCGTCGTTCTCGTCGGCGACTTCGGGCAGCAGCGCCACGAATTCGTCGCCACCCAGACGGCCCACGGCTTCGAGCGCACGATGGGAGCGCACGCCCACGGCCTCGAGCGCACCTTCCATGACCTGGTCGCTGTGGCGCACGCAGGCGCGCAGGCGCCGGCCGACCTCGACCAGCAACTCGTCACCAGCGCCATGGCCGAGCGTGTCGTTGATGACCTTGAAGCGATCGAGATCGATGAGCAGCAGCGCAAACTGATGCTGCATGCGGCGCGCCTGTTCGAGCGCGCGCTCGGCGCGCCAGATCAGCTGGCGCCGGTTGGGCAGGCCGGTGAGCGAATCAAAGTTGGCCAGCTGGCGGATCTTGTCCTCGGCCTGGCGACGGTCGGTGACGTCCTGCACGATGCCGGAATAGCCCGCGCCCTGGCCGTGCTCGTTGAACTCGGGTTCGGCTTCGGCGTGGATGATGCGCTGGCGGCCGTCGAGCAGCACGATGGGCACGTCGGCGGTGACCACCGAGACGTGACGCAGCGCGTCGTGCAGCTGGCGCAGCAGCACCCGGCGATCGTCCTGGGGCACCATGCGCAAAAGCGAGCGCAGGCTCACCGGCTCGTGGGGCCCGAAGCCGAAGACGCGCAGCGCTTCGGGCGACATCAGCATGCCGCCGCCGGCGCGCCGCCAGTCGAAACTGCCCATGCGCGCCAGGTCCTGGGCGCGCGCCAGCTTGCTCTTGCTGCGCTCGAGTTCGATGCGCGTGCGCGAGGCCCGCAGCAGGTAGTGCAGGCGGCCGGCCAGCAGGCTCCACTGCGTGGCCTTGACGAAGAAGTCGGTGGCACCGGCGCGATAGGCGCGCGTGATCGAGGCCTCGTCGTCGAGGCCCGTGAGCATCAGCACCGGAACGTTCTCGTAGCCCGGAAACAGTCGCAGCGCGCGGCAGGTGTCGAAGCCGTCCAGGCCACCCGGCATCATGGCGTCGAGCACGATGATGTCGGGCGTGCGCTCGCGCAGCACCTGCAGCGCCCGCTCGCCGCTGCCGGCCTCGATGATGATGAAGCCACGCTCGCGCAAGGCCAGCGCCGTCAGCAGCAGGTTGACCTCGTCATCGTCGACCAGCAGCACCTCGGGCTGGGTGGGCAGGCTGTCGTCGGCAAAGGGATGCGTGGGCGTCATCGGGGGCTTGGGCTCACTGGCGCAGGATAGCCGCAACGGCCAGCAGCGCAGATTCGCCTGCGGCGATAAGTCTCACGATGTCGGACTGCAGGCGCGACGAGTCGCCACTGCGCAGCCGGGCTTCGACTTCGGCGCAGATCCTGGACAGCGCCAGGGCACCGACACTGGCCGACGATGACTTCAGCGTGTGGGCCACGCCGGCGATCACGGCCGGATGGCCAGCGTCCTTTTCAGCCTGCAGTTGCGCGATCATGCGCATCAGAGAAGTCTCGAAAGCCGTGAGCACCCGGGTCAGCACACCCTGGCGGCCATCCGGGTCGAGCTCGCGAAGCCGCGCCAACGCCTGGGGGTCCAGGGGCGTCGGTGGATCGGCAGCGGGGTCGGGCTCGGTGTTCATCGCTTCGGTCAAGGTGCGGGTCACGCGGGGGCGGGGGCGGGGGCGGGGGCAGCAGCGGCTGGCGATGGCCCGCCCGGCCTTCGCCCAGAGGATAACAACGCCATCTCTCATCGGGCCCTGCCGACGACGCCAGGGCTTTGGATCATCGGACCATGCGGCCACCCGATGCGGCACCAAGACAAGGTTTGCCTCGGGCCGCCGCGCAGGTGATGTCCGCTGCCTGTGCTTTCGGCGTGCGCCGGTTCAACTTGAGCCGAAGCGACCCGACCCGTCCGTACAATTCCCGTCATGCCCATCTCATGCCCGGCTCGCCCGCTCCGAACCATCGGCGGGTCGGTGGCCCTGTCGACGCTGTCCAGCCTGTCAGCCTGCACCGACGCGACGGCCGCTGCCGGCAGCTGGATCGTGCTGCTGGCGGCGCTGCCGCTCACCGCCGGTCTGGCTTACGCACTGGGCGCGCTGCGTTCACGCCAGCAAGCCCGGCGCGACCTGCGCGCTGCGCGCGAAGCGGCTCGCCACGCCGATCAGCTGCACGGTGGCTGGGCCTGGCAGACCGATGCCGCCCATCGCCTCGAGACCTGGCGTGCGCCGGGGCGTCCAGCGGCCGCGACGAGTCCACTCTTCGACGCCGCGGCGCCCGACCCTGCGTTGCTGGCGCGCCTGCACGCCGAGGCCTCGTTTGCCGGCCTGCGCCTGCGCACCCGCTTCGCCATCGACGGCAGCCAGGGCTGGGAACTGCGCGGCGTGCCGCGGCTGGACGACAGCGGCTCGTTCGCCGGCTTCGCCGGCAGCGCCAGGCCCACCGACGATGACGACGCGCTGCGCCTGGCCGCCTGCGCGATGACGCCGCTGCTGGCGGCCAACCCGATGCCGGCCTTGCTGGCGCTGGCGACGCCGCAAGGCTGGCAGCTGCTGCAGCTCAACCCGGCAGCGCAATTGTTGTGGCCTGCACTGGGCACCGGCAGCGCACTGGCCGATACGCTGGCCGACCTGCCCGGCGCGCTGGCCGACGCCATCGAAGGCCTGTCCGCCAACAGCGAGCAGGACATCCAGGGCTGGCGCCTGAGCCCGGTGGGCCCGCCGCCCGGTGGCGCGCAGGCGCTGCTGCTCGCGCGCCTGCCCGACACGCAGCCCGGCGCCCAGGCCCAGGCACAGGAGAGCGACACCTTCAGCTTCACGCTGTCGCACGATCTGCGTGCGCCGATCCGCGTCGTCGAGGGCTTCACGCGCATCGTCAAGGAGGACTACGGCCGCCAGCTCGACCGCGTCGGCCAGGACCACCTCGACCGCGTGCTCGGCGCCGCAGCGCGCATGAACCTGATGATCGACGCCCTGCTGACGCTGGCGCGGCTGTCGCAGCAGCCGCTGGCGCGCCAACGCGTCAACCTGTCGCAGCTGGCCGGCTACGTCGTCGACGACCTGCGCCGTGCCGCGCCCGACCGCGCCTGCGAGCTCGACATCGAGCCCGGGCTGAGCGCCTGGGGCGACCCGACGCTGCTGCGCCTGGTGCTCGAGAACCTGCTCGGCAACGCCTGGAAATACACCGGCCGCTGCGGCCAGGCGCAGATCGCCCTGCACAGCGTGCCGCATGGCGACACCATGGCCTTCGTGGTGCGCGACAACGGCGCCGGTTTCGACATGCGCTCGGCCGAGCGCCTGTTCGGATTGTTCCAGCGCCTGCACAGCGCCAGCGACTTCCCGGGGCATGGCGTGGGCCTGGCTTCGGTGCGGCGCATCGTGCAACGCCACGGCGGCCAGATCTGGGCCGAAGCCGAAGCCGGCAAGGGCGCGGCCTTTTTCTTCACCCTGCCGGGCTAGCTCAAGCCGAACGGGCGAGTTCCTCGACCGCGGCCAGCAGGCGTTCGGCCTGCGCGTGGAGCGGCAGCTTTTGCTCGCCGGCCAGCCGCTGCAGGCGCTGCCAGGCCGCGGCGCGCGGCAGCGAGTAGCGGTGCATGAGCACGCCCACGGCCAGCGGCACGGGGTCGAGCAAGGCATCGGCGGCCGGCCGCAGCGGCTCGGGTGCCACACCTTGCCGCAGACGGCTCAGCGCCGCCTCCACCGCCGGCACGATCTGCCCGACGTCGAGCGGCTTGACCAGATAGGCCAGAGCACCCAGCGCCTTGACGGTGGCCAGCGTGGCCTCGTCGGCAAAAGCCGACAGGAACATGAAGGGGATGCCGTAGGCATCGCGCAGCGTTTCAGCGACGTCGAAACCGCTCTTGCCTTCCATGCGGATGTCCAGCAGCGCCAGCACCGGCCGATGCTCGCGCGCGTGCAGGTTCGCATCGTCGCCGTTGTCGGTGTCGATGACCTCGAAGCCGGCCTGCGCCAGCCCATGCGTCACGGTGGCCAGCACCAGCCGATCGTCGTCGACCACCAGGATGCGCCCCTTGCTCACCACCGCCTCGTTCATGACCCGGATTGTCGCTGATCGTCGGGCCGCGGCAAGCGCACCGACGGCGGCAGCAGCTCGACCTGCGCCACGACTTCGCTGCCTTCCTGGCGCAGGCTCAGCGTGGCACTGCGCCGCGGCAGCAAGGCGCGCACCAGGCCGAGCCCGGCGACACCGCCGCGCACCTGCGACAGATCGAAGCCCGGCGGCAGCGTGGCCACGCCAGCGATGCGGATGCAGATGCCCTCGCCTTGGGCCAGCAGCTCGCAGCGCAACTCGCCTTCGGCGCCATGCTTGATGGCGTTGGTCATGAGCTCATTGAGCGTCAGCGCCACCGGGATCGACTCGGCCTCGGGCAACACGTGCGGCACGTCGCCGTGCACGGCCACCGCGATCGGGCGCCCGAAGGTGCGCTGCACCGACAGCGCGATGGCACGCAACAGGCCGGCCGCCTCGAGCGGCCCGCTGGCACCGACCTGCAAGCCGTAGACCTGGGCGATGGCCTGCACCTGGCTCACGGCCTCGGACAACACCACCGCCACTTCGGGCTGACGCACGGCGGTCTGCTGCAGCAGACCGGCCACACCCTGCAGGTTGTTCTTGATGCGGTGGTGGACCTCGCGCACCAGCACCTCGCGCTGCGCGATGGCGGCCTGCAGCCGCGCCAGTTCCGCTGCCCGTTGCTCGGTCACGTCGGTGGCCACCAGCAGCAATTGCCCGGCCACCACGCCGCCGTCGTCCAGCGGCGCGAGCCGGCAATCCCAGACGCGCCGACCCACTGCCCCGGCCCTCTCGCCGGCCGGGGTCTCGGGCCCGGCCTCGGCGTCGAGCTCGTCGCGCCACTCGTGCTGGCGACGCTGGCCGCCGGCGGCGACCTCCAGCAGCCAGGCGCGCAGCGCCGCTGCCAGCGCCGGCGCGCAGCACTCCTCGGGCGTGGCATCCATGATCTGCGCCACCGAGCTGCCGAAGAAAGCGCTGGCAGTCTGGTTGACCTGCTGCACGCGCATCGTGTGGGTGTCGAAGAGCGCAATCGCCAGCGGCGCGGTCTCGATCACGCGCTGCAGCGACGCCTGGGCCTGCGCGATGCTCACCTCGGCCTGGCGGCGGCGCTCGATGTCGAGCAGCGCGAAGGTCAGCTCGCGGCCTGCGTCGGCGGCGCCGGTGCCACTGAGCACGGCGTTGCCCACGACCCAGAACTCGCGCCCGTCGCGGCCGCGCATGCGGCACTCGAAGGTCTCGGCCTGGCCCTCGTCGAGGCGCTGCATCCAGTCGACGCGGCGCAGTGGGTGATCGGCCTCGGGTGTGGCCACGATGCTGATCGGCTCGCCCACGAAGTCGGCCAGGTCGCCAGCGAACATGCGCCGCGCCGAGCGGTTCATCCACTCGATGCCGCGCTCGGACACGGTGACGATGCCCACCAGCACCGAATTGAGGATCGCGCGCGTGCGCTCGGCCTGCAGCGCCAGCGTCTCGCGCGCGCGACGCCGTTCGTCGATGTCGACGAAGGAGCAGATGACGCCGGCCTCGGCGTCGTCGGCGTCCACCGGCCGCACCGCCACCTGCACCCACGACAGGCGGCCGTCGCGGCGGCGCAGCAGACGCTCGGCGGCGAAGCGCCCATGCTCGCGCAGGCCCTGGCTGATGCGGGCCTCGAAGTCGACGCACGCGCGCGTGTCGGCATACAGCTCGGCGGCGTCCAGCGTTCCGAGCTCGGGGCTGGACCAGCCGGTCAGCGCCGCCATGGCCTGGTTGGCGCGCTCGATGCGTGCACCGCGCTGGTAGACGATGCCCACCTCCGAGAGGCTGAACATCAGCTCGCGGTCGCGCAGCAACTGCTCCAGCTCCGCCTGCTGGGTCTTCAGGCGCGTGATGTCGGTCAACACCGCCACCGCTTCGCTCTGCTCGCCCTGCGACTGCGCGCGTCGCACCGACAGCGAGTACCAGCGCGCCGGCGCCTCGGCGCGCACCAGCGGCAACTCGGCTTCGAAGGTGCGGCCCTGGGCCAGCGCCTCAAGCGCGTCGCGCACGCCGTCGAGCGGGCCGATGCTGCGGCCCAGGATCTCCTCCAGCGAAGCGCCTGCGGCAGCACCCGGCTCGAAACCCAGCATGCGCTCGAAGCGCCAGTTGCAGCGCACCAGCACCGGCCCGCGCAGGTAGGCGATGCCGGCGGTCGAGCTGTCGAGGATCGTGCTCATCTCGCGCAGCAGCTGCTCGTTGCGGCGCAGCGCGGTTTCCTGCTCGGTGACGTCCAGCGTCACCACCGAGGTCGTCGCGCGCCCCCCGGCCAGCGCGCCGGGCTCGACACGCGTGAGCAGCCAGCGCGGCCCCAGCTCTGGGTGGCGCACGGCATAACGCACCTCGGTGCGCTCGCCGCGGCGCAGCGCTTGTTGCAGGCGCTCGAATTCCGGCAGCGACGAGGGCTCGACCAGCTCGCGGCCGATGCCCAGCAAGGCGCCACCCTGCGCATCGCTGCGCTGGGCGCTGGCCGCGCTGCCGGCTGCAGACCCCGGCGGCGGGCCGGGCGGCGCCAGCCAACCGCGCTCGGGGTCGTAGGTCGCCACGCCGATGCTGGCGGTGCCCATCATCATGCCCATCTCGAGCTGGGCCAGGTCGCGCTCGTCCTCGGCGCTGCGGTCCTGCACGACGGCCATCACGCGGCGGCTGCCGGCGGCCCCGGGGTGGCAGATCAGGCGCGCCGACAGGCGCCGCCGGCGCCCGTCGGACAGCGGCACCAGGGCCTGGCGCTCGAGCGGCCGCAGCCCCGGCTGCAGCAGCGGCTGCATGGCGCCGTGCTCCCAGGCCAGCAGGTCCTGCAGCTCGGCCACCGCCTCGTCCAGCACTTCGGGCACGCGTTCCACCAGCGCCTCGAAGGCAGCGTTGGAGCGCACGATGAGGCCGGCGCTGTCGTAGACCAGCATGCCGGTGCCGCTGAGCTCGAACCACTGCGCCAGCTCGTCCTCGGCGCGCCGCGCCTGCTCGCGCGCGTCGTGCTCGGCGGTCTCGTCCTGCAGCAGCGTCAGCCAGCGCGGCGCGCGCCCTGCCGATGCGAGCTGGATGGTCGTCAACGAGAACCAGCGCTCCCGCCGCTGGCCATCGAGCAGCCGCCGGCGTGCCGTGGCCGGCTCGCGGGCCAATCCGCCGGCCACGCGCTCGGCCCGTTGCAGCAGGCTGAGCTCACGGTCTTCGGCGGGCAGCAGCCCGACCGGGTCGACGCCGATCAGGGCTGCGCGCGCCAGCCCGAGCAGGGCCACGAAGGCATCGTTGACGTCGATGAGGCGGGAGTCCGAGCCCTGCAGCATGGCCGCGATGGGCGAAGACCACAGCGCAGGGACCCAGGCCTCGGCCTGCGGCTCGGGTGCAGCCGCGCCGAACCGGCTCATCCGTCCAGCTGCCGCGCGGCCAGCAACGCGGCCAGCAGCGCGCGGTTGACTTCGGCGGCGCTGAGCATCAGCCGCTCGGTGGCTTCGCGGATCTCGACCACCGATTCCTGTTCCATCGCGCGCACCAGGTCCAGGTAGGGCTCGTAGAGCCCGCCTTCGCCGCGCAGCGTCTGCTGCACCCGCTCGGGCACCGGCACGCTGCCCAGCAGCTCCGAGAAGGGTTGCTGCAGCAGGCGGTCGAGCAGCGAGAACACGCCGCAGATGAACATCTCACCACGCATTTCCGCGTCGCCGTTGGCGCGCACCAGTTCCTCCATGATCATGCCGCGGCGCACCGCGGCGTGCATCAGCGGCCGCGCGTTGGCGCCTTTGGATGACGAGGCCAGCAGCAGCGCCAGCCAGCGCTTCAGGCGCCCGTAGCCGAGCATCATGATGGCGTGGCCGAAGGAGCTGATCTCGGCCGACAGGCCGAAGGCCGGCGAGTTGAGATAGCGCAGCAGCCGGAACGCCACTGTCGGATCGCGCTTGAGGATGGCCTCGAGCCGTGCCACCGGTTCTTCGCGCTCGATGCCGTTGAGCAGTTCCATCACGACCTGGATGTCTGGCGCCACGGTGGAGCGGCCGCTCGGCTTGGGCGCCGGATCGTCGAAAGGCCAGCCGAGCACCGCGACGGCACCGCGCTGGAACGCCAGCTCGACCTCGGCCGAGGTGCGCGTGCCGGCCTGCACCGTCGTCACCTGGCGCACGCCGGGCGTCGGCGGCGTGCCGTTGCGGCGGTCGTCACCGCATTCGACGATGCTGTGGCTGAAGCAGGCCAGCACCTCGGGCGCCACCGGCACCAGGGGCCGGCCCTTGATGAGCAGCACCGAGCCGGCGTCGCGCAGCCCTTGCAGCACGGCGGCGTGGCCGGGGTCGGTGGCCATGAAGGCCGGCACCTCGATCATCAGGTGCGGCGCCGGGCGCGCTTGCAGCACGGCGAGCAGCAGCGCTTCGCCGGCGATGTTGATCGACACCGGATGGGCGCCGCCCTGGGGCGTGGCCGCAGCAGCCGTGCCCGCACGCTGGCTCACGGCGGCCGGGTCGAGCGGGCGCAGCGTGAGCTTGAGTTCGCCGGCGTCAGCCGGTGCGGGCCAGACCTGCAGCAGCGCCGCCAGCAGGGCATGGGCGTCGACTTCGGCGTCCGGGCGCTCGGGGAACACCGTGATGCGGGTCGCCACGACGCCACGCTGGCGGTCGATCATGGGGCTGTAGCCCAGGGCCACCTGGCCCAGTACCGGATGTGCTTGCATGCGCGGCTCGCTCGGGGCGGGCGTGTGTGGCGGAGGGGCCGACGGGGGCGAGGGGGGCGAGCCGAAGCTCAACGAAGGTACTGCAGCAGCGACATCTGCTGGATCTTGGCGTAGGTCTGCAGCGCGGCATCGTAGCCGGTCTGCCGGTTCTTGAAGTCGGAGATCGCCTGCAGCATGTCCAGATCCTCGGCATCCGAGCGCTCGGTCTGGGCGTCGAGCCGGGTCTGGCTGAGCCGACTGGCGATGCCGTCGATGCGGTTGAGCGCCTCGCCGGTGCGTGCTCGCCAGCCCGAGAGATTGGCTGCCGTGGCGTCGAACTCGCCCAGGCCGCTGCTCACCGTCTGCGCGATCAGCGCCGAGCTGCGCCCCGGCGTCAGCAGTTCGCCCACCACGCGGTCCATGACATCGAAGACCGACAGCAGCGCGCCGGGGTTGGACGGGTCGGGTGCTTGCAGCCACGCCGCGCGCCCATCCACCGACAGCGGCGAGGCTTCACCAGAAGCCCCCTGCAACTGCCCGGCGGCGGCGTTGTAGGCCACGCCGCCCGGGTTGTCGAGCAGCGGCGGGCCATCGGCGCCCTGGCCGCCGAAGAGGTAGCGCCCGGCGCCGTCGCCGCGGTTGGCCACCGCCAGCAGATCGTCGCGCAGGCCGCGGATGGCCTTGGCGATGGCGAAGCGTTCGCTGTCGGTGTAGCCGCCGTTGCCAGCGCTGACGAGCCGTTCGCGCGCCTGCTGCATCAGCTCACTGGCGTCGCCGAGGGCGCTTTCCGAGCCTTGCATGGCGCTGCGGCTGGCCTCGAGCGCGCGCATCTGCGCCTCGCTGCGCGAGACGCTGGCCAGCGCGCGTTCGGCGCGCGCCGCGGCAGCCGGGTCGTCGCTGGGCTTGCGCACGCGCTTGCCGCTGGTGAGCTGCTCCTGGGTCTCGGTCAGCGCCTGCTGGCGCCGCTGCAGGTTGGCCAGCGAGGAGTCGAAGGCGTTGGACGTCGTGATGCGCATGGGGGTTCAGGGCCTGTGGCCGGTGGGATCAGCGGCCCGCGGTCTGCAGCAGCGTGTCGAACAGCGACTGCGCGACCTGCAGGATCTTGGCCGCAGCCTGGTAGCTTTGCTGGAACTGGATCAGCCGCGCCGCTTCCTCGTCGAGGTTGACGCCGGAGTCCGAACTGCGCGCCAGCTCGGCCTGGCCGGCCACCGCACCCGAGATGTCGGATGAGGTCTTGCCGCCCTGCACCAGCACGCCGACCTCGGCGATGGCGTTCGACCAGGTTTCGTTGGCGGTGCGGCCAGCGACGATGTTGGCGTCGCGCAGCGCCGACAGCGCCAGCGCGTTGCCGTTGTTGGAGGCCACCGCCGTGGCCGGGGTGGGCTCCACGGTGATGAGGTCCCCGGTGCGCGGCACGCCGGCCAGCTGCAGTGTGAAGCCGTTGATGTCGGTCGGCGGCGCCGGCACCGCCTGCCCGCCCTGCCAGGTGGCGCTGCCGCTGCTCAGCAGCGTGTTGCTGGCGTCGTAGAGAGTCCAGGTGTAGTCGCCGGTGTCGCTGGTGAAGGTGATGCGGGCGGTGGCGCCCGGCACCGGCAGCGGCGCCGCCGTGACGCGCAGGCTCGCCACCGAAACCGTGCCCACGTTGGCCGGCGCCGTGGTGGCCAGCAGCGGCGACGCGGCGGCCAGGTCGCGCGGGTCGTCGAGCAGCCGCACCATGCCATTGGCGGCGCGACTCACCGGTTGCAGCAGAAAGCGGTCGCCGGCCTGCGGCGGCGCGGCCGCAAAGTCGATGCGCATGCCGTCGACCACGTCGCCGCTGTTGACCGCGGTGGTCTGGCCATCGACCAGGCGCGTCAGCACCCAGCTGCCGGAGCCGCTGGCGGTTTCGCTGAGGTCGTACTCGCTGGCCTGCAGCGCCGTGGCATCGGTGACGGTGAGCGTGACCTGGCCGATCGCGCCGCCGCTGGCGTTGCGCGCGTTGGCGGCATGGCCCTGGGCCACGCTCGGGCCCATGCCGAAGAGCGCCGCCGACGGCACGGTGCCGATCGGCGCCTGCAGGTTCAGGCCCTTGAGCTGTTGATCGTTGATGGCACCGCCCACCGCGGCCGCGAGGCGGCCGATGAGCGTGCGCCCGGTGACGAGATCCTCGTTCTGGAAGCGCAGCAGGCCGCCGATCGAGCCGCCCAGCGTGGCGGCAGCCAGGCTGCGCGACACGCCGCTTTCGAGCAGGCCGACGGCCGAGCGCGAGGAATCCGCTTCGTCGCGCAGCACCTTCAACTCGGCGGCCTCGGTGCCCAGCACCAGGCGCTGGCCGCCGCCGATGAAGATCGCCATGCTGCCGTCGGGCGCTTCGGCACGCGTGATCTGGATGCGCTCGGACAGGCGCGAGATGAGGCGGTCGCGCTCGTCGAGCAGGTCGTTGGCCGGTTGGCCCAGGCCTTTGAGCGAGGCGATGCGTTGGTTGGATTCGGCGATCGACCGGGCCAGCCCGTTGACCTCGGCCACCGAGGTGCGCAGCTCCGACACGACACCGGCCTGCGACTCGTCCAGCGCGCTGCCGGCCTCGGCAAAGCGCGAGGCCAGGTCGCCTGCACGCTCCAGCGCCACGCGGCGCGTGGCCATGTCGGCGGGCCGGCTCGACAGGTCGGTCATCGCGCTCATGAACTCATTCGTGGCCTGACCCAGACCCGCTTCGCCGGGCTTGAAGATGGTCTCCAGGCGCTGCAGCTGCTGCAGCCGCGCGCCGTCCATCGCCGACAGTGACCGGGTGCTGGCCGCTTCGCGCGTCAGCAGTTGGTTGTGTGCCCGGCTGACGGTGACGACATCGACGCCGCGGCCGAAGAAGCCGGCACCGGTGTACTGGCCGGCCGAGGTGCTCATCTCGGCTTGCTGTCGCGAGTAGCCGGCGACGTTGGCGTTGGCGATGTTGTGGCCGGTGGTCTGCAGCGCGGCATAGTTGGCCGCCATGGCCTTCATGCCCAACGCCATCAGTGGTGAAGATCCCATTCAGCCGCCCCTAAGCGATCGACCGCTGCAGGCGCAACGTGGTGTTGATGACGCGCGTGAGCTTGTCGGCATAGGCCGGATCGGTGGCGTAGCCGGCCCTCTGCAGCCCCTGCGCAAAGGCCGCGGCGGTGTCCGCCTTGGCCACCGTGCGCCCGGCCGCCGTGGCCGCGCCGCCCACCGCGGCCTGGTAGCGCGGGCTGTCCTTCATGAGCTGGGCGTAGTCGGCAAAGGACTCGGCGTAGCTGCCATAGGCGCGAAACCTGGCCGTCACCTTCTGCGCCTTGCCGTTGAGGTACTCGGTGGTCGTGATCTCGGCCACCGGGCCCTTCCAGTTGGCGCCAGCCTTGATGCCGAAAAGGTTGAACGAGGGCGTGCCGTCGCCATAGCGGATTTCCTTGCGGCCCCAGCCGGTTTCGAGCGCCGCCTGCGAGACCATGAAGGCCGCCGGGATGCCGGTGGCGGCCTCGGCCTTCTCGGCGGCCTGGGTGTGCTGCTGCACGAAACCCAGCGCACCGGCCTGCGGGATGCGCGTGGCCAGCGGTGCGACTTGCAGCGGTGCCGGCGTGTTGTTGGCCGAGCCGGTGACCGGGATCGGCCCCGGGCTCAGGCCCATCTGGCGCTCAAGTTGCTTCATGATCGCTTCAGACAGCCCGCCGGGGCGCCCCGCCAGCTGGCCCGCGAACTGGGTGTCGAGCATGTCGGTGCCCATGCTGCGCCCTGAACTGGCGCCCGCGTCGTCGAGCAACCCGCTTTGCAGCGTCGTGCTGCGCATGCTTTTCATGAGCTCGTTCATGAACAGCGTCTCGAACTGCTTGGCCGCTTCCTTGACCACCGCCCGCGGGTCGCCGGCGGCGCGCGAGCGCAGCGCGTCGAGCGAGCGGCTGTCGTAGGCCAGACCCTGCTGGGGCAGCTGCGGGATCGACGCCATCTCAAATCACCTCGATGTCGGCATGCAGCGCGCCGGCGCTCTTCATGGCCTGCAGGATGGCCAGCAGGTCCAGCGGCGTCGCGCCCAGCGTGTTGAGGGCCTTGACGACATCGGCCAGCCGGGTGCCGGCAGGCAGGTGGATGAGGGCGCTGCCCTGCTGGTTGACGGTAATGTCGGTCCTGTCGGCCTGCACCGTCTGGCCCTGCGACAGCGGCGCCGGTTGGCTGACCTGGGGCGTCGAGGTGATGGTCACCGTGAGGTTGCCGTGGGCCACGGCGCAGGGCCCGAGCGTGACTGCCTCGTTCATGACCACCGAGCCGGTGCGCGCATTGAGCACCACGCGCGCCGAGGGCCGCGCCAGTTCGAGCGAGAGGTTTTCGATGTCGGCCAGGAAGGCGATGCGGTCGTCGCCGGCGGCGGGCATGCGCACGCGCACCAGGCGCCCGTCCAGGGCCTGTGCGGTGCCCGCTCCCTTGGCGGTGTTGATGGCGTCGGCGACGCGGCCGGCGGTGGTGAAGTCGCTGGCGTTGAGGCCCAGTTGCACGGTGTCGCCCTGCAGCAGCGGCGTGGGCACCGAGCGCTCGACGCTGGCGCCGTCGGGGATGCGGCCCGCCGCCAGGTGATTGATCTGCACCTTGGCGCCGCCGGCCGAAGCGCCGGCGCCGCCGACGATCAGGTTGCCCTGCGCCAGGGCGTAGATCTGGCCGTCGGCGCCTTTCAGCGGCGTGGCGATCAGCGTGCCGCCACGCAGACTCTTGCTGTTGCCCAGCGAAGAGACGGTGACGTCGATGCTCTGCCCGGGCTGGGCAAAGGGCGGCAGCTGCGCCGTGACCAGCACCGCGGCGACGTTCTTCGGCTGCATCGTGACCCCGGCGGGCAGCGTCACGCCCATCTGCTGCAGCAGGGCGTTCAGGCTCTGCGTCGTGAAGGGGGTCTGCGTCGCCTGGTCACCGGTGCCGTCGAGGCCGACGACCAGGCCATAGCCGAGCAAGGGGTTGCTGCGCACGCCCTGCACCGCGGCGACCTCCTTGACGCGCACCGCCGCAGCCGCGGGCAGCGGCCACCACAGCGCGCTGCTGGCGGCCAGGAAGGCCAGCGCGATGGTCCAGCGCAGCAGGCGTTCGGTGAGCTTGTCCATGGCGGCGGCCATCAGATGGGCATCACGCTCAGGAACATGCGCGACAACCAGCCGACGGCCTGCGCTTCGGCCTGCGCACCGCGGCCGCGCTGCTCGAGCCGCACGTTGGCGATAAGGCCGCTGGTGATGCTGTTGCCGGGCTGGATGGCGCGTGGGTCGACCTGGCCGGAAAAGCGCAGCACGTCGACGTTCTGATTGACGCCGATCTGCTTTTCGCCGGCAATCAGCAGGTGCCCGTTGGGCAGCACGCTGCGCACGACGACCGTGATGGTGCCGCTGAAGTCGTTGCTGTTCTCGGTCGTGCCCTTGCCGGCGAAGGTGTTGCTGCTGGTGCCGTCGGCGGTGGCGCGGGCAAAGGCGGCCGGACGCACGCCGGGCAAGGCGGTGACCGAGCCCGACAGCGTGCCGGTCTTGTCGAGCGAACTCGTGGACTTCTGCGTCGCGCTGACCTTCTCGACGATCTGCACCGTGAGCGTGTCGCCGACCAGCCGCGCGCGGTGGTCTTCGAACAGCGGCCGGTAGGACGCGGCATGGAAGATCGATCCGTTGCTCACCACCGGCAGCGGCGGCTCGGCCATCAGCACCGGTGTCGTGTCGGCCATCTGCACGCGCGGGCCCAGCAGCACGCAGCCGCCCAGCCAGGCCGGCAGCAGCAGGAGCAGCGCGCGCTGCGCCAGGCGCGTGACGGCGGCGCTCACAGCTGCGCCAGACGCTGCAGCATCTGGTCCGAGGTCTGGATGGCCTTGGAGTTGAGTTCGTAGGCGCGCTGGGTGGCGATCATCGATACCAGTTCCTCGACGACGTTGACGTTGCTGCCCTCGACGAAGCCCTGCTGCAGCGAGCCCAGGCCGGCGGAGCTGGGCGCGCCGGCGTTGGGTGTGCCCGAGGCCGCGGTCTCGCCGAACAGGTTGCCGCCGCGGGCGTCGAGCCCGGCCGGGTTGACGAAGGCAGCCAGCTGCAACTGACCCAGGGTCTGCGGTGCCACCTGGCCCGGGATCGAGGCGCTGACGGTGCCGTCGGCGCCGATCGTCACCGCCAGCGCGTTGGCCGGCACCGTGATGCCGGGCTGCACCGGGTGGCCGGCGTTGTTGACGAGCGCACCGTTGGCGTCGACTTGGAAGGCACCGTCGCGGGTGTAGCCGGTGGTGCCGTCGGGGAGCTGGATCTGGAAGAAGCCCTGGCCCTTGATCGCCAGGTCGAGGTTGTTGCCGGTCTGCTGCAGGCTGCCCTGGCCGAAGTTACGCGTCGAGGCGGCGGCGCGCACGCCAAGGCCGACCTGCAGCCCGGTGGGCAACTGGCTCTGCTCGGACGTGGCCGAGCCCGCCGGGCGCAGGTTCTGGTACATCAGGTCTTCGAACACCACGCCGGCGCGCTTGAAGCCGTTGGTGCCGACGTTGGCCAGGTTGTTGGAGATAGCGTCCAGCTTGGTCTGCTGGCCTTCCATCCCGGTCTTGGCGATCCAGAGGGAGCGGATCATGGTGGGTGTCCTTCAAAAGGTGGACCATCTTCGGCGCGACTGAAGGCCCGTGACGGGCGAAAAAGAGGCCGGCATGCCGGCCTTCTCTGCGCTGGCGGCCTGGCGGCCGCAGTTCGCCGCCGATCGGCCGGCTCCTAGCCCGGCGCCAGCAGCTTGGCCGCGCCCTGCTCGCGCTGCTCGGCGCCCTGCAGCATCTTCATCTGCTGCTCGAACTGGCGCGCCGCGGCGATCATCGCCACCATCGTCTCCACCGGGCTCACGTTGGAGCCTTCGAGCGCGCTGCTTTGCACGCGCGCCAGCGGGTCGACGCTGAGGTCGCCATCGGGGGCGCGGAACAGGCCGTCAGTGCCGCGGTTGAGGGCAGCATCGGTGGTCACGAGCTTCAGGCGCCCGACCTGCTGCGGGCGGCCGTTGCCGGTGGTGGTGGTGATGCTGCCGTTGCTGGCGATCTCGACATTGGCGTTGATGCCCACTGTGATCGGCCCGCCGTCGCCCAGCACCGGCAGGCCGCTGGGCGTGACGAGCTGGCCCTCGGGGCTGACCTGCAGCGACCCGGCACGGGTGTAGGCCTCGGTGCCGTCGAGCGCCTGCACGGCCAGCCAGGCATTGCCCTGCAGCGCCACGTCCAGCGGCCGGCCGGTGCTCTGCACCGGGCCCGAGCGGGTGTCGTGGCCGATCGTCGACTCCAGCGCGTAGACCCGCGTGCTGGCGCCTTCGCCGCGCACCGGCACGGCGCGAAAGGCCTGCATCTCGGCGCGGAAGCCCGTGGTCGAGGCGTTGGCCAGGTTGTTGGCCAGCGTGTCCTGGCGCTGCAGCGTGGCCTTGGCACCGGCCATCGCCAGATAGATGAGGCGGTCCATGTCGGCTCGCTAGCGGTTCGCAGAGTGCATGACTTAGCGCAGGTTGACCAGCGTCTGCAGGATCTGATCTTCGGTCTTGATGGTCTGCGCGTTGGCCTGGTAGATGCGCTGCGACATGATCATGTTGACGAGTTCACCCGTCAGGTCGACGTTGCTTTCTTCCAGCGCGCCGGCTTGCAGCACGCCCAGGTTGGCGTCACCGGGCACGCCGGCCACCGGGTCGCCCGAGGCGTTGGAGCGCGCCCAGCCGTTGTCGCCCAGCGGCACCAGGCCCTGCGGGTTGCGGAAGTTGGCCAGCTCGATCTGGCCCGCCGCGTGGGTCTGGCCGTTGGAGTAGCGCGCCGTGATGATGCCGTTGTTTTCCACCGCCACCGAGGTCAGCTGGCCGGCCGTGAAGCCGTCCTGCGTGAGGTCGGTGACGCCGAAGCCGGCGCCGAACTGCGTCGACTGGCTGACGTCGAAGGACACCGCCGCGATCGGCAGCGTGGTGGCCCCGGCGGCGTTGGTGGTGCTGGGCAGGCTCAGCACCACCGGCCCGACCGGCGCCGTCGGCGCGCTGCCGTCGGCGGCGAAGTCGATCGTCGTCACAGGCAAAGGCGCGCTGGCGACACCGGCGACGGGAACGCCGTTGGCCGTGGCGTAGACGTTCCAGCTGTCGTTGGCCGCCTTCTGGAAGTAATAGGTCAGCGCCACTTGCTGGCCCTTGGCATCGAACACCGTCACCGAGGTGGCGTTGTTGTAGGTGTCGGGGTTGTTGAAGTCGATCTGCGCGCCGCTGGCCGGCACCGTGACGCCCAGGCGCGCATCGAGGTTCATCTCGATCTTGACCTCGGTCGTCGCCGAGGGCGCCACGCCGGCGGTGGGCAATTGCAGCGCCACCGCCTGACCGGCCTGGATCTGACCCTGGACGTTAGCGCCATAACCCATCAGCTTTTGCTGCGTGTTGTTGACGATGAAGCCGTCGCGGTCGACCTTGAACTGGCCGTTGCGCGAATAGGTGATCGAACCCTGGGCGTCGCTGACCTGGAAGAAACCGGCGCCATTGATCGAGAGGTCCATGGGGTTGTCCGTGGTCTTGATGTTGCCCTGGGTGAACTGCTGCGCCACCGAAGCCAGGTTGGTGCCGATGCCGACGGTGACGCGGTTGGTGCCCGCGCCGTTGAGCGCCGCGGCGTACATGTCGGAGAACTCGGCGCGCGCGGCCTTGGCGCCAAAGGTGTTGGCGTTGGCGATGTTGTTGCCGATGACCTGCAGGTTCTTGCTCGTGGCGTTGAGTCCGGAGAGGCCTTGCTGGAAGCTCATGGTGTGTCCTGTCGCTGGAGGGCGCTGGTGGGGTTCAGTTGAAGGCCTTGACGTCGCTGTAGGCGACGGGGCCGTTGTGTTCGGTTTCGAGCATCAGGCTCTTGCCGCTGGTGTTGACGGCCTCGACGCGGTCGCGCATCAGCGGCGTGCTGGCCACCGCGGCGCCAGCCGAGGTGGCGACGACGCGGAAGCTGTACGGGGCACCGTCGGCCAGGCCGGTGGCGGCCCAGTCGAAGCCGTGACGGCCGGCGTCCTGGGCGCCGAGGTTCAGCGTGTCGACGACACGGCCGGCCGGGCTCAGGATCTCGACCTTGACGCGGTCGGCTTTGGCTGCCAGGTCGAAGCCGCCCACGCCCTGGCCGCTGTCGACCCCGATCTTGTTGCCCTGCAGCGTGACGTGGCGACCCACCAGCGAGGCCCCCGTCAGGGCCTGCAATTGCAAGAACTGGCCGTTGAGGCCCTCGACCGTGCCGTTGAGCTGCTCGATGCCGTTGACGGTGTTGATCTGCGCCATCTGGCTCGTGATCTGCGCGTTGTCCATCGGGTTGAGCGGGTCCTGGTTCTGCATCTGCGTGACCAGGAGCTTGAGGAAGCGGTCGGCACTGCCGGCCTCGTTGGCGGTCTTGCTGGCCGTGGTACTGGTGCTGGCCAGCGAGGCGTAGGGGTTGACGGCGGCGGTGGTGGTCATGGCTTGCTTTCAGTGGGCGGAGCAGGGCGGGCGCGGCCCTCAGCCCTGGCCCATCTGCAGGGTCTTTTGCAGCAGGCTGCGGGCGGTGTTCATGACCTCGACGCTGTTCTGGTACGAGCGCGAGGCAGAGATCATGTTGACCATCTCCTCCACCGGGTTGACGTTGCTGTAGGTGACGTAGCCGTCGGCGTCGGCGCTGGGGTGCTTGGGGTCGAGCACGCGACGGCCTGGGGTGTTGTCCTCGGAGATCGTCGATACGCGCACGCCCACGCTGGCCTCGCGCTGCCCGGGCGGACCCATGAGCGCGGTCTGGAAGACGACCTGGCGCGCCTTGTAGGCGGCACCGTCGGGTCCGGCCACGGTGTCGGCGTTGGACAGGTTGGAGGCCACCACGTTCAGGCGCTGGCTCTGCGCGCTGATCGCGCTGCTGGCCACATCGAAGATCCGCAGCATGCTCATGGTTCAGTCCTTCCTCAACCCTGGTTGTGGCTCTTCATCGCATCCAGCGTCGTGCGCACGCTGCTGTTGATGAAGCGCAAGGTGGCGTCGTACTTGAGCGCGTTGTCCATGAAGTTGCCGCGTTCGCGGTCCATGTCCACCGTGTTGCTGTCCAGGTTGGTCTGCGCCGGTTGGGCGTAGCGCAGCACCGGATTGAGCTTGCCCGAGGTGTTCATCACGCCCTGCGCGATGCCCTCGCCGACGCCGGCATCGCCACGCGCCGCACGCAGCGCCGACGCGAAGTCGAAGTCGCGCGCCTTGAAGCCCGGGGTGTCGGCGTTGGCGATGTTGCCGGCGATCAGGCGCTGGCGCTCCGAGCGCAGCGCCAGGGCCTGGCTGTGGAAGTCGAGGGCGTCGGTGAGGCGGGCGATCATGCAGGCTCCTTGCGGGCTGGGGCCGGGTTCAGCAGGCGGTGATGGGACGACCGGGACGACCGGAACGACCGGCAAGGCGGGGAAGACGGGGCAGGCAGGGCATGGAAGGCATTCTGAAAGCCGGGGCGCGCAACGTGAGTGCGAAAAGACCGGGCTTCGCCGGCCTTATCCCGCCCTCTGGCAGCGCCCGGCCTGCCTACAGTCCGACTCGTGAACATGCGCACCATTCCGCCCTGCCCCACCGCCCTGGCCAGTCTGGCCGGTCTGGCCGTGCTGTGGGCGGCCGCCGCTGGCGCTGCCGAGCCGGCGGCGCCACTGGGCGCAGCGGTGCTGGCCCAGGCCACGGCGCTGGCCAGCCAGGCCGCGCGCGCGCTGGCACCGCGCGGCGCGCGCATCGAGGTGCTTGCCGGCGCGCTCGATCCGCGCCTGCAGCTCGCGCCCTGCGCCCAGGTCCAGCCTTTCCTGCTCGCCGGCGTCTCGCCCTGGGGCCGCAGCCGCGTCGGCCTGCGCTGCGTGCAGGGTGCGGTGGCCTGGCAGGTAAGCCTGCCCGTGACGGTGCAGGTTTGGGCCCCGGCGGTGATCGCCGGCGTGCCCTTGCCGGCCGGCGCACGCCTGGACCCGAGCCAGTTGACGATTGCCGACGTGGACTGGGCCGCCGCCACGAGCGCCGCCCACGCCAGCGCCGCAGACCTGGCGGACCGCGTGCTGGCGCGGCCGCTGGCCGCCGGCCAGGCGGTACGCGGCAGCGACCTGCGCGCCCGCCAGTGGTTCGGCCCCGGCGAAACCGTGACTCTGATCGCCCGCGGCCCCGGCTTTGCCGTCGCGTCCGAGGGCCAGGCGCTGGGCGCCGGCATCGAGGGCCAGCCGGTGCGCGTGCGCACCGAATCCGGTCGCGTGGTGACGGGTTTGGCGGTGGCCGAGCGCCGCGTGGAGCTGCCGCCGTGAGCCCTTCACCGCCCCGAACCCCCTTCATCCGCGGGGGTGGTGCGAAAATCTCTGCTGCGGGGCTAAAGTCGCGCCGCCTCGCGTCCGATAGTACGTTCATGTCGTCGGGCCAGCACGTGCCTCGTGCCCCTGACAGGAGTCAATCATGAAGATCGGTCCTCTCGATACCAAACCCCCGATTGCCCCGGCTGCTGCCGAGCGCAAGGGCGCCGGCCCCAAGATGCCGCCGACCGCCGAGGCCAGCACGCAGGTGGACCTGTCCCCTGCCGCTGCGCACTTGGCAGGCCTTGGCTCGGACCCCACCTTCGACACCGCCAAGGTCGAGCGCATCGCGCAGGCCATCCGCGATGGCAAGTTCTTGGTCAACCCCGAGGCGATCGCCGACAAGCTGATCGTCAACGCCCAGGAACTGCTGGCGCGCAAGCCCAGCTGAGGCGGCGCCGCGCATGATGCTCTCGCAGCAGGAACTCGGTGCCGTGCAAGCCGCGGCGGCACTGGAACAGCCGCTCAAGGCGGTCGAAGACCAGCTCGTGGCGCTCGGCGTCGCGCTGCACCGGCAGGACGTTTCGGCGGTCGACGAGGCCGCCGCCGGGCTGCACCTGGCGCTGGCAGCCGCGGTCGATCACTTCGGCCGTGCAGCGCGCAGCGGTGGCGTGCCCCCACCCTTGCGCCAGCGGCTGGCACTGGCTGGCGGCCAGGTCGCCGCGCAGCGCGAAGCGCTGGCCCGCGCCACCGCGTCGCTGGACCGTGCCATCGATGTGCTGATCCCGCGCATCGCGCCGGCCAGCCTGTACTCCGCCGCCGGCGGCAGCGATCGCCACACGCGCCCGGGCGGCGGCCTGCTGGCCTGACGGCGCAGCACGCGCCGATCGGCGCGCCGCAATGAAAAGACCGGCTCGCGCCGGTCTTTGACTTTGTGCGGGGCCCGCCCGGTCGGACGGCACCCTGCCCTTGTCGCTACCACTCGCGCTACCACTCGCGCAATCGCGTGCGCAGGCGGGCGATGCTCTGGCTGTGCAGCTGGCAGACCCGGCTCTCGGTGACGCCCAGCACGGCGGCGATCTCCTTCAAGTTCATGTCGTGCTCGTAGTACATGCTCATCACGTACTGCTCGCGCTCGGGCAGGTGCTTGATGGCTTCGACGAGCGCCTCGCGCATGCGCTGGTCCTGCAGCCGCGCAATCGGGTTGGCGCTGTTGTCGATGACGTGGCGGTCCAGGTAGTCGTCGTCGCCGTCGTCGCCACTCATGTCTTCCAGGTAGATGAGTTGGGTGCCGCGCACCTTGCCCAGCAGCGTCTGGTAGTCCTCCAGGCTCAGGCCCATTTCGCGCGCGATTTCGCTTTCGTGCGGGGCGCGGCCAAAGCGCTGTTCCAGCTTGTGCACGGCGGCTTCGATGCTGCGCTGGTGGCGGCGGTCACCACGGCTCATCCAGTCGTTGCCACGCAGTTCGTCCAGCATGGCGCCGCGGATGCGCTGGGTGGCGAAGGTCTCGAACTGCACGCCCTGCCCGGGGTCGAAGCGCGACAGCGCATCGCTCAGGCCGATCATGCCGACCTGGATCAGGTCGTCGAGCTCCACGTTGGCTGGCAGCTTGGCGATCATCTGGTGCGCGAGGCGGCGCACCAGGGGCTGGTACTGCTTGAGCAGCACGCCGGAGTCGAGTTGTCCCTTGGCGGTGTACATGTGTGCTTGGCCTCTATCTGAAAGCGGGTCGGGCGGTGGCGGGGGTGCTGCGGGTGGCAGTCTGGAATGGGTACGCCGCTGCCGCGTCGGCCAACTCATCCAGTGCCAGTTGCGCCGCCAACAGGGCGGCGAGCGTTGTGTCAGGTGGCGCTGCGGGGTCCCCTGCGGGGTCGATCAGCGCGGTGTGGCATAGCACCCCGCCCAGGAAGGTTTCGATGCAGCCGGCCAGGCTCTGGGCAATGGACGCCGCGCGTGGCGACTGCGGTGCGGCGGCCAGCAGCAAGTCAAAGCTCAGCAGCGTGCAGCGCTGGGCCAGCAACTTGGCGCCGGCGTAGGCGTGCTTGATGCTGTCGGGGTGGTCGGACCCGATCAGCAGCGGCCGCGCGGCGCGGCGCTTGAAGATGCGCGCCAGGTCGGGCGCGTCGGCATGCAGCAGGATCAGTTCGGCCTGCGGCGCAGCGCGCTGCACGGCGTCGATGAAGCCGCCCGCGCTGCCACGCGTGTCCACATAGGCCATCGGCAAACCGCTCGCTGGCAGGTAGGCCACGCGCGGCGACACCCCCTCAATGCCCGCCGACAAGTCCAGCGCCGCCATCTCGTGCGGTGGGGGCGACGCGCTGGACGCGTCCACCACCAGCACCTGGCAGCCAGGAACAGGCGGCAGGCTGGACAGCCCGCTGGACAGCACGGCCGACAGGCGGTCCAGCACAAGGCCGCTGAAGGGCACGTAGGGGTTGGCCACCAGCGGCAGCACCCGGTGCTGCCGGCCGGCAAACATGCGGCGCAGGCCGTCGGCCTGGTCCAACGGCACAGGTCGGGAATGGGCGTAGAAGTCGTGCATGTGATGCGTTAGCCGGGATATGTCATGCGTTCCGTCCGGCGGCTGCCGACGCGCCCACCGAACGCGACGCCGGCAGCGCAGCAAAGATCAGGTTCATGTCCTGGTCGTCCAGCCGCCACGCGGCGCCGCTGTGGCTTTTCAGTGCGCGCTGGACCAGCGCGTTGGCCGACAGGCGGTGCCAGTCTTCAGGCACCCGCTGGCCATTGGCCACCGCCAGCACCTTGAGCTTGTGGCGAATCATCGAATCCAGCGCCGGCCCGAGCTTGACGGCCTCGTCCAGCTTGGACAGCACGATGCCCCTGCAAGCCGGCGCACCATAGGCCGCCAACTGGTCTTCGATGGTTTCGCCCTGCGCCGACGCATTGACCACCAGCAGGCGGTTGATGGAGCGGTGCGAGATCATCTCCAGCAGGTCCCGCGTGCGGCTGTCACGCTGCGCCATGCCGGCGGTGTCAATCAGCACCATGCGCTTGGCCGACAGCAAGTCGAGCAGGTCTTCCAGCGACGCGCGGTCATGCGCGGTGTGCACCGGCACGCCCAGGATGCGGCCGTAGGTACGCAGTTGTTCGTGCGCGGCCACGCGGTAGGCGTCCAGCGTGATGAGGCCCAGTTCGGCCGCGCCGTGGCGCGCGGCAAAGGCCGCTGCGAGCTTGGCGGTGCTCGTCGTCTTGCCGACGCCCGTGGCGCCGATGAGCGCATAGACACCGCCCGTTTCTTCAAGCGCTGCTTCGCGTTCACCAGTGGCCAGGTTGCGTTCCAGCACGCCTGCGGCCCAGGAACTTTCATCGCCTTCGGCCGGCACGCTTTCAACCAGCTTGCGGATCAGCGCAGGCGAAAAGCCGGCGTCCAGCAGCTTTTGCGCCAGCTGCGCCTGGCGCGGGTGACGCTGCAGTTTTTCCATGAAGGCCAGGGCACCAAAGCGCTGCTCGATCAGGCCGCGCATGGAACGCAGTTCACCCATCATCTCGGCCTGGTCGGCGCGGCCGGCGCCCGACGGCGCGATGGCCGAGGCCGAGGCCGCAGGCGCCAGCGCCTGCAATGGCTGCGGTGCTGCCAGCACGGGTTCTGCCGGCCGCAGCTCTTCGCGCAGCACCGGCACGGAAAGTGGAACTTCGCGCGCAGCGGCGTGGCGCGTGCGCGCTGCGGAAATGGGCGCCTCCACGGCGGGCGGTGCCGGCGGAGCGGGCGCGGCGCTGGCTTCTGCAGCGGCTTGCGCG
>JANMVM010000175.1:0-10198 GCA_031392695.1 Rubrivivax sp.
CGGCGGTGTCCCATTCCATGGTGCGGCCCAGGCGCGGATAGACGTCGGCCTGGCCGCAGGCCAGCAGGCCGAATTTCAGCGACGACCCGGCCACGATGCGCTGCGCCACGGCGCGCCCGCCCAGCCAGGCCTGCAGCGCGGCTTCATCGCCGTGCGAGCGGCTGCAGGCCAGCACCCAGCCCATCGATGGCGCGGGGCGGCAGCGGATGGCGCGCCGCTGGCCCTGCTCCTCGAGCCAGGCGCCCTGCCCCACGAGGCCCGCATACAGCGCGCCGGTCACCGGCACCAGCACCACGCCCAGCGTCGGCAGGCCGTCTTCGACGAGCGCGATGTTGACCGTGAACTCGCCGTTGCGCGAAGCGAATTCGCGCGTGCCGTCGAGCGGGTCGACGAGCCAGAAGCGCCGTCCCACGGCAGGGCTGTCACCACGCGCTGCGGCCTCTTCGGCCACCACCGGGATGTCCGCATCCAGTTCGTGCAGTGCCGCCACGATGCAGCGCTCGGCGGCCTCGTCGGCCTCGGTCACGGGCGAGGCGTCGGCCTTGCCGCGGATCTCGAAGTCACTGGCGTAGACCTCCAGGATCAGTGCACCGGCCTGGCGTGCGATGGCCTCGACGGCGGCCAGCCGCTGCAGCTCGTTCATCGCGATCTCACGCCTCGTCAAGCGGGCAGCGTGCCGCGGCCGCTGCCCCGCGCGCGCAGCACCAGGCGCGCCACGCCGCGCCACAGGAAGCGCACGAACACCAGTGTCAGCAGCGCCTCGGCCAGCGTGACGACAAAGGCGAAGAAGGCATTCCAGCGCAACTCGCGCGCCTTGAATTTGGCCACGGCACGGTCGCGCGAGGTCTCGATGCTGTCGTAGAAACTCGGGATCACGAGCAGCGTCAGCACGGTGCTGGTGATGGTGCCGCCGATGATGGCCACCGCCATCGGGCGGTAGAACTCGCTGCCCTCGCCCACCCCGATGGCCACTGGCAGCATGCCGGCGATGAGGGCCAGCGTCGTCATCAGGATCGGGCGCAGGCGCTTGCGGCCGGCGGCCATCAGCGCCTCCTCGCGGTCCACGCCCTGCTTTTCGAGCACGCGCGCCGCGTCCAGCAGCAGGATCGCGTTCTTGGCCACCAGGCCCATCAGCATGATGACGCCGATGAAGCTCATCAGGTTGAGCGTGCCGCGCGTCAGCAGCAGCGCCAGCACGACGCCGATCAGGCTCAGCGGCAGCGACAGCATCACCGCCAGCGGCGCCGTGAAGCTGCTGAACTGCATCACCAGCACCAGGTACATCAGCGCCACGCCGGAGACGAGCGCGATGCCCATCTGCTTGAACACCTCCTGCTGGTCGCGCGAAGCCCCCGCCAGCTCCAGCCCGTAGCCCGGCGGGTAGTTCATGGCGCGCGCGAGCTTGAGCGCATCGGCCGTCACCTCGCCCGGTGAACGGCCCTGGGCATTGGCCGCCACGCTGATCGTGCGCTTGCCGTCGGCATGCTGGATCTGGCTCGGGCCCTTGCCCATCGTGACGGTGGCGATCTGCTCCAGCGGCACCATGCGGTTGCTGCCACTGACGGCAATCGGCAGTCGCTCGATGTTGCTGGCGCTGACGCGGTCGTCGGGGTGCAGGCGCACGGCGACGTCGCGCGCTTCGCCGGTCGGGTCGACCCAGTCGCCGACCTCGACGCCGGCAAAGGCCACGCGCAGCGCCTGCGCCGCGTCGTTGACAGAAATGCCCAGCGTGTTGGCCAGGCCGCGGTCGAGCTCGATCTTCATCTCGTTCTGCGGGTCCTGCTCCGACAGGCCGACATCCACCGCGCCCGGCACGGCACGCAGTTGGGCCATGAAGTCGTTGGTGATGTCGAGCAGCTTGCGCGACTCCGCACCCGTGAAGCGGATCTGCACCGGCTTCTGCGCGCCGTTGTTGAGGTCGTCCAGCACCACGTACTCGGCGCCGACGAGCCGCGCCGTGATGGTGCGCAGTTCGGTGGCGATCTCGATCGACGAGCGCGCGCGCTGCGTGCTCTTGCCGACGTCGACGTAGATGCGGCCGCCGCCCGGGTTGACATAGCTGTTGGTGGCCTTGACCTCGGGCATCCGGCGCGCCAGCGCGGCCGCCGCCTCGACCTTCAGGCGCGCGTACTCCAGGCTGCTGCTCGACGGCGTGCGCACCTCGACGGCCAGCACCCCGGCGTCGGACGCGGGCAGGAAACTCGAGCCCCCGAAGCGGGACTGCAGAAACAGCGCGCCTGCCAGGCTGGCCAGCGCGAACACCACCATCCAGCGTCGGTGGTGCAACGCCCAGGCGATGACGCGACCGTAGCGGTCGGCCTGATGGTCGAACCAGTCGTTGAAACGCGCCAGCACGCGGCTGATGCCGCGCTTGGGCGCCTGGTGGTGCCCCGGCGGGTCGCCCCAGTAGGCCGAGAGCATGGGGTCGAGCGTGAAGCTGATGAACAGGCTCACCAGCACCGAGGCGACCACGGTGACGCCGAAGGGCCTGAACCATTCGCCCGAGACACCCGGCATGAAGGCCACCGGCACGAACACCGCAACGATGGAAAACGTCGTCGCCGCCACCGCCAGGCCGATTTCGGCCGTGCCCTGGCGTGCAGCGGTCATGCGGTCGGCGCCGCGCTCCATGTGGCGCACGATGTTCTCGCGCACCACGATGGCATCGTCGATGAGCACGCCGATGGCCAGGCTCAAGCCCAGCAGGCTCATGAAGTTGAGCGTGAAGCCGCACAGCCAGACCGCGATGAAGGCCGCCACCACCGACGTCGGCAGGCTCAGCGCCGTGATCAGCGTCGAGCGCCAGGAGTTGAGAAAGACGTAGACCACCAGCACCGTCAGCCCGGCGCCGAAGACGAGCGCGTGGATGACGTTGTTCAGGCTGTTGCTGGCGTTCTCGCCGCCGTCCTGGGTGACTTCGAGCCGCGTGCCCGCGGGCAGCGTCTGGTTGATCTCGAGCGTGAGCTTGCGGATGGCGTCGGCCACGCTCACCGTGCTGGCCTCGCGCGTGCGCGTCACCGACAGGCCGACGTTCGGGTTGCCGCTGTGCATCGAAAAACCCGTCAGCTCGGCGAAGCCGTCCTTCACCGAAGCCACCTGCGCCAGGCGCACCAATTCATTGCCGCGGCGCTTGATGACGATCTGCTCGAACTCCGCCGGTGACTCGATGCGCCCGACGAGCCGGATGCTCTGGTCCTCGAGCGTGCCGCGCACCTTGCCCACCGGCGCGGTGGCGTTCTGCGCCCGCAGCGCGGCCACCACCTCGGTCACCGAGACCGCGTACTCGCGCAACTTCTCGGCATGCAGCAGCACGCTCAATTCGCGCCGCAGGGCGCCGTTGACGTTGACCACCGCCACGCCCTTGATGCCGCGCAACTTGTCGGCCAACTGGTCTTCGGCCAGGCGCGAGATCAGGGCGTGGCTCTGCGTCGTCGACGACAGCGCCAGCTGCATGATCGGCTGCGCCGCCGGGTCCAGCCGCTGCAGCACCGGCTCGCGGATCTCGGTGGGCAGCTTGTGGCGCACCGAGCCGATCGCATTGCGCACCTCGTCGGCGGCCTCGATCATGTTCTTGTCGAAATTGAAGATCAGCACCAGGCGCGCGAAGCCTTCGCTGGCGGTGGACTGCACGCGGTCGACGCCGGCGATGCCCTGCAGCGCCTTCTCGATGCGGTTGATGACCTCGCGCTCCACCGTGTCGGGGCTGGCCCCGGGATAGGTGATGCCCACCGTGAGCACGGGCTGCTCGACGTCGGGGATCTGGTTGACGCGCAGCTTGGACAGCGCCAGCAGGCCCAGCGCCATGAGCGCGACGATGATGACGATCATCGCCACCGGCCGCTTGATGCTGAATTCGGAGAGGAACATGGTGCGCCCCCTTTCAGTTGCTGGCCGCCGACGCCGGCCGGGCAGCTGCCGCTGCAGCCGGGCCCGCCGTGCCCGCCGGTCCCGTCGCCAGAGGCTGGGTGAATTCGACGCGCTGCCCGTCCGTCAAGGTGCTGCCGGGGTTGCGCAGCACGCGGTCGCCGGCCGCCAGGCCCATGAGCACCGGGTGGTCGCCGCTGCGTGGATCGCGCGGCCCCAGGGTCACGGCCACCTTCTTGACGACCTGGCCTTCGACGCGCCAGACCTGCGCCAGGTCGCCCACGCGCACCACCGACGCGTCGGCCAGCATCAGCGCCTGGGTGCCGCCGGTTTCGACGCGGCCCTCGGCAAACAGGCCAGCGACGCGCGGCGCCGCCGGCGCCTGGGCAATGCCCACGATGACTTCGACCTGGCGCGTGGTGGCGTTGGCCGCGGCGTCGATGCGGCGCACCGTGCCGACGAAATCGTTCTGCGGATAGCCGTTGACGCGGAAGCCCACCGTCTGGCCGAGCTTGAGCTCGTGCATGCGGTCAGCCGACACCAGGCCCTCGAAGCGCATGCTGCGCGGGTCGATCACCTTGAGCAGCTCCTTGCCCACCTGCGCGGTGTCACCGGCCGAGACCTTGCGTTCGCTGACCAGGCCATCGAAAGGCGCCCGCACCTCGGTGCGGCGCAGCTGCTGGCGCGCGCTGGCGACGCGGGCGCGTGCCGCCACGAGGTCGCTTTGCGCGTTGTTGCGCCGCACCTCGGCATCTTCCAGCGCCTGCATCGACGTCATGCCCTGGACTTGCAGCGTCTTCAGGCGCTGCACCTGGCGCTCAGCCTGCTCGAAGGCTTGCGACGAGGCTCGCACCGCCTCGTCGGCCGAGGTCAGGCCGTCACGGATGGCGCTGTCATCCAGGCGCACCAGCAGCTCGCCGCTGCGCACGGCCTCTCCGTTTTCCTTCAGCACCTGCTGCACCAGCGCGCCCACCTCGGCGCGCAGGTCGGCGCGCCGCTCGGGCTGCAGCGATCCCGAGATCACCGGGCCGCTGGCCAGCAGGCTCGGGCTGAGTGTGCGCAGGTCCTCAGGCGCCAGCAGCAAGACGGCGCTGGCCGTCGCCGGGCTGCCGGCTTTGGCCGTCGATGCCGGTTGGCCCGGGCCCTTCTCGGCCGGGCCCTGGCGGCCACAGGCGGCGAGCACGGCTGAAGCGAGGACGGCAAGGAACAGATGACGCATGGAGACTTGGCCCGCGCGGTGCGCAGCGGGCGATCGGTAGTTGGAGCAGACGGGAATCTAACCGCACAGCGCCGCCCCCGGTAGCGGCGTGCGACGAAACACCGGCTGCACAGCGCCAGGGGAGGCCGGGGCGTGCGCGGGGTGCTGGCAACGCTGGCGGGCACTGGGCTGGCCCGGGCTGGCCCGGGAGCCGGGCGCGTCCCGAGGCCCGCGGTGCAAGCCGCACTCGCTGCCATCAGCGGTCGGTGGCCTGCCGCGGCTCGTGGGCGGCGCCGTGCGGGGGTGGCAGGCGCAGCCAGTCGAGAGCCTCGGTCGAGACTTGTTCGTAGCGCATGCCGCGGCCCGCTTGCTCGGCCGCTGCACACGCGGCTACCCCGAGCGCCTGGCGGGCTTGTGCCAGGTCGCGTTTTTGCTCACGGCCGAGCCGGTGCGCCGCCATATCGACCTCTTCGCGTTGCCTGACCGACGCGGCACGCAACCTGACGGCCAGCTCGAAGTGGCCGCTCAGCGCGGCCAGCGCCGAGACCTCATCCACCAAATGCTGGCCGAGAAAGCGTGAATCGGCGTGCTCGGCCAGTGCCGCGGCTTCGAGCAATCGCGCGCGGGCGACGTCGGGCATGCGCCGACCGATGGCGACCGCTGCGAGGTTGAGCACCGCGGTGGCCTTGGCAAAGCAAGGGTGGTTGGCGCGTTTGTGCAGAAAAAGCACCTCCACAAACAGCGGCTCGGCCTGGGCGTATTCGCCCTCATGCATGTGCAACAGGGCCATGCCGCTGAGCAAGCCGCAGATCAGCAGGTCGTTGCCGATCTGGCGCGCCAAGGCCAGGGCCTCGTCGCCGTGCTGGCGCGCGGTCTTGGTGTCTCCCACCATCAAGCTGGCCATCGCCATCTGGCGCAGCGCGATGGCGCTGCGCTCGGCGTCGCCGGTCTCACGGGCGATGGCCAGCGACGCCTCGGCGAGTGAGCCAGCCTGCTGGTAATGGCCCAGCATGGAACTCTGCTCGGCAGCCGCCGAGAGGCCCTTGCAGCGCCACAACCCACGCTCCTGCGCGCCGGGGCGAGCCAGCGCCGCCATCGTCACTTCATAGCCGCGCACCAGCAATCCCCGAGACGGCCAGTAGTGGCGCAGCGCAACCACCATGCGCAGACCACTTTGCTCGCGCCCGGCCCCTTCGCACCAGGCCAGCGCGCGAAACAGGTTGTCCCGCTCCAGGTCGAGACGCGCGATCCATGCGCCGGGCCTCTCGCCCGTGAGCTGTTGATCCATTTCCTCGGCGAGCGCCAGAAAATGCCCGAGGTGGCGGTCGCGCACGGCGGCCACTTCACCACCATCGCCCAGCCGCTCCAGCACGTACTGGCGCACCGTCTCCAGCATCTCGTAGCGTGCGGCCTGGGCGTTGTGCTGCACGGTCAGCAGGGACTGGTCCACCAGCCGCGCCAGGCTGTCCAGCGAGACGATGGTCCGGGCATCCGGCTTGTCGGTCTCGTCACCCTGCAGGGCCAAGGCCGCGGCCAGATCGCAGCCCCCGCTGCAGACCGACAGCACACGCAGCAGCCGCTGTTCGGCCGCGGCCAGATGCTCATAGCTCCAGTGGATCACGGCCTGCAAGGTCTGCTGCCGCGGCACGGCGCGTGCGCCGCCGGTGAGCAGCTCGAAGCGCTCGTCCAGCAGCGCGCTGACCTGCGTCACCGACAGCATCTTCAGGCGCGCAGCGGCCAGTTCCAGGGCCAGGGGAATGCCGTCCAGCCGACGACAGATGTGGGCCACCCAGGGCAGCGAGCCGGCATCGAAGCCCAGCCCCGGTGCCGCCGCGCGGGCGCGCTCGATGAACAGCTGCACCGCCTCGGCCGCGGCGGTGGTCAGCGCATCGGCATCGGCCGGCGGCAGCGCCAGCGGCGGCACGGCAAAGATGACTTCACCGGCCAGGCCCAGCGCCTCGCGGCTGGTGCACAGGATCTTGAGCTCGGGCGCGCCGCCCAGCAGCACGCCGGCCAGTGCCGCCACGGCGTCGAGCAGATGTTCGCAGTTGTCGAAGATGAGCAGCGCATGGTGGCTGCTCAGCTTGTCGAGCAGATCTTGCTCGAGCGTGGTGTTTGCGTCCTGCGCCACGCCCAGCGTGCGCGCCAGCGCGATCGGCACTTGCGCCGCGTCCTCCAGCGACGCCAGATCGACGAACCAGATGCCCTGCTCGAACGTCGGCAACAACTGCTCAGCCAGGCGCAGCGCCAGCCGGGTCTTGCCGCTGCCGCCGATGCCGATGAAGGTCAGCACGCGGGTGCCGCGCAGCCGCTGTTCGGCCTCGGTCAGGGCAGCGACGCGGCCGATGAAAGGCGTGCGCGCAGCCGGCAGGTTGTGTGGCGGCATGCCGCTGACTTCGGTGATCGGCAGCGCGAATCGGTAACCCAGCCCGGCCACGGTGGCGATGGCCTGGGCGCCGAGTGCCTTGCGCAGCAGCGAGATCTGTACGTGCACGTTGGCCTCTTCCACCACCAGGCCGGGCCAGACACATTGCAGCAGCTCTTCCTTGCTGATGAGTTCGCCGCCGCGCTGCACCAGGGCCAGCAGGACATCCAGCGCGCGCGCCCCCAGCGCCAGCGGTTGCCCGTCGGCGAGCGCGCTGCGCTGCACGGCCAGCAACTCAAAGCGACCGAATCGATAGGCGTGTGGCAAGCGGGCTCCAGCGTGGGCCTTGCGGTGGCGATTGCACTGTAGCCCTGGCGGTGTCCCTTCCGGGCCTGGATTTAGATCAATTTAGGCCGCCTAAGTACAGATCGCCAGGCCAGCGGTGACAGTGCAGACACCGCCGCGACGGCTCTTGCCATCAGCCCTCGGGCCCGCTCTGTTTCCACCGTGAAGGAGTCGATGATGAAGCCTCAATCGAAATGCCCTCGGCCCCGTCGAGCGACCTCGCCGTTGCTGTCATTTGCGCTTGTGGAGGTGGTGGCGCTGGCGGCCGCGGCCTGCGGCGTCGCCGGTGTCGCGGCCGACATCGACAGGCTGCGCAGCAGCCGGCCGGCGCACACGGCGCCCAGCCCGATCGGCGCGGGCGCCGGGCCCGAAGCGGCCGAGACTGCAATGGACCTGCCCGGGTCGCCGACCGGATCGAGCTGGGACGCTCTGACGCGACGCCAAGCGAGCCAGCCGTGAAGGCGGCGCACGGCCCACCAGCATCCTTGCACCGCAGCGGCTTTCGCCGAGGCGAGCTTTGATCGCGGCTGCCCAGTCGCAGCCCCGCAACCCCAGGAGCACCCATGCTGAAACCCACCCCACCGATCGAAGACAACCAGCTGCACTGGCAAGCCACCGCTGCCCCCGCTACCACGGGCTTCACACGCCGCACCGTGCTGACGGCTTCGGCGGCCAGCATCGGTGCTCAGCTGGCCGGCGCTGGGTCGCTGGCCTTCGCTCAGCAGCCGGGCCTTCGACCGACGAATGAACAGGTGCTCGGGCCGTTTTACCCCGTGCGCATGCCCTTGGACCAGGACGCCGACCTCACCCTGATCGCTGGCAAGGAGGCGCGTGCGCTGGGGCAGGTGGTGTATCTCAGCGGCCGCGTCATGAACCTTCGTGGCGAACCGGTCGTGGATGCGGAGCTCGAGCTCTGGCAGGCCAACGCCGTGGGCCGCTACAACCATCCATCCGATCAGAACCCGTTGCCCGTCGACCCCAACTTCGAGGGTTACGCCAGGATCCGCACCGGCCCGGATGGCAGCTGGCGCGTCAAGACCATCAAACCCGGCGCCTACCCTGCGACGGCCAGCTGGACACGCCCGCCGCACATTCACTTCGACATCAAGGGCCGCGCCAGCCGGCTCGTGACGCAGATGTATTTCGAAGGCGAAGAACTGAATGACAAGGACAGGATCTTGCTGGGCGCGCCGCGAAAGGAGGGGCTGATCTCGCGCTACGACGCGCCGTCGGGTCAACAAGAGCGCAACGCGCTGGTGGCGGTGTGGAACGTGGTGCTGCTGGCGGGGTGATGGCGGGGTGATCGCAAGACGATTTTGGCTTGATGTTCAGCTTCGTTGCGCCGTGCGATCCAGCCAGGCGCCCACCTCGGCTACGGCCTGCGCAAAATGCATCGAACGGCCCGCCTGTTCGGCGGCTGCACAGGCTGTTTCGCCCAGGGCTACCCGGGCGCGGGCGAGGTCGCGAGCTTGCTCGACACCCTGTGTGTTGGGCGCCATGCCGAGCTTGAGGCGCTGCTCAGCGCAAGCCGCGTTGAGCTTCACGGCCATTGCCGATTCGCCAGTCAAGGCTGCCAGAGCCGCGGCAATTTCCACAACGTATTGATCAAGCTGGCGAGAATTGGCACCGGCTATCACGTCGCGCGCTTGGGCGAACCTCGATATCGCACGGTCCGTCTTGCGGCTGCTGATCGCGGTCTGGACAAGATACAGGCTGGCAATTGCCTCGCTAAAGCGATTGCTCATGCGCCGACTCAACACCAACGCCTCCTCCCTGAGGTATTCGGCTTGGTCGTATGAGCCGCAAGCCTCCGAGAGAAACGCCAGGCCGGCCAGCGCATTTATCGTCTCCCTTGTATCGCCCGCCTGACGCGCCACCGCCAGCGACTCTTCGCCATACCTGCGCGCGCCCACCAAGTCGCCAATTTCGCTCCGGATCTTGCTCAAGTGCCAAAGCGCTCTTGCACGATAGCTGTCATCGCCAACTTCCATGGCGAGTGCGAGCAACTCTCCAACGTGACCACCAGCGTCATGGTCGTGGCCAATCAAACAGCGCAGATGCATTGCTGCCGCCACTGCTTTGCACCGCCACAGGTCGCGCTGCTGAGCGCCCGGCCGGCCCAGCGCTTCCAAAGTCAACTCGTACCCGCGCACCAGCAGCCCACGCGACGGTCAGTAGTGGCGCAGCGCGCCGACCATCCGCAGCCCACGCTGCCCGCCTTCAGCTCCGTCGCACCATGCCAGCGCACGGATCAGATTGTCGCGATCCGGATCGAGCTGCACGATCCCAGTGCCGGGCGCGCCACCAACGAGTTGGAGTTCGGCCCTCTCCACCAGTTCCAGATAGTGCCCAAGGTGCCGGTCGCGCACCGCCGCGGCTTCGCCGCTGTCTTCCAGCCGCTCCAGCGCGTACTGGCGCACGGTCTC
>JANMVM010000166.1:0-20612 GCA_031392695.1 Rubrivivax sp.
GCGGCGTAGCCCAGCGCGGCGTTGGCCATGCGCAGGCGGCCGTCGAGCCAGGGCCCGCCGCCCAGGCCGCCGAGCACCGGGATCGCCACCGCCGCCGTCACCGCCGGCCCGGCCACCGGGCCCGAATGCGTGAAGTCGAGCAGCGAGGCGCCGGCGGCCTCCAGGCGCTGCGCCTCGGCCACCAGTTGCGCCGTCAGCGTCGGCGGCAGCTGCACGCCCACCTGCAGCGTGCTCTTGTAGTCGACGCCGTGCTTGAGCGCGGTCTGCGGCGTGATGCCGAACTGCGCGAACACCGGGATGCCGGCGCGCGCGATGGCGGCCACGGCTTCGGGGAATTCGGCCGCGCCGTCGAGCTTGACCATGTCGACGCCGGCTTCCTTGACGAAGCGGATGGCGGCGCGCAGCGCGGCCGCGGGCCCCTCCTGCAGCGGGCCGAAGGGGAAGTCGACGCTGACCAGCGCGCGCTTGACGCCGCGGCGCACGGCCTTGGTGACGATGAGCATCTCGTCCATCGTCACTTCGAGCGGGTTGGCGTGGCCCCAGAGGTTGATGCCCACGGTGTCGCCGACCGAGACGATGTCGACCCCGGCGCGGTCAACGATCTGCGCCATCTGCCAGTCCCAGGCCACGATGCCGACGATCTTGCGGCCAGCGCGCTTCATGGCCTGCAGGGCTGGAATGGTCACAGGGGTGGGCATGCGCGATCCTCGGGTGCTGCCGCCTCAGGCGGCGAGGTGATGGGTGTTGTGGGCGAACAGCTCTTCGAGCGCCGGCGCGCGCGGGATGATGCCCTGTTCGACCGCCGCCGCCAGCGCTTCTTCGAGCACGCGGCGGTTCGGCGCCAGGCCGTAGGGCAGCGGGTCGGCGCCAGTCATGTCCATGACGGCGCGGTGCGTCTCGTCGATGGTGGTGGGCTGCGCGATGGCGCCCGCGCGCAGCCGCGCCACGTAGCGGCGCTTGGATTCGGCGAAGGCCTCGAATAGCGCCGGCGCCAGGTCCGGGTGGGCGGCCAGCAGCTCGTCCCGCACCACCACCAGGTGGTTGATGGGGTAGTGGCCGCGCAAGCGCAGCGCGTCGAGCCCGGCCTGCGCGGCGTCGGGGATCAGCGGCCTGACGTTGGGCGCGTCGATGTCGACGCCGATGGCGCCGGCGAGTTCGCCCGAGACCACCAGGTCGGCCATCTTGCGGCCCGGCTCGAGCGTCTGCACGTAGGGCGGCGCACGGTACTCGGCGACGTGTTCATCGCCCGACAACACCCAGGTGATCTTGGTCAGATCGACGCCGTACTGGTGCTGCAGGATGCTGCGCGCCCACAGGCCCGTGGTCACCGTCCAGCCGCGGTTGACGCCGACGCGGCGGCCTTGCAGATCCTTGGGGTGGCGGATGTCGGCGTTGACGACGATGGCGCCGTGGTGAAAGGCGCGCACCAGGAAGATCGGCAGCGCCGTGAAGCGCGTGCCATAGGCGCGCGCGCACACGTAGGTCGTCAGTGCCATCTCGCAGACGTCGTACTCGAGCCCGCGCACCATGCGGCGAAAGGCGTCGATGAGCACCGGCACTTCTTCGAAGTCGAGCTCGAAGCCCAGCGGGCGCACGCTGCCGTCCTTGAGCGCCAGGTTGTTGCCCTGGGTGCGGGTGACGGTCTTCAACTTCAAGGCGGCCATGCGTGTCGTCTCGGTCCGGGGGTGGGCTTCAGCAGCAGTCGCAGGCCCCGTCGGGCGCCACGGCGAGCGCGGGTTTCATCCAGTACGGCGGCAGGTCATCGGACTGCACCTGCTGCACCGGCTTGAAGACCTTGAGGTGGTGACGCACGGCGCCGGCGGTCCAGAAGGCGATGACGGTCTCCAGCGGTGGGCAGCCGGGCAAGGCGCAGACCAGTTCCGTCACCAGCACCGCGTCGGCCGGCTGCAGGCCGAAGCGCTGGCGCACCCAGGCCTGCACGCGTTCGAAGGCCGCCGTCTGCGGCGCCGAGGTGGGCAGGGTCCCGAACATCCTGAAGCCCGGCCCGCTGCGCTTGGCACGCAGCCATCTAGACCGACGAGTGCCGCTTGCCGGGCGCCGAACGCAAGGCTTCGAGCGCCGCTTCCTTGAACGGCTGGTCGGCGGGCAGCACGAGCGCTGCCGAGCGCACGCGCTGCTGCTCGGGCAGCGCGCCCGGGGGCGCTTCGCCCTTCTCGGCCAGCGCCTTGGCGGCCTTCATCAGGCGCTGGCGCGCCATGATGATGCCGTTGTCGGTGCTGACCAGGTGCTCACGGGTGCGGTCCTGGATCGCGCCCATGCTTTCCTGCAATGAGGCGTCCTGCATCGCGATGCCTTCGATGCCGCTGTAGCTGATGCCGGCCTTCTGCGCCTGGCGGTCCATCAGGTAATCGTTGCCCTTGTTCTGCAGCGGCACGTAGCTGCCCGGCACGTAGCGCACGTGGATGCCGTGGCCGTCCTTCATGGCCTGCACCTCCTCGGCGCTGAGCGCGCGCGTGGGGTGGTAGTCGAAGCTCCAGGCCCAGTGGTGGTGGTCGTCGATGGGCACCCAGAAGTGGCCGTGCAGCGGGTGGTCGCCGCGCGGCGGCACCATCGTGAAGCAGGGCATGATCCAGGGCGTGATGCGCCAGTAGTACTGGCCGTTTTCGGCGTTGCGCCGCGCACCCACGTAGAGGCCGCCGTCGGCCGGCACGACGTCGAACACCGGCTTCAAGTCGTTCTGGTTGTACTGGTTGCCCTTCGCACCCTTGAACAACGGGTCGCGGTTGAGCGCGCCGCTGTGCAGGAAGCTGACGTGGCTGCTGTCGATGCCGCCTTCCATGGCCTGCAGCCAGTTGCATTCCTGCAGCCGCTTGCTCATGAAGCTCTGGTTGGCCGGCACGGTGGCGAATTCCCACTCGGGCAGTGGCGGCTGCAGCTCGGGCGGGCCCATGTAGATCCAGACCACGCCACCGCGCTCGACGAGCGGGTAGCCCTTGAGCTTGATGCGCTCGCAGTAGCCGCTTTCGGCCGGCTCGCTGGGCACTTCAAGGCACTGGCCGCTGACGTCGTACTTCCAGCCGTGATACGGGCAGCGCAGCCCGCCTTGCTCATTGCGGCCGAACCACAGCGAGACACCGCGGTGGGCGCAGAACTCGTCGATGGCGCCCAGCCGGCCCTCGCTGTCGCGAAAGCAGATCAGCTTCTCTGACAGCAGTTGCAACCGCACCGGCGCGCCGTCGGGCAGCGGCAGCTCTTCGGCCAGCAGCGCCGGCAGCCAGTAGCGGCGAAACAGCTGGCCCATCGGCGTGCCGGGGCCGGTCTGGGTGACCAGATCGTTCTGTTCTTGTTTCAGCATGCCTGTCTCCACCATGGCGCCTGGGCCGGGGTCGACGCCGGCCTGGCCTTGCGCTCGTTGAGCGGCGTTCAGCATAAAGGAACAGTGTTCCTTCATTCAAAACGACGATATCATCCGCGCTCGTCTATTGTCAATTGGAGCTTGGGGCATGTCCGAAGCCTGTCAGCGCCTGGCCTTGTGCCGCGCCGCCGAGGTCGAGGTGGGCAAGGCGATCCGCGTCGAGAAGGGCTCGGTCACGGTGGCCGTGTTCAACCTCGACGGCGAGTTCTTCGTCACCGACGACCAGTGCACCCACGGCCCGGGCTCGCTCAGCGAAGGCTGCATCGAAGGCGATCTCGTGGAATGCGACTTTCACAACGGCGCCTTCAACATCCGCACCGGCGCGGTGGCAGCCGCGCCCTGCATGGTCCCGATCAAGACCTACCGCACGGTGGTCGACGGCGACGGCTTGGTGTCGATCGAAGTCTGAACCGGCCCTGCCCCTCGGCCCTGCCCTTCTGCCCTGCTCCTCACTTGCCGGCGCCCGACAGCGAGCGCACCGCCGGCGTCCAGCGCGCGATCTCGCCGGCCACGAAGCGCGTGAAGGCGGCCGCGTCAAGGTCGATCGTCTCCATGCTCTCTGCGGCCATCGCGGCGCGGATGGGCGCGCCCTGCAAGCCGCGCCGGATCTCGGCATTTAGCTTGTCGACGACCGCCGGCGCCATGCCCGCCGGCCCCGAGACCGAGAACCAGGTCGTGCCGGTGAGCGCCGGGTAGCCCAGCTCGGCCAGCGTGGGCGCGTTGGGGTAGGCCGCCACGCGGCGCTGCGACGACACCGCCAGCAGCCGCAAGCGGCCGCTGTCGACGTGCGCATTGGCCGAGCTCAGCGTCATGAAGGCGGCCGGGATCTGGTTGCCCAGCAGGTCCGACACCGCCGGGCCGGCGCCCTTGTAGCTGATGTGCACCATGTTGAGCTTGGTGGCCTGGCGAAAGAGCTCGCCGGTGAGGTGGCCGTGGGTGCCCTGCCCCGGTGAGCCCCAGCTCAGGCCCTGGGCGTTGCCCTGCACGTGGGCGATGAAACCCTTGACGTCCCTGATCGGCTGCTCGGCATTGACCACCATGGCCAGCGGCGGGCCGCCGAGCAGCGCGATGTGGGTGAAGTCCTTCATCGGGTCGAAGGTGCCGGGTGTGTCGACCGGTGCGATGACGTGCGAGCCGATGCCCGAGACGACCAGCGTGTAGCCATCGGGCGCGGCCTTGGCCACCAGCTGCGAGCCGATGACGCCGCCGGCGCCGCCGCGGTTTTCGATCACCACCGTCTGCTTGAAAGCGTCCTGCAGGTGGCGCCCGATGAGGCGGCCCAGCGTGTCGGAGCTGCCCCCGGCGGCGTAGGGCACGACAAGCCGGATCGGCTTGCCCGGCCAGTCGGCCGCCTCGGGGCCCTGGGCCTGGACGGCACGGGGCAGCAGGGTCGCGGCAGCCAGCGCCAGGGCGTGGCGGCGGCGCAGGGGCATGGGGATCGGCATCGGCATCGGCATCGGCATCGGCATCGGGGTCAGGGTCATGGCAGGGATCGGGATTCAGGAAACAGCAGCAGGGCCTTGCAGCGCCGCCAGCAGGCGCGCAGGCGTGAAGGGCACGCGGCGCAGGCGGCGGCCGGTGGCGTCGAACAGCGCATTGGCCAGCGCGGCGGCCACCGGTCGCGTGCTCGGCTCGCCAGCACCGTAGCTGCGGCCGGGGCGGTTGCCGACGAGCACGACGTCGATGCGGTCGGGCACCTCGGTGATGTCGAGGATCGGATAGCTCAGCCAGTCTTCGCTGAGCACGCGCGTCTCGTCGAAGCGCACCTCTTCGTGGCGCGTGCGGCTGAGCGACATCAGGATGTTGGACTCGATCACGCCTTCGAGGCTGCGCGGGTTGATGACCATGCCGCAGTCGTGCGCGACGACGAGGCGCGTGGCGCGCCACTGGCCGGTGGCGGCAACGACTTCGACCTCGGCGACGATCGCCACCACGGCCCCGTTGCGTGGCGCGTAGCCGATGCCGCGGCCGCGCAGCGTGGCGCCGCGCGCCGGGTTCGAGCCCGCGCGCGGCACCCACTGGGCGCGCTCGGCGGCAGCGCGCACCACCGCCACGTGGCGCGGGTCCGCCAGGTGCTGCAGCCGGAAGGCCACCGGGTCGACGCCGGCGGCCTGCGCCAGCTCGTCGATGAAGCTTTCGCTGGCGAAGCAGGTGGCCATGCCGTCGGGGTCGCGCAGGTGCGCGGTGCGCAGGCCGGTGGGCAGCGACTGCGCCCAGGCCAGCAGCTCACCGGCCACGCGCTGGTGATCGAAGCGATAGCTCTCGGCCGACACCTGGTAGAGGTTCTCGCTCTTCGTGGCGGGGCCACCCACCAGCTGCGCGGCCAGCGAGTCGCCGAAGCGCTGCGTGCCCGAAGGCCGCGTGCGGCCCGAGTAGCCGCGCGACAGGTAATCGAAGGCCACCACCCGCCCGGCGGCGTCGAGGCCGCCGCGCAGGCGAAAGACGCCGGGCGGGCCCTTCGGATCCCAGGCCGTGGCGTCGGCGCGGCTGTACTGCAGGCGCACCGGGCGCCCGCCATGCTGCGCCGTCGCGGCCGTGGCGGCCAGTTCGCGCGCCACCAGCGCGGCGTCGATGGCGGCGTCGTCGGCATCGTTCATGCCGTAGGAGCCCGGCCCGGGCAGCCAGATCACGCGCACCGCGGCCGCCGGGCGGCCGAGCAGCTCGGCCACTGCCTTGCGCAGCGGGTAGGGCTTCTGCCCGCCCATCCAGACCGTCGCGCCCTCGGCCTGCACCTGCGCCACGGCGCAGGCCGGGCCCATGCAGGCGTGCGACTGGAAGGGGTAGGCGTACCAGGCCTCGAGGCGGCGCGCCGCGCCCTGCAGCGCGGCGTCGACGTCGCCGTGGCTGCGATCGACCTTGGCGCTCTGCGCCGGCGCGGTGCGCAACGTCTCGTACAGCGCTTCGTAGTCGCGCGCGAAGCGGATCGTCGGCGCCGACCAGTTCAGCCGCACCTCGCGGGCGGCCTGCACGGCCTGCTCTTCACGTTCGCAGACCACGGCGGCAAAGTTGCCGCGCCGCACGAGGCCGATGAAGCCATCCACCTTGGGCAGCGCCTCGGCGCCCAGCAACTGCGCGCCCGCGGTGGGCGGCCGCAGCACACGCGCGTGGACCATGCCCGGCAGCTTGAAGTCCACCAGGTAGCGGTAGGTGGCCGTGACCTTGAGCGGGATGTCGCTGCGCGGCAGTGGGCGGCCGACGACGCGGTAGCTCGCCGGATCCTTGGGCTGGGCCTGGGCATCCAGCACGAGCTCGAAGCGCTCACCGCGCAGCAGTTCAGCGTAACTCACGCGGCGCGTTGCGTCGGCGCTGGCGCGCACGACGCCATCGCGCACCGCGAGCTGCGCCGCCGGCAGCGCCAGCATGGCCGCCGCGCGCGCCAGCAGGAAGGCGCGCGCCTGGGCCGCGGCGGTGCGCAACGCGGCGCCGCCGTCGGTGATGCCGTTGCTCGAGCCGGTGCCGCGCTGATCCACCGTGGTCGCGGTGTCGCCCATGCGGATCTGCACCTGCGCGAAGTCGACGTCGAGCTCCTCGGCGACGATCTGCGCCAAGGCCGTTGCGATGCCCAGGCCGGCGTCGATCTTGCCCACCGCGGCGGTGACGCGGCCTTCGGCATCGATGGCCAACCAGGAGTCGAGGCGATCGCGCGGCAGGCCGTCGCCGTCGCCGTCGCCCGCGCCGTCACTTGCGCCCTGCGCCGCCGCGGGCATCGCCACCGCGATCAGCATCCCGGTGCCGCCGGCCAGGAAGCTGCGACGGTCAAGCGCAGCGCCGGTCATGCCTTGACCCGCGCGTCCAGCATCTGCTGCGCCGCGCGCTTGACGGCGCGCAGCACGCTGACTTGGGTGCCGCAGCGGCACTTCAGGCCCGACAAGCCGGCTTTCAGTTCTGGCTCCGTGGCCTTCGGTTTTTCGGCCAGCAAGGCCGCAGCGGTCATGATCCAGCCGTTGATGCAGTAGCCGCACTGCGCCGCCTGCTCATCGATGAACGCCTGCTGCACCGGGTGCAACACGGCGCTGTTGGTGATGTCTTGCTGCTGGCGCCAGCGCGCGGCCAGGCCGTCGAGCGTGGTGACCTCGCGGCCCTCGGCCAGCGCCGCCGGTGTCACGCACGAGCGCGTGGCGCGGCCGTCGATGTGCACGGTGCAGGCGCCGCACTGCGCCAGGCCGCAGCCGAAGCGCGGGCCGAGCTGGTCGAGATCGTTGCGCAGCACGTAGAGCAAGGGTGTGCTGGCCTCGGCCTGGATCTGGGCAGGGCTGCCGTTGAGCCGCAGCTTCAGGGGGGTGGCCATCGTGTCTCCGGTGTCGGCGTCGCGCGCCGGCGCAGGCCCGGCAGGGCGAGCGGCGCAGCGGCTGACTGTGGGAGAGTTTGCCTCAGGCGTCAAGCATGGCAGACCGTCGTTCTTTCATGCAGAACGATTGGGAGCGCCCGCTTCAGTGCAGCTGCCTCATTCCGGCACGATGTTGTGCTGGCGGATGAAGGCCGCCCAGATCTGCTGCTCTTCCTTCAGCGACGCAGCGAAGGCCTCGGGCGTGTCGAACACCGGCAGCAGCGCCTGCTGTTCGAGCCGGGCCGCGTTGGCCGGGTTCTTCATCGCCTTGCTGATCTCGGCGGCCAGCCGCCGCACCACGGCCGGCGGCACCCTGGCCGGCACCAGCACCGAGAACGCAGTGAAGGCCTTGATGCCAGGGTAGCCGGCTTCGGCAAAGGTCGGCACCGCGGGCAGCAGTGCGCTCTTGTCGGTGATCGACAGCGCAACGAGCTTGCCGCTGTCGATGAAGGGGCGCACGCTGGCCAGGTCGGTGAGCATGAACTGCAGCCGGCCGGCCAGCAGGTCCTGGTAGGCCGGCGCCACGCCCTTGTAGGGCACGTGGCTGAAGCGCGCGCCGCTGGCTTCCTCGAGCATGCGCACGCCGATGTAGAGCGGGCTGCCGACACCCGCGGTGCCGTAGAAGAGGGCCTGCGGTTCGCGCTTGCCACGCTCCATCAGCTCGGCCATGGTCTTCAGGCGCGCGCCCGGGTGGGCGACGATGACCATCGGTGCGATGACGCCGCGCGTCACCGGCGCGAAGTCGCGCGCCACGTCGTAGCTCAGCGTCTTGTACAGCGCCGGGTTGATGCCGAGCGAAGAGTTCGAGGCCACGAGCAGGGTGTAGCCATCGGGCGCGGCCTGCGCCACTGCGGTGGCGCCGATGGCGCCGCTGGCACCGGGCTTGTTCTCGACCACGAAGGTCTGCTTGAGCTGCTCGCCCAGGGCCTGGGCGATGAAGCGCCCGTAGGTGTCGGTGCCGCCGCCGGCCGACGAGGGCACCACCACCGTCACCGGTCGCGCCGGCCAGTCGCCTTGCGCTTGGGCACCGGCGGCGGCCAGGGCCAGCCAGGCTGCGGTGCAGGCGGTCTTCCAGCTCATCACGGTCTCCTCAAACGGTGCGCGAGGGTAGTCGCTCAGCCAAGCCCGACACAAGTCGAGATACCCTGAGCCCATGAACACCGCCACCTCCAACGCCGTGCTGGTGCAAGACCTCGTGGATGCCAACCGCATCCTGTTCCACCAGCGCATCGTCGACGCCTTCGGCCACGTCAGCGCGCGCAGTGCGGTGCAGGACGACCGCTTCCTGATGGCGCGCAACGTGGCGCCCGGCCTGGTGACGGCCGCCGACATGCTGGAGTACGAGGTGGCCAGCGGCGAGTGCACGCGGGCCGACCCGCCGCGCCTGTACCTGGAGCGCTACATCCACAGCGAGATCTACAAGGCGCGGCCCGACGTCATGGCCGTGATCCACAACCACTCGCCGGCGGTGCTGCCGTTTGGCATCGTCAAGGGCGCGCGGCTCAAGCCGGCCTGCCACATGTGCGGCTTTCTCGGCGAAGGCCCGCCGGTGTTCGAGATCCGCGACAGCGCGGGCCCGGCCAGCGACCTGCTGATCCGCGACCGCGAGCTCGGTGCAGCCCTGGCGCGCACGCTCGGCAGCGCGCGCGTGGTGCTGATGCGCGGCCACGGCTGCACCGTGGTGGCCGAGAGCGTGCGCGTGGCGGTCTACCGCGCCGTCTACACCGAGATCAACGCGCGCCTGCTGCTGCAGGCGTTGGCGCTGGGCGAGGTGCAGACGCTGACCCCCGCCGAAGCCGAGACCGCGCGCGTCACCACCGAAGGCCAGGTCGATCGCCCCTGGCTGCTGTGGAAGCAGCAGGCCAACGAGGCCATGCCGCGACAATCGCCGCCATGAGCCCCGCACCCGTTCCCCCCCTGCAGTGGAGCGACCGCCTGCTGCTCGGCTTGCCCGAGATGGACGCTGAGCACCGCGAGTTCGTGGCCTGCGTGGCAGCGCTGCAGCAGGCCGATGCGTCGCATGTGGCGCCGCTGCTGCAGGCCCTGGCCGAGCACGCGCAGCGCCACTTCGGCGCCGAGGACACCTGGATGCGCGACACCGGCTTCCCGGCGCGCGATTGCCACATCGACGAACATGCCGCGGTGCTCAAGTCGGTGGCCGAGGTGCAGGCGCTGGTGGCCGCCGGCAACACCGCGATCGTGCAGTCGCTCGCCGATGAATTGGCGCGCTGGTTCCCGGGCCACGCCGACTACCTCGACTCTGCCCTCTCGGCCTGGATGAACAAGCGCCGCTGGAGCGCCGCACCGGTGGTGCTGCGGCGCCGGCTCCAGGAGCCCGGCTCGGATTGAGAGCCTGTGAACAAGTCCGCCACCGCCGCCCGCATTCGAACCCCACTACCCCGTCAAGGCCTGAACCTGCCCATGAGCAAGCTCCAACTCTCCATCGCCATGGGCGACTACGACCGCACGCGTGCCCTGCTCGACGGCAGCGTGCAGATCGACGGCGTCGACCCGGTGTGCATGACGCTGTCGCCCGAGGAGACTTTCTTTCGCGCCTTCCGCGGCCTTGAGTTCGATATCAGCGAGCTCTCGTTCAGCAGCTACCTGGTCAAGGCCAGCAGCGGCTCGAGCCCCTACATCGCGGTGCCGGTGTTCCTGAGCCGGGCCTTCCGCCACACCAGCATCTGGGTGCGCAAAGACCGCATCCGGCGGCCCGAAGACCTCAAGGGCAAGCGCGTCGGCGTGCCCGAATACCAGCTCACGGCCAACGTCTGGGCACGCGCCATCCTGGCCGATGACTTCGGCGTCCAGCCCGCCGACATCACCTGGGTGCGCGGCGGCATCGACACCCCGGGCCGGCCCGAGAAGATCAAGTTGCAACTGCCGCCCGACGTGCAACTGCACAACGCGCCCGAGGGCGTGACGATCTCCGACCTGCTCGACCGCGGCGAGCTCGACGGCTTCATCGCCCCGCGCCCGCCCAGCGGCGCGGCGCTGCGCAACCCGAATGTCGGCTGGCTCTTCGACGACCCCACCGCGACGGCCAAGGACTACTACCGCCGCACCGGCATCTTTCCCATCATGCACGTCGTGGGCGTGAGGAAGGCGCTCGCCGAGCAGCACCCCTGGCTGCCCGGCGCGGTGCTCAAGGCCTTCACGCAGGCCAAGGCGGTGGCACTGGACCAGCTCGCCGACACCTCGGCCACCAAGGTCACGCTGCCCTTCGTCGAAGAGCAGCTCAAGGCCGCCCGCGACGCCATGGGCGACGACTACTGGGCCTATGGCGTGCAGGCCAGCCGGCGCACGTTGGAGGCCTTCGTCCGCCACCACCATGCGCAGGGCCTGTCGGCGCGGCGGATGTCGGTCGACGAGATCTTCCACCCCGCCACCTACGAGTCCTACAGCATCTGAAGCCGGGGCTCGATTGCGCATCGTCTGCGGCCCTGCCTTGCCGGCCACCGCGGCCTTGACCGGCCCGCCGCAGCCGCCAGCGGTGGCCATCGAGGCCAGCCAGGCATGACAGGCGAGCTGGCCTGGCCCGGCGCCGCGGCGCTGGCGCTGCTGGCGCTGGCCTTCGTGCTCGGCGGCCTCGTCAAGGGCACGCTGGGGGTGGGCCTGCCACTGGTGGCGGTGCCACTGATGACGCTGGCCTTCCCGCCCATGCAGGCCATCGGCATGGTGGCCGTGCCGGTGCTGGTGAGCAACGGCTGGCAGGCCTGGGACACCGGCGTATCGCGCCAGGGCCTGCGCCGCTTCTGGCCGCTGATGGCGGCGCAGGTGCTGTTCACGTTGCTCACCGTGCACCTCACCCTGGCCTTGCCCGAAGCCACGCTGCGCCGCGCGCTGGCCGCTGCGGTGCTGCTGGCGGTGCTGCTCAACGCGGTGCCGCTGAAGCTGCAGGTGGCGCCGTCGCAAGAGCGCTGGTGGAGCGCCGCGGTGGGCGCGTTGTCGGGCCTGCTGGGCGGCGTGTCCTCGCTCACCGGCCCGGTCATCATCAGCTACCTCATGAACTTGCGCCTGCCGCGCGACGTCTTCGTCGGCACCATCAGCGTCATCTACCTGGCCGCGGCGCTGCCCCTGTACGGTGCGATGGCGGCCCAGGGCCGCTTCACGGTGCTCGACCTGGCGCTGTCGACGGCGGCGCTGGCGCCAATGGCCGCCGGGCTGGCGCTGGGCAAGCGGCTGCGCGGCCATCTCAGCGAGCGGCTGTTCCGCCGCGCGCTGCTCGGCCTGCTGGTGGTGCTGGCGCTGCTGTTGATGTTCAAGAACTGAAGGAAGATGCGACATGACTGATCACAACGAGACCCTGGCCGAGGCGATCGCCCGCAACGTGCGCGACGCGCTGGCCGAAGACATCGGCCGTGGCGACTGGACGGCGTTGCTGGTACCCGCCGGGCGCCGCGTCAGCGGCCGCGTGGTGGCCAAGGAAGCGGCCGTGATCTGCGGCCGACCCTGGTTCGAGGCCTGCGTGCTGGCACTCGACGCCGGCGCCACCCTCACCTGGCATGTGGCCGAAGGTGCGGCGGTCAGTGCCGGCACCGAGGTCTGCCGCATCGAGGCCGATGCGCGCGCGATGCTCAGCGCCGAGCGCCCGGCGCTGAACTTCCTGCAGACGCTGTCGGCGGTGGCCAGCGTGACGCGCCAGTACGTCGACGCCATCGCCGGCCTGTCGCCCAACCCCAGCGGCTGTGCCGTGCTCGACACGCGCAAGACCCTGCCCGGCCTGCGCCAGGCGCAGAAGTACGCCGTGCGCTGCGGCGGCGGCAAGAACCACCGCATGGCGCTGTGGGACGGCATCCTGATCAAGGAAAACCACATCGCAGCCGCCGGCGGCATCGCGCCGGCGCTGCAGGCGGCCTTCGCGCTGCAGGCCGGCGTGGTGGTGCAGATCGAGGTCGAGAGCCTGCAGGAGCTCGAAGCCGCGCTCGCCGCGGGCGCGCGCAACGTGCTGCTCGACGACTTCACGCCGGCCGACATGCAGCGCGCCTTCGCGCTCAACGCCGGCCGCGCCGTGCTTGAGGTCTCGGGCGGCGTCGACCTGAGCACGATCCGTGACATCGCGCGCACCGGGGTCGACCGCATCTCGGTGGGCAAGCTGACCAAGGACGTGCGCGCGGTGGACCTGTCGCTGCGCATCGACGGCTGAAGGCCCGCGGCGCCAAGCCCCTGGGCGGGGGCTGGATTGACAGCGCGACGAGCAGCCGGCCTAATCGCTCAGCCCGTTTACCATACAAGACCGCCGTTCCGTATACAGAAACGATAGACGATGGCTCTGCCGCCATCGACTCGAACCTCGCCCGCTCCCACAGGAACCCCATGGCAAAGAACCTCAGCGTCAAGGCCGACGCTCACGCCCCCGCCGTCACCGAGCTGCTGGCCCGCTTCGTCACCGCGCACGACAGCCGCGGCTGGAGCGACGCCGTCGACGCCGAGGCCCACCGCACCTTTGCCAACTGGGTCGGCTGCGCCATCGGGCCGTCGCGCCACGAGACGGTGGTCGCGGCACTGGCCGCTGTGCAGGAGCTGCAGCCGGCGGCGCAGGCCAGCGTGCTGGGCCGGCCCGAGAAGCTCGACCTGGCCAGTGCCGCGCTCATCAACGGCATCAGCTCGCACACCTGGGACTTCGACGACACCCACCTCAAGACCATCATCCACCCCGCCGGCCCGGTGGCGCCGGCGGTGCTGGCGCTGGCCGAACACCTGCACCTGGGCGGCCGCGCCCTGCTCGACGCGCTGGTGCTGGGCATCGAGGTCAGCTGCCGCGTCGGCAACGCCATCTACCCCGACCACTACGACCGCGGCTGGCACATCACCGGCACCACCGGCATGCTGGGCAGCGCCGCCGCCTGCTCGCGCCTGCTCGGCCTGGACGCGGCGCGCACGCAGATGGCGCTGGGCATCGCCGCCTCACAGCCCATCGGCCTGCGTGAACAGTTCGGCACCATGACCAAGCCCTTCCACCCCGGCGGCGCGGCGCGCGTCGGGCTGATGTCGGCACTGATGGCCAAGCACGGCTACACCGCCAGCCCGCGGGCCCTGGAAGCGCCACGCGGCCTGCTGCAGGTGTTCAGCGACAAGACCGACTGGAGCGAGATCAGCGAAGGCCTGGGCCAGCGCTGGGAGTCGGCGCTCAACACCTACAAGCCCTTTGCCTGCGGCATCGTCATCCACCCCGCCATCGACGGCTGCGTGCAGCTGCGCAACGCCCATGGCCTGACCGCCGACAGCATCGCGAAGATCACGCTCAAGGTGCATTCGCTGGTGCTCGAGCTGACGGGCAAGAAGACGCCGGCCGACGGCCTGCAGAGCAAGTTCAGCGTCTACCACTCGTGCGCGGTGGGCCTGATCTTCGGCCGCGCCGGTGAGCACGAGTACACCGACGAGGTCGTCAACCGCGCCGACGTGCTGGCGCTGCGCGCCAAGGTCGAGGCGGCGGTCGACGACAGCATCCACGAAGCCTCGGTCGACATCACCGTGCACACCACCGACGGCCGTGTGCTGCACCATGTCGTCGAGCACGCCATCGGCAGCGTCGAGCGGCCGATGAGCAACGAGCAGCTGCGCGCCAAGTTCAGCGGCCAGGCCGAGCCCGTGCTCGGCGCGGCCCAGAGCGCGCGCGCCTGGACGCTGGCGATGGACATCGCGCACTGCGCCGACCTGCGCGACTTCATCGCCAGTGCCACCACCCGGAGTGCCGCCGCATGATGCTGAAGTTCCTGATCCTGGCCGGGGCCCTGGCGGCCGCGCACTCCCAAGCCCAAGCCCAAGCCCAAGCGCCGGCACCCTACCCGCACAACCGCGTCACGCTCGTCACCCACTCGAGCCCGGGCGGCGGCACCGACCTCTTCCTGCGCGAGATCAGCCAGGTGCTGGCGCCGCTGCTGAAGACCAGCTTCGCGGTCGAGAACATCCGCGGCGGCAGCGGCGCCACCGCGGTAGCGCACGTCGCCGCCGGCAAGGCCGACGGCAGCGTCTTCTACGGCACCACGCCGACCTACATCCAGACCACGCTGCTGAGCAAGCCGGCGGTGGGCTTCGACGGCCTGGACCCGATCGCCATCGTCTTCATCGACCCCGAGGTGATCTACACGCGCACCGAGTCGCCGCACAAGTCGCTCGCCGACGTCATCGCCTTCGCCAAGGCCAACCCGGGCAAGAGCCGCTGGGGCGCCAGCAACCCGGCTTCGCTGGAGCGCCTGGCGCTGGAGCGGCTGGCGCGCAGCACGGGTGTGAAGGCGCCGATCATCAGCCACGAGGGCGGCGGCGACCAGATGATCGGCGTGCTCAACGGCACCTACGACATCGGCATCGGCGAGATCCAGGAGCTCAAGGCGCAGCTCGAGGCGGGCAAGATCCGGCTGCTCGCGGTGCTCAATGAAAAGCGCCTCGACGGCCTGCCGAACCTGGCTACCGCCAAGGAGCAAGGCTTCAACGTCGTGGTCACCAAGTTTCGCGGCATCGCCGCGCCCAAGGGCGTCAGCGACGAGCTCGCGCGGGCCTGGGAAGACGCGCTGAGGAAGGCGCTGGACAACCCCGCCTACAAGGCTTCGTACACGCGCGAGAACCTGATCCCGGCCTTGATGGGCCGCGCCGAAGCGCGCAAGTTCACGGCCCAGTTCGCGCAGGACGTGACGGCCTCGCTCAAAGAGCTGGGCGTCATCAAGTGACGCTGCGCTTTAGGCCGCGCCAGCGCGACCGCCTGCTGGCCGTGACGGCGGCCGTCTTCGCGGCCAGCCTGGTGGCGGCGGCGCGCAGTATCGAGGACAGCCTCTTGTCCGATGCCGTGGGCGCCGGCGGCGTGCCGCAGGGCGTGGGCCTGGCGATGGCCGCCGCCGCGCTGGCCCTGTTCACCAAGTCCTTCAACGATGCCGACGTCAGCGCGGCCGCGGCTGACGCCGACGCTGTCGCCAAGCCCTGGCGGCCGACGCTGCTGCGCACGGCGGCCCTGGTGCTGATCCTCGTGCTCTACGGCGTGTTGCTGCCCCTGCTCGGCTACCCGCTCACGGTGAGCCTGCTGGTGGGCGCCAGCGGCTGGTTGGCCGGCGCCGCACCGCGCTGGCCGCTGGCCTTGTGCGCGCTGGTCGCAGGCCCGGCGTTGTGGCTGCTCTTCGACCGCCTGCTGCAGGTGCGCATGCCGGTGGGCACGCTGTGGGGCTGAGCGCATGAGCGCGCATGGCCGCTCCAGAGCGCTCATCCCGGAGCGCGCGGCGCGGAGGGTCGCCCAGTGAGTGCCTTGGGCATCGCACTGTCACAGCTGTCGTCGTGGAGCGTGCTGGCCGCGGCTTTCGGCGGTGTGCTGTGGGGCATCCTCGGCGGCGCGCTGCCGGGCATCAGCCCGAGCATCGCGATGGCGCTGCTGCTGCCCTTCACCGTCAGCCTCGACCCCACCAGCGCCATCGTGCTGCTGGCCAGCGTCTACGTCGGCGCCGAGTACGGCGGCAGCATCCCGGCGATCCTGATCCGCACGCCCGGCACCAACTCGGCTTCGGCCACCGTGCTCGACGGTTACGCCATGGCGCAGCAGGGGCGCGCCGGCGAGGCGCTGGGCATCAGCCTGATGTCGGGCCTGTGGGGCGGCCTGTTCGGCCTGGCGGTGCTGGTGCTGTGCACCGAGAGCCTGGCCCAGGTGGCGCTGGCCTTCACGCCGGCGGCCTACTTCTCGCTGGGCATCCTGGGGTTGAGCGTGATCGCCGGCCTGTCGGGCGGCTCCTTGCTCAAGGGCAGCATCGCGGCCTGCATCGGCCTGAGCATCGCCTTCATCGGCAGCGACCCGGTCAGCGGCGTGCCGCGCTTCACCTTCGGTTCGGCCGATCTGCTGGGCGGCGTCAAGCCGATCCTCGTCATGGTCGGCCTTTTCGCAGTCACCGAGATGTTGGTGCAGATCACCGAGCCGCCCTGGGCCAAGGCCAACCAGGGCGAAGCGCGGCTCAAGCTGCCCAACTGGGCGCTGAGCAAGCGGCTCTTCAAGCCGCAGGCCATCGGTGCCGTGATCGGCACCGTCGAAGGCGTGACGCCTGGCGCCGGCGGCACCATCGCGGCCTTCATGGCGTACTCCGAGGCCAAGCGCTGGAGCCGCCACCCCGAAGAGTTCGGCCACGGCTCGCCCGAGGGCATCGCGGCGCCGGAATGCGCCAACAACGTGGTCACGGCGACGGCACTGGTGCCGCTGCTCAGCCTGGGCATCCCGGGCTCGAACTCGGCCGCCATCCTGCTCGGCGGCTTCCTCATCCACGGCCTGCAGCCGGGGCCGATGCTGTTCAGCAAGGCGCCCGAGGTGGTGTACGGCCTGTACGGCGGCCTGTTCATCGCCAACCTCGCGATGGTGCTCATCGGCCTCGTCATCCTGTCGCCCTGCATCTGGCTCGTCAACCGCCCCAAGCCTTACCTGATCGCCGGCATCCTGGCGCTCGTGATGTCGGGCGTGTATGCCATCCACCAGAGCTTTTTCGAGATCTTCCTCGTCATCGCCGTGGGCGTGTTCGGCTATGCCATGCGCTGGCTCAAGCTGCCGGTGCTGCCACTGGTGCTGGGCCTCGTGCTGGGCTACCTGGTGGAAAGCAACTACCGGCGCAGCCTGCTGATCTCGGGCGGCGAGCTGTCGATCTTCATCACCGACCCGGTCTCGCTCGGCCTGCTGCTGCTGGCGCTGCTGCTGACGGGCTACACGGCCTACAAAGAGTTTGCCGGCCGCAAGGACTTGCAGCCATGAGCACCACCCCGCATTCCATCGCCGAGCGCCTGGCGCGCGGCATCGTCGCCAGCGCGCCCGCGGCCGACGCGCAGGCGCTGGCCGTGGCGCGCCGCCTGGTGCTGGACATCGCCGGCATCTGCGTCGCGGCGCGCCACGAGCCTTACGTGCAGGCGGCGATCGCCAGCATCGACCAGCCCGGCCCGTGCAGCGTGATCGGACATGGGGCGACGATGGGCGTCGAAGGCGCGGCCTTCGTCAACGGCACCGCGGCCCACGGCGAGGATTTCGACGACACCTACGAAGGCGGCCCGGTGCACGCCGGCGCTGTCATCGTGCCGGCGGTGCTGGCGGCGGCGCAGCGCCACGGCAGCAGCGGCGCCGACGCGCTGCGCGGCATCGCGCTGGGGGTCGAGGTGATGTGCCGCCTGTGTGCGGTGGCGCCGATGCAGGTCCACCAGGCGGGCTTTCACCCCACCGCGATCTTCGGCGTCATGGGCGCGGTGGCCGGCGTGGGCGCGCTGCTGCGCGTGCCCGAAGCCGCGCTCGTCAACGCCTTCGGCATTGCCGGCAGCATGGCCGGCGGCATCATCGAGTACCTCGCCGAAGGCGCCTGGACCAAGCGGCTGCACCCGGGCTGGGCGGCGCAAAGCGGCTACCGCGCCGTGCGCCTGGCACTGGCCGGATTCGTCGGGCCGCGCACCGTCTTCGAAGGCCAGCACGGCTTCTTCCACGGCTATGCCAACGTCAACACGGCGGCGGGGTCCGGCAACTTCGAAGCCATGCTCGACGGCCTGGGCAGGCAGTGGCTGTGGACCGGCATCGCCTTCAAGCCCTACGCCTGCGGCACCATGGCCCACCCCTACATCGATTGCGCGCGCGCCTGGCGCCGGCGCTGCATCGCGCCCGGGCAGATCGCCGCCATCGAGTGCGAAACCGCCGCCGGCATCGTGCACCGCTTGTGGGAGCCGCTGGCCGCCAAGCAGGCGCCGCCCAATGCCTACGCGGCCAAGTTCAGCGTCCCCTACGCCATCGCCGTGGCGCTGCTGCGCGACAACGCCGGCCTGGGCGAGTACACCGACGCACTGGCGCAGGACCCGGCGCTGCGCGCGCTGGCGGCCAAGGTGAGCTACCGCGTCGACCCCGCCAACCCGTACCCGAAACAGTTCACCGGCCACCTGCGCGTGACGCTGAACGACGGCACCGTGCACGAGCACCGCCAGGGCTACTTCAAGGGCGGCGCGCTGCACCCGCTGAGCGACCAGGACATCGGCTTCAAGTTCCACGCCAACTGCGCCCATGGCGGCTGGACGCGCGGCGAGGCCGACGCCCTGGCCGCCACCGTGCACGGCCTGTTCGGCCGCGCGCGCATCGACACCGCCACCCTGCAGGCCTGAATGCCCAAGGCCCTGAATCAGCCTGTCGCCCCGGCCGTCACCGCGGCCGTCACCGCGGCCGTTGCAATCGTCACCGGCGCCGGCCGCAACATCGGGCGCGCGATCGCGCTGGCGCTGGCCGCCCAAGGCCACGCCGTGGCCGTCAACGTGCGCGCCTCGGTCGCCGAAGGCCAGGCCGTGGTCGACGCCATCGGCGCCGCCGGCGGCCAGGCGATGCTGTGCGTGGCCGATGTCGGCGACCGCGCCGCGGTGGCCGCGATGGTCGACGCCGTGAGCCGGCGCTGGGGGCGCATCGACGTGCTCGTCAACAACGCCGCCGTGCGCCGCGAAGCCGACCTGGCGTCGCTGAGCGCGCAGGACTGGCACGACACGCTGCGCGTCGTGCTCGACGGCGCCTTCTTCTGCAGCCAGGCCGTGCTGCCTTGGCTGCAGGCTTCGGGCCAGGGCGCGATCATCAACATCGGCGGCCTCACCGCCCACACCGGCGCCGCCGAGCGCGTCCACGTCGTCACCGCCAAGGCCGGCCTGGTGGGCATGACGCGCGCGCTGGCCCACGACCTGGCGGGCCACTCCATCACCGTCAACTGCGTCGCGCCGGGCCTGATCGACACCGTGCGCCAGGCCAGCAGCGCGTCGGCCCAGCCCAAGCACCACGCCACCCACCAGACGCTGCTCGGCCGCCGCGGCACGGCCGCGGAAGTGGCCGCCGCGGTGGCCTACCTGGCAGGGCCGACGGCGCGCTTCGTCACCGGGCAGGTGCTGCACGTCAACGGCGGCACCTACCTGGGCGGCTGAAGACGCTGGCCGAGCACGGCCGGTGTCGCCGGCCCCTGCTACGCTCGCGCTCGGTCTGCGGTCCGGGACCGCTCAGCAAGGGAACAAGCCATGACACCGCGCCGCCTCATCGTCGGGATCTCGGGCGCCTCGGGCGCGATCTACGGCATCCGCATCCTGCAGGCGCTGCAGGGCAGCGCGATCGAAACCCACCTCGTGATGTCGGAGTCGGCGCGCATCACGCTGGCGTCCGAGTCGGACCTGACGGCGGCGCAGGTCGAAGCCCTGGCCAGCGAGGTCCACCACGTGCGCAACATCGGCGCCACGCTGGCCTCGGGCTCGTTCAAGACGATGGGCATGGTGATCGCGCCGTGCTCCATCCGCACGCTGTCGGAAGTCGCCTGGGGCGGCACCAGCAGCCTGCTCACGCGCGCCGCCGACGTCGTGCTCAAGGAGCGCCGCCGCCTGGTGCTGTTGCTGCGCGAGACGCCGCTGCACGCCGGGCACATCCAAAGCATGCTGCAGGCCACCAGCAGCGGCGCCATCATCATGCCGCCGGTGCCGGCCTTCTACGCCCGCCCGCAGACGGTCGACGACATCGTCAACCACAGCGTGGGGCGCGTACTCGACCTGTTCGACATCGACACCGATCTGGTCGCGCGCTGGGCCGGCCTGGGCAAGCCATGAACCCGCCCGCCGGCGCCGGCGCGGTGCTCTGCGTCTACTACAAGGTCGACGCCGATCAGCATGCCGCCTGGGCACCGCGGGTGCGCCAGATGCAGGCCGGCTTGCAGGCACAGTGGCCGGGCCTGAGGGCCGAGTTGCTGCAGCGCCCCGAGGCCACGAACGGCATCGAAACCTGGATGGAGACCTACCGCCATCGGCTGGGCCTGGGCACCGAGCGGTTGGCCGCCATCGCCCAGGCTGCAATCGACGCCGGCCTGCCCGCGCCGCGCCACGCCGAGAGCTTTATCGCGCTGCGCTGAAGCCTGCGCCGGCGGCTGCGGCCGGGGGGTGGCCTGAGCGCAGCGCTCAGTGCGAATGGCCGTG
>JANMVM010000169.1:0-3277 GCA_031392695.1 Rubrivivax sp.
GCAGCGGGTGCAGCGGCAGCCGAAGCCGCATCGGGTGCATCGGGTGCATCAGGCGCGGCGGCTGCAGCGGGCCCAGCCGGAGCAGCGGGCGCTTGCATCAGCGCCAGCAGCGCCCGCGCCACTTCGAGTTCGCTGCGCGCGCTGCGGCGCGCCAGGCGCTCGATGCCATGCAGCGTCTGGTCGCGCGTGGTGGTGTGCTCGGCGGCGAACAGCGGTGCGTCCAGCAGCAGCCGCATGAGGGCACTGGTGCGGGCCACGATGTCGGGCCAGTCGGCGTCGCCGATGGCGCGCAGCGAAGTCACGGCGTTGCTCACGCTCAGGTTGTCGGCGGTCTGGTCGGCGCCCTGCTGGGCCTGCACGGCGGCCGGGTCGGGCAGCGCCGTGCTCAGCCAGGCCAGCACCGCGGCCGCGGCGCGCGGGCCGGCGCCGGCGACGCGGTCCTGCAGCCGCTGCGCCATCTGCGCCAGGAACACGCGCGCCACGCCGCGCGGCTCGAGCAGGGCGCGCACGCCGTCGAGCTGCTCGACGGTGACCGCGTCGATGCGGTCGCAGCACAGGTTGGCCAGTTCACGCGCTGCCTTGTGGGTGGCCAGCCGCTCGGCCAGGCGGCGCAGGTTTTCCACCAGCACCACGCGCAGCGTGGTGGGCAGGGCCCACATCTCGCTCAGCTTGAGTTCGCGTGTTTCCTGGTAGGCGGTGAGGTACTGCAGCAGCAGGTCTTCGTCGAAGGCGCTGTCGGTGTGGGCCACGAAGGCCCAGGCCACGCCATAGACGCGCGGCAGCCCGGCCAGCGGCTCACCGAGCAGCACCGGCAGCATGCGGAAGTAGTTGCGCGGCAGGCCCTCGTGGACGGCCTTGAGCTGGGCCTCGATGAGGTGGAAGTTGTCGAGCAGCCACTCGGCCGCCGGGCTGATGTCGTAGCCGGTGGCCGCCTGGGCGCCGATGTAGGCATGGGCGCAGCGCAGCATCGCGATGTTGCTGCGCAGGCGCGGAAAGAAGGTGGCCTCGCGCGCGCGCGGGCGTGCCGCGTCGTGCGTCAGGCCCAGGCTGCGGCCGTGTTGCGCAAAGCGCTCGGGGCCGAAGATCTCTGAACGGATCGGCGGCAGCACCGGCCCGCCGGTGTGCGCCAGCAGGTTGAGCAGCGCCTGGGGCGCGTCGGGCACCAGGCGCTGCAGTGCCGAAGCGGCCATCGCGCTACAGGAGCAGCAGCAGACCGCCGAGCACCACGGCCAGCACGGCCAGGGTGCTCACGAAGCGCGGCGCCACGAAGCCATGCAAGGCCTGCGCGCCGCGCTGCAGGGCGCGCAGCCGGCGGCTGCCCGCCTGGCAGACCTGCAGATGCTCACCCAGCGCCGACAACTCCATGGGCGAGGTGTCGGTGCTGTGGCCGAAAGACGCCGTGCTCCAGGTCGGCCCTGCGTCGCGCCCGATGTTCATGGCCGAACTCGCGCAGCTCAACGCGTGCCGGAGACTTCGATCTCCACGCGACGGTCGGGTTGCAGGCAGCTGATGAGCGCGGCGGTCTTGGCATTGCCCTTGCAGTCTTCGGGCTTGGTGACCGGACTGCCTTCACTCATGCCCACGGCCTTGATCTTCGAAGCATCGACGCGGCCGTTCTCGACCAGATAGGACTTGACGGCCTCGGCGCGCTGCTCCGACAGGCGCTGGTTGTAGGCGGTGCTGCCCAGGCGGTCGGTGTGGCCCTCGACGGTGACGGAGTCGAAGCGGGTGCCGGCCAGTTCAGCCGCAAAGCCGTCCAGCGCGGCCTTGCCTTCAGGGCGCACGACGGATTTGTCGAAGCCGAACAGCGACTCGGCGGAGTAGCTCACGCGGCGCAGCGGCACCGGCGCCGGGGCCGGCGTCATCACCACCACCGGCGGCGGCGGTGCGGCCTCGACCACGACCACCGGTGCGGGCATCGGCATCGGTGCCGGGGCCGGTGCCACGTAGGCGGCACGCGGCGCCGGGGCGGCGCTGCGGCCGAACGGGAACACCAGGCTCACCGAATACAGGTTGACGTTGCCATGGCCGCCGGCGGCGTCGTTGATGCGGTAGCGTTCGGCTTCGCCGCGCATCAGGAAAGAGTCGTTGAAGGCGTATTGCAGGCCCAGGCCGAGCTTCATGTTGGCTTCACGGCGGCTCGGTTGCGGGTTGGCGACGGTCAGCGCGCCGCTGCCGGAAAACTCACTGCGCGTGCGCGCATAGGCAGCACCGACGCGGCCGAGCGCCGACAGATTGGTGGTCAGCGGCAACGTGGCCACGAGGTCGAGGTTGGCGCCCTGCGCACGAACCTGGCCGTTGAGCGCGCCCGCCGGCGTGGTGGTGTTCTTGAAGTCGATCTTGCCGAGGTTGAAGTAGCCCAGCTCAACGCCCAGGAACTTGTTGAACTGGCGGCCCAGGAAGACCTTGTAGCCCTTGTCGCTGCGGTCGGTGGCCAGGCTGTAGTTGGTGAAGCCGCCCGCCGGCGCCGGGCCGCGGACGTTGTCGGTGATGCGTTGCTCGTCCAGCGTGCCGCGCGTCGGCCCGCCGCCGAGGCCGAAAGTCCAGTAGCTGTCCTGGGCCTGCGCGGCACCGGCCATCAAGGCGCCGAAGGCGGCCAGCGTGATCAGGCTCAGCGGTAGCCGGCGCAAGGGCCGGCCCTGCGGGGTGTGGGTGGAGTTCATGGGTGGGGCTTTCTTGGAGTTGCGGAGGACGGGGCACGTCGGCCGGAGGGCGCGAGTGCGAACCTGTCGGTTGTAGGGCCGGGGCGCATCGGCGTCTGTGCGCTGGCGAACTTGCACACGGTGCGGCGGCGCACAGATCGGCGCCGGCCTTCGTTGCAGACTCACGACAAGACTGCGCGCCGGCACGCCCGCCGCGCCACGGAGCCCGCCACGATGAATCGCGCCCACACCCTGCCCTGTCTGCCCGCCGCGCTGGCCCTGGCCCTGGCTCTGACCACCAGCGCGGCCCCGGCCTGGGCGCAGAAGATGGCCGCCGTCGCGCCGCCACCGGCTCGCTCGCAGATCAAGATGGACCGCGACGACTTCCTCAAGACCCACCGCTGGGACGAGCCCAGCGATCTGTGGCAACTGCGCGCCAGCGTCGACCCGCCCGCCGGCGTCAAGGCGCGGTCCGAGGTCAGGGCCGCGCGCGACGAATTCCTGAGCACGCACCGCTGGGACGAAGCGCGCGGTGGCTGGTTGCCGCTGCGCGCCGCGCCGCGCAACCTGAGCGCCATGACGCGCGACCAGATGCGCCAGGAGACGCGACAGTTCCTGCGCACCCACCGCTGGGA
>JANMVM010000192.1:0-2240 GCA_031392695.1 Rubrivivax sp.
GGGCGCGTGCTGAAGCCCGCCTTCAACCCATCATCAAAGGAAAGCCCATGAGCAACCCGACCCCTTACGTCTACCTCTTCGGCAGCACGCGCACCGACGGCTCCGCGGCGATGAAGAACCTGCTCGGCGGCAAGGGCGCCAACCTGGCCGAGATGTGCCGGCTGGGCATCACCGTGCCTTCGGGCTTCACGATCAGCACCGAGGCCTGCACCGTGTTCACCGAGCAGGGCCGCGAGCGCGCGCTGGCGCTCATCGAAGCCGAGGTGCGGCAGGGCGTGGCCTTCGTCGAGCGCGAGATGGGCAAGACATTCGGCAACGCCGCCGACCCGCTGCTGCTGTCGGTGCGCTCTGGCGCGCGCGCCTCGATGCCCGGCATGATGGACACCATCCTCAACCTCGGCCTCAACGACGAGGCCGTGCGCGGCCTGGCCGCCAAGGCCGGCAACGAGCGCTTCGCCTGGGACTCGTACCGCCGCTTCATCCAGATGTACGGCGACGTCGTGATGGGCCTCAAGCCGGTGTCCAAGGAAGACCACGACCCCTTCGAAGTCATCATCGAGATGGTCAAGGACGGCAAGGGCGTGCAACTCGACACCGAGCTCGATGCCGCCGACCTGCAGGAACTGGTGACGCGCTTCAAGGGCCTGATCCGCGCCCGCATCGGGCGCGACTTCCCCACCGACCCGTGGCTCCAGCTGTGGGGCGCCGTGGTGGCGGTGTTCGAGAGCTGGAACAACGAGCGCGCGCGTGTCTACCGCGAACTCAACGACATCCCGCAGGCCTGGGGCACGGCGGTCAACGTGCAGGCGATGGTGTTCGGCAACCTCGGCGACAGCAGCGCCACGGGCGTGGCCTTCACGCGCGACGCCGGCACCGGCGAGGACCTGTTCAATGGCGAGTTCCTCGTCAACGCGCAGGGCGAGGACGTGGTGGCCGGCATCCGCACGCCGCAGCAGGTGTCGCTGGAAGGTTCGCGGCGCTGGGCCCGGCTGGCGCTGGTGAACGAGGACGAGCGGCGCCGCCAGTACCCTTCGCTGGAAGAGCTGATGCCCGACATCTACCGCCAGCTGCTGCACGCCGAGACGACGCTGGAGAACCACTTCAAGGACATGCAGGACCTGGAGTTCACGATCCAGCAGGGCAAGCTGTGGATGCTGCAGACGCGCAACGGCAAACGCACCGGCTCGGCCATGGTGCGCATCGCGATGGAGATGCTGCGCCAGGGCATGATCGACGAGAAGACGGCGCTGCTGCGCGTGGCTCCAGACCGGCTCAACGAGTTGCTGCACCCGGTCTTCGATGCGCAGGCGCTGCGTGACGCCACGGTCATCGCCCGCGGCCTGCCGGCTTCGCCGGGCGCGGCCACGGGGCAGGTGGTGTTTCACGCCGACGAAGCCGAGCAGTGGGCCAAGCAAGGCAAGGCGGTGATGCTGGTGCGCCAGGAAACCTCGCCCGAAGACCTGCGCGGCATGAGCGTGGCGCAGGGCATCCTGACGGCGCGTGGCGGCATGACCTCGCACGCCGCCGTGGTGGCGCGCGGCATGGGCAAGTGCTGCGTGTCGGGCGCCGGTGCGGTGCACGTGGACCTGCCGTCGCGCACGTTGCGCATCGGCGAGCTCAGCATGGCCGAAGGCGACTGGATCTCGCTCAACGGCTCCACCGGCGAGGTCTTCGCCGGCCAGCTGGCGACCCAGGCAGCCGAGCTCAGCGGCGACTTCGGCGCGCTGATGGCGCTGGCCGGGCGCAGCCAGCGGCTGGCGGTGCGCGCCAATGCCGACACGCCGGAAGAAGCGCGACTGGCGCGCCGCTTCGGGGCCACCGGCATCGGCCTGTGCCGCACCGAACATATGTTCTTCGATGGCCAGCGCATCAACGCCGTGCGCGCGATGATCCTGGCCGACGACGAAGCCGGCCGGCGCCAGGCGTTGGCGCAGTTGCTGCCGATGCAGCGCGGCGATTTCGAAGGCCTGTTCCGCGAGATGGACGGCCTGCCGGTGACGATCCGCCTGCTCGACCCGCCGCTGCACGAGTTCGTGCCCCACGACGAGGCCGGCCAGCGCGTGATGGCCGAGCAGATGAAGGTGCCGCTGGCCCGTATCCGGCTGCGCGTGGAAGAGCTGCAGGAGTTCAACCCCATGCTCGGCCATCGCGGCTGCCGCCTGGGCATCAGCTACCCCGAGATCACCGAGATGCAGGCGCGCGCGATCTTCGAAGCGGGCCTCAACATGCAGGCCCAGGGC
>JANMVM010000217.1:0-20733 GCA_031392695.1 Rubrivivax sp.
TGGCCGCGGCGCAGGCCGCCCTCAAGGCGCAGCGCTGGGGCGCGGCCATCGACGAGCTCCAGCGTGTCAACGCCACCGGCAACGCCGACTGGAACAACCTCATGGGCTACGCGCTGCGCAAGCAGGCCAAACCCGACCTGGACGGCGCACAGAAGCACTACGACACAGCGCTGCGCCTGAATCCGCAGCACCAGGGCGCGCTCGAGTACGCCGGCGAGCTGGCGCTGATGAAGCGCGACCTGGCCACCGCCGAACGTCACCTGGCCACCTTGTCCAGGCTGTGCCAGTCGCCTTGCGAACCGCTGGACGACCTGAAGCAGGCGGTCGCCGCCTACAAGGCCGCCAACAAGAGTTGAGCGCTGGCGCCCGGCGCCCTCAGCCGGCGCCGAACACGGCCCGGGCATGCAGGCCCAGGCCCTGCGCCACGCTGGCAAAGCGGTCCCCGCGCACGCACTCGGCAGCCGGGAAACACGCCGCGATACGGTCCACCAGCGGCGCCAGGCCGGTGGAGCCGCCGGTGAAGTACAGCGCCTGCACGCGGGCCGGCGTGACGCCGGCCTGGCGCGTCGTCTGCACCGCAGCCTGCACGATGCGCTCCAGATCGGTCTCGATGGCAGCGGACGCATCCTGCTCCTGCAGTGCCGTGGCCAGGCCCGGCTCCAGCACGGCGAGGTCGACCGCGGCGCGGCCGTGGGTGGCGACATCGATCTTGGCGCGCTCGGCCGCGTTGGCCAGCGCATGGCCCAGGCGCTCCTCCACCGTCACCATCAGCCGGGCGTGGTGGCGCGGGTCGGCGTACCAGCCCTTCATGCTGCGCAGCTCGGCCAGGCGCGCCGGCGCGTAGACAGTGTTGATGAGGTGCCAGGTGGCGAGGTCGAAGTAGACGCCGCTGGGCACCTCGCGCGGCTGCTCGCCTGGCTTGGCCGGGCGCAGCGTACGGTAGCCCAGCAGCGGCAGGATGCAGGCCAGCTCGACATGGCGGTCGAAGTCGGTGCCCGCCAGGTGCACGCCGTGGTTGGCCAGGATGTCGTCGCGCCGCTCGGCGCGGCCGCGGCGCAGCGGACCCACGCGCACGAGCGAGAAATCGGACGTGCCGCCACCGATGTCGGCCACCAGCACCAGCCGCTCTTGGTGCACGGTGTTCTCGTAGTCCAGTGCCGCAGCGATCGGTTCGTACTGGAACTGCACCTCGCGAAAGCCGACCTGGTGCGCCGCGGCCTCCAGCGCCGCGCGCGCCTGGGCGTCGCGCTCGGGATCATCGTCGACGAAGAACACCGGGCGGCCGAGCACGGCTCGCGTCACGGCGTGGCCGGCCTCGCGTTCGGCGCACTGCCGGAGGTGGCGCAGGTAGCCCACCACCACGTCGCGGTAGCGCACCGCGCGGCCGCCACCGATGTCGGTGCTTTGGTCGAGCAGGCTCGAGCCGAGGATGCTCTTCATCGATCGCATCAGGCGCCCCTCGGTGCCCTCGACGTAGGCCGCCAGCGCTGCGCGGCCGTACAGGCGCTCGGCGTCGAGCTGCTGCGGCGGCGTGTCGGCGCGGTAGAAGACTGCAGTGGGCATGGTCGGCTGGCCCGGCTCAAGTTGCACCAGCCGCACGCCGCCTTCGGCCTGCGGCAGTGCCACCGCCGAATTGGAGGTGCCGAAGTCGATGGCGACGAACCCTGGCGTGTGCTTCATGCCGGCCTCTGCGAAAGGGGCGCGATTCTAACGACGCGCCCTGCCGCGGCGGCGCGGCGTGAATTGGGGCACGGCCGACCCATTGTTCGGTGTGCACGACCACCGCACAGCAGTCACACTGCTTACCAACCAACACCATCGCGAGCCACCCATCATGTCCAAGGACCTCAACCCGCGCCGCTGGTTCCAGGGCTGGCGCGCCGGCGAGGCGTCGGCGAAGATGGACCCGGCCGACCTGGGCACCGCCTTTGGTCTCGATCTGAGCCTCACCCAACTGGCGCACGACCCCGCACCGTCGCCGGCACCCGCGGCGCGGCGCGCGAGCTGGGTCAGCCGCCTGGCGGGGCGCCACAAGCCACTCGCCTGAAAGCCGGCACCGGCGCAAGAAACTGCGCCGTCGATTTAGCGACCGATCAGTTCAACCCGTGACGTCGACGGCTAGAATCGAGGGATGACGCGGCTTTCCTTCAAAGAACAAGTGCTGCGCGTCCGTGAGGACGCGATCGTCGCTTCGGTCAACCGGCTGCTCGCCGACAAGGGCTTCGACCTCATGACGGTGGACGAGGTGGCCGCCGACGTGGGCATCGCCAAGGCCAGCCTGTACAAGCATTTCGCTTCCAAGGAAGCGCTGGCCGCTGCCGCCATGGTGCGCCTGATGCAGCGCACACAGGCCCTGCTGGACCAGCAGGCGGCGCGCAGCGAGGCCAGCGCGCTGGATCGGCTGCAGGCGGTGACGCGCTGGGCCCTGGAAATGCAACTCGCCGGTGAGATGCCGACCGTGCCTTCGCAGAACTCGAGCCTGCGTGCCGAACTGATGGCGAGCAAGCCCTACCTCGACGCGCTGATGCAGGTCAGCGAGGTGCTCGGCGACTGGATCGTGGAGGCCCAGGCCGACGGCGCCATCGACGCCACGCTGCCGCCCGAGGTGGTGCTGTACACCATCTACGCCCGCGCCTGCGACCCGGTGCCGGCGTTCCTGAAAGCCGGTGGCAGCCACACCGACGAGCAGATCGTCAACTGGGTGCAAGGCACCTGCTGGCGCGGCCTGCGGGCTGCATAGCCACGGGCGGCCGCGGCCGCCAGCCTTCAGCGCACCAGCAGCGCCGGCGTCTGGCACTGCGCCAGCACCTTGGTGGCCACCGAGCCCAGCACCAGGTTGGTCAGCGCGCCGTGCCCGTGCGAGCCGAGCACCAGCAAGTCGAACTTGCCTTTGCTGGCCGCCTCGGCGATGACGTCACCGGCCGGCCCTACCTTGGACACGAACTGCGCGTTCAGGCCTTGCTTGGAGAAGAAGCTGCGGATGGGCTTGAACACCTTGGCCGCCGATTCGTCGTAGTAGTCCTTGACCAGCGCCTTGTCCAGCACCGAGGCCGCGCGCGGCGGTATCCCCGGCACCGCGTGCAGCACGGTGTACTGGTGGTGCGCGCCCAGCCATTCGTCGTGCGCTGCCAGGTAGGCCAGCATGCGCTTGGTGTAGGTGCTGCCGTCAACGGCGACGAGGATCTTCATCTGACGCTTCCCCTGATACAGGCCCCGGCGGCCGCTGCGCGCAGTGTGGCACCAGGGACCGCGTCGGACTTGACGCCGCTCAGAAAGCGATCAACTTCAGGTCTTCAAAGCCCTCGTCCTCGCCTTTGTGCACGAGGCCGCGCGCCTGGCACACCACGCGCGCTGGTGCGCGGCCTGCGCGGCCGATGCGGTAGTCGTGGCGGCAGTGCAGATGGCCGTGCAGCCAGAGATCGGCGCGCGGGATCAGCTCATCGTCGGCATTGCAGAAGCTGGCGCTGCCGGACTGCTGGCCGTAGCGCGGGTCGGCACTCTTCAGGCTGGGCGCAAAGTGCGTGATCACCAAGGTCTTGTCCCAGCGGCCCTGCGGCGCGCGCTGCAGCTCCTGCTCCAGCCAGCCTCGGCAGACGAGGCTTTCGGCACGCACCGCAGCGGCGTCGAAGGGCCGGCCGCCGCGGGTGGCGGCCATCAGGCGCAAGAAGTACCCGGCTGCGCGCTCGGCACGTTCACGCTGCGCGGCGCCGAAGAGGTCGAAATCGCTCCAGCGCGTGGTGCCCAGCACGCGCACGCGCTGGCCCGCGGCTGCGGCGAGCACCAGCGATTCGCGCTCCAGGAAGGTCAAGCCCAGCCGCGCGCACAGCTCGCGCAGGCCGCCCAGCGCGGCGTCGAAGTCGCGGCCGTCGAATTCGTGGTTGCCGGCGATCACCAGCACCGGCACCGGCCAGCCAGCGAATTGCTCGTAGCCGGCCCAGGTGCTGTCGATGTCGCCGGCCAGCACCAGCAACTCGGCGCCGGGCGCCGGGGTGGGCTCGAATGTTTCTGTCTCCAGGTGCAGGTCGGACAGCAGCTGCAGCTTCATGTCGCCACCCAGTGGATGCGCGCGGCGTGCGGGTGACAAGTGGCCAGCAAGCGGTCGGCGCCACCCGGCCAGAACTGGCAGCGCAACTCCACGCGCTGGTCCGGCGCCGGCGGTTCGAAGCGCAACCAGGCCAGCGGCGCGGTGGCGTCGGCAGCAGCGCCGGCCGCGGCCATCTGCGACTGGATGTCGGCTTGCTCCGCGGCGCCCATGTACTGCCACATCACCGAGTGCATGAGCACCGTGGCATGGCCTGGCTGGCGCTGGCGCAACTGAGCACGCAGGAAGTCGGCGGCGCCCGCCGCCTGCACGGTCACCCCGGCGCGCGTCATGCAGGCATTCGCCACCTGCAGGGCGGCACGCAGCCGGGCCAGCCGCGCCGGCTGGTCGGCCCAAATGAACGACGCCAGCCGCAGCCCTTCACCGGGCGCAGTGAGGTCCACCGGCTGGGTGTCGCAAGCCGTACGCCGGGCGATTTGCAAGGGGGCGCCGGACGGCGGTGGGCCGACCCACTCGCTGCTCAGGGTGAGCGCCGAATCCGGGTCGCCCCAGGCCCAGCTGCCGTGATCGTGCCGGTAGTGATCGCACCACAGGTTCAAGCCGGCCGAGGCGCCCAGCTCCAGCAGCGCCAGCGGCAAGCCGGTTTGCGCTGCCACATGCAGCAAGCCCGGCAACAGGGCCGCGCTGCGCTGCACCTCGTTGGTCTGGGGCGGCCGCGCCAGGGCGGTACGCAGGGCCTGGTTCTGGGTCTGCCAGGCACTGGAAATCGCATCGTCAAGTGAGCGATCACTAGCTGCACTTGCATTCGGAGGCCACAAGCTTGCCCACGGCTGCAGCCCCTGCAAGGCGAGATGATGCAAGCCCGCCAGCCAGCGCAGCGAGACCGCCGCAGCCAGCGGATCCTCGGCCAGCGCCGCCAGCGCCGCGTGGGCCTCAAGGTCGGCTTGCAACCAGGCGTGCGAGCGCTCCAGCACGCGGCTGCTGAAGGGTGACAGCGGCCGGCACCACGCGGCCTGGCGCGCGAAGGCGTCGAGCAGGGGTGAGGCCGCCGCCGGCACGGCCAGCGGGTTCAGCGGGCGAGCCGCTCTTCGATGCGCGCCTGGGTCGCCGGCAAGGCGGCGGGCAAGTGGTACTCGAGCTGCTTGAAGAGTTCGGTGTGCAGCAGCAGCTCTTGTCGCCAGGCGGCCTTGTCGATGCCGATGACGGTGTCGAACTGCGCGCGCGTGAAGGCCAGGCCGTCCCAGCGCAGGTCCTCAAAGCGCGGGCTGGTGCCGAAGACGTTGTCGGTGCCGGCTGCGCTGCCTTCGGCGCGGCCGATCATCCATTCCAGCACGCGCATGTTTTCGCCGTAGCCCGGCCAGACGAACTTGCCATCGGCGCCCTTGCGGAACCAGTTCACGCAGTAGATGCGCGGCAGCGCGGCGCCGGTCCTGGCGAGCTGCTCGCCCAGGTCGAGCCAGTGCTGGAAGTAGTCGGCCATGTTGTAGCCCATGAAGGGCAGCATGGCGAAGGGGTCGCGCCGCACCACGCCCTGCTGGCCGGCGGCGGCGGCGGTGGTCTCACTGCCCATGGTGGCAGCCATGTAGACGCCTTCGGCCCAGGTGCGGGCTTCGGTGACCAGCGGCACCGTGGTGCTGCGGCGGCCGCCGAAAATGAAAGCGTCGATGGCGACACCGGCGGGGTTGTCCCACTCGGGGTCGAGCACCGGGTTCATGGTCGCGGCGACCGTGAAGCGCGCGTTGGGGTGCGCGGCCTTGGCGCCGCTGGCCTTGGCCAGGGCGGGCGTCCAGTCGTGCCCCTGCCAGTCGATGAGGTGCGCTGGCGCTGCTTCGCTCATGCCTTCCCACCACACGTCGCCGTCGTCGGTGAGTGCGACGTTGGTGAAGACGACATCGCTCTTCAGCGAGTCCATGCAGTTCGGGTTGGTGTGGTAGTTCGTGCCCGGGGCGACGCCGAAGTAGCCCGCTTCGGGGTTGATCGCGTACAGGCGGCCGTCGGCTGCCGGCTTGATCCAGGCGATGTCGTCGCCGATCGTCGTCACCTTCCAGCCGGTGTAGCCCGTCGGCGGCACCAGCCTGCTGAAGTTGGTCTTGCCGCAGGCGCTCGGGAAGGCCGCCGCCACGTGGTACTTCTTGCCCGCCGGCGTGGTCACGCCCAGGATCAGCATGTGCTCGGCCAGCCAGCCCTGGTCGCGCCCCATGGTCGAGGCGATGCGCAGCGCAAAGCACTTTTTGCCCAGCAGCGCGTTGCCGCCATAGCCCGAGCCGTAGGACCAGATCTCGCGCGTTTCGGGGTAGTGGACGATGTACTTGGTGCTGTTGCACGGCCAGGCCACGTCTTGCTGGCCGGGCTGCAGCGGCGCGCCCACGGTATGCACGCAGGGCACGAAAGCACCGTCACCGCCCAGCACCTCGATCGCGCCCCGCCCCATGCGGGTCATGGTGCGCATGCTCACGGCCACGTAGGGGCTGTCAGTCAGCTCGACGCCGATGTGGGCGATGTGGCTGCCCAGCGGGCCCATCGAGAAGGGCACCACGTACAGGGTGCGGCCCTTCATGGCACCCTGGAACAGCGCCGGGGTGCCGTCCGCCCGGCCGCTCTGCAGCAGCGCGCGCATCTCCGCCGGCGCCATCCAGTTGTTGGTGGGGCCGGCGTCTTCCTTGCGGGCGCTGCAAATGTAGGTGCGGTCTTCAACGCGCGCCACGTCCGAGGCATCGCTGCGCGCCAGAAAGCTGCGCGGGCGCAGTTCCGGGTTGAGTTTCATCAAGGTACCGGCCGCCACCAGCTGTTCGGTGAGGCGCTGGTACTCTGCTTCGCTGCCGTCGCACCAGTGCACCTCGGCGGCTTCGGTGAGCGCGGCGATCTGTGCCACCCACTCGATCAGCCTCGTGTGCCGGACATAGGCTGGAACGTTCAGGCGCAGGCCTTCCAGTGCGGGATGGTTCATGGGCTTTCCAATCATGGCGATGTCAAAAAACGGAATTGGGCCAGAGCCGACCGTCTTGCACGGGCACGATCGAAGCTCGCCAAATGCCGCAGAACACCGCTGAACTCACCCGCTGCACCTCGGGTGGGGAGACGATTGTGGGCGCAATGTAATCAGCTCGTAACCACCGGGCTGAAGGGGCCCATGCAAATCCCGCATGACGTGATGCACGTCGCAGGCTGCGCGGTCAGTGCACGGTCAGCGCACGGTCAGTGCACCTTCAGCACCGGCGCACGGTGGCCAGGCTGCCGGGTTGCCGGGTTGCCGCTACTGCACCACCTTCACGGCCGAGCCCGGCCTGGGCTCCGGCCCGCCGCCGTAAACGCCGTTGAGCAGCCGCAAAGTCGCCTCGGCCTGCGCGGCCAGCGGCGAGTTGCGCGCCAGTTCGGCGAAACCACCCCGCGGGTAGGCCACGCTGCGCAGCGCCCAGGGCCTGGCAGCGGCACGGTCGGCGGCGCTCAGGGCGCGGAAAGACGACTCGGCCTCCTGCATCGCCGCAGCGGCTCGCTGCAGCGCCGCAGCGTCCTTGGCCGCGTACTGCATCAGGTAGTTGCGGTTGCCCGGCCCCGTGACCACCGACACCTGCACGCCCTGCGCCTGGCCCTGTTCGTTGCGGCGCGTGCCGTCGAAGTGGCTCGCCGACAGGCCGTTGAAGCTGCGCTTTTCCAGCCGCCCGTCGGTGGGCTTGACGAGCGTGCGGATGATGTCCTCGTGGGTCGCGCCGGCGCTGGCCGGCAGCAGCCGCACGATGAGCCCGGCGTCGCCCGCGCCATTGACCAGCATGATGGCGGCGGCCGAGTTCCTGACCTGCCAGCCCACGGGCGCGCTGAGCGCGAAGCCGAGTTCGTCGTGATAGAAATTGCGCCCCCGCGTCAGGCCCTGCTGGCTGCTTTCGCCAAAGGGCAGGCCCTCGATGGCCTGCAGGTAGCGCGCCTTGCCGTCGTCGTCGTAGCTGCCGCTGTAGCCTGCAGCCACCTGCTGGATGTCGGCCAGGCGCTTGTCGTTGCTAGGGTGGCTGGCCAGCCAGCTCGTGCCCGCGGGCGCGGCGCGGCCTTCGGCCTTGGCCTGGTCGGCGGCGAAGCGCTCCTGGTTCTTCAGCACCTGGATCACGTCAACCATGCTGCGCGGGTTGTAGCGCGAGCGCGCCAGGTACTCGGCGCCCAGCTGATCGGCCTGGCTTTCCTGGTCGCGGCTGTAGCTGGCCAGGCGGCCAGCGGCCACGCCCTGGCCGATCTGGCCGGCGGCCTGGGCGGCACCGCTGACCCCAGTCACGCCCTCGACAAGCACGCCCAGCACCGTGGCGGCCAGCACACCGATGCCGGCGTTGTGCTGGCTGGTGGCGCGCTGCGCGCCGTGGCGCGCGGTGACGTGGCCGATCTCGTGGCCGATGACGCCGGCCAGGTCGGCTTCGCTGTCGAGGTAGGCCAGGATGCCGCGCGTCACGTAGACGAAGCCGCCGGGCAGCGCAAAGGCATTGATCTCGGGGCTGTCGAGCACCGTGAAGGTCCATTGCAGCTTGGCGCGGTGCGACTGCCGGGCCAGCTTCTGGCCGACCTCGTTGACGTAGGCCTGCAGCTTGGGGTTGGCCAAGGCACCGGTCTCGGCCAGCACCTGCTGGTGCGCGTTGCGGCCTGCGGCGATTTCGGCCGGCTCGTCCATCACCGAGCGTTCGGCGCGGCCGCTGACGGGGTTGACGACCGCCGTGCCGCAGGCCGCGAGCAGCAGCAGCGCGAAGGCGCCAGGGAAGAGTCGTTGCAAGGTCGGGCTGGGCATGGACGGGCTCCGGGCGGCGCAAGAAGGGTGGCCCCAGCGTGCAGCGTACCGCGCCGCAGCGTCCGATCCGCGGTCGGGGCCAGACAATCGGTGCCCGACAATCAGGGCCCGACAATCGGCCGCATGAAGATCCTGCAGGTCTGCACCGGGCGCGCGCGCGGCATCGCCGTCCAGGGCCGTGAGGTGCTCAGCGCCATCGGCAAGGCGGCTGTCGAGGGCCCGGTGGCCGTGGGCGGGCTGGGCCTGGCCGGCGACGAGCAGGCCGACCTCACGGTGCACGGCGGCCTGTCCAGGGCCGTCTACGCCTACCCGAGCGAGCACCTGCCGTTCTGGTAGACCGTGCGCGCCCAGGCCCGCGCCGCAGCCTGGGCCGAACCGATCCCGCCGGGCCTGCTGGGCGAGAACCTGCTGCTGCAAGGCGTGCTCGAGCAGGCGCTGTGGCTGGGCGACCGCCTGCACCTGCCGGGCTGCGTGCTGGTGGTCGGCGAACCGCGCCTGCCGTGCTGCAAATTCGGCGCCGCGATGGGCTTCGATGCCGCCGTCAAGCTGATGACCCAGTCGGGCTATTGCGGCGCCTATCTGGCGGTGCTGCACCCCGGCACCGTGCAGGCCGGCGACACCTTCACACTCGAGCCCGGCCCGCGCGAGGTCAGCCTGCTCGAGCTGTTCCGCGCCCGCTCAGGCCGGCGCTGAAGCCAGACGCCGCTGCTCGAGCCGGTACAGCGGCCCGGTGAGCGTGAGCACGGCCACGTAGCGCACGACCTGGAACAGCGTCACCACCGGCACGCCCAGTTGCAGCACCTGGGCCGTGATGGCCATTTCGGCGATGCCGCCGGGCGAGGTGCCCAGCAGCACGGTGGCGGTGTGCAGGCCCGTGGCCCGCGCCAGTCCCGCCGCGAACAGCGCCGACGCCGCCATCATCAGCAGCGTTCCGGCAGCCACGCTGGCCAGCCAGCGTGGCGAGGCGCGCGCGAAGTCCGGCGTGAAGCGCGTGCCCAGCGCCACGCCGATGAAGAGCTGACCGGCGTTGGTGGCTGCCTTGGGCAGCGCCGACAGCTCGACGCCCGCCGCGGTGAGCGCCGCCGTCACCGCCAGCGCGCCCAGCACCCAGGGGTTGGGCGCGCCCAGCCGCCACAGCACCGCGATGCCCCCGCTGCTGGCAGCGGCCAGCAGCGCCAGCCCCGGCCAGCGCACCGAGGGCAGCGCCGGCAAGGTCGTGTCGACGCCGTGCAAGCCCAGCGCCTGGTAGCTCAAGGGGATCAGCACCACCACCAGCAGCACGCGCAGCGAGTGCGCCGCCGCCACGCGGTCGACCCGCCCCTGGTGCCGTTCGGCCAGCACGGCCATCTCCGAAGCCCCACCGATGGCGGCGGCAAAGAACGCCGTCGGAACATCACCGCCGTTGAGGCGCAGCAAGAAGCGATAGAAGGCATAGCCCAGCGCCAGCGCCCACAGCACGCCGGCCAGCACGGCCGGCGCCAGCGGCAGCAGCAGGCCGACCACGGTGGGCGTGAAATAAAGGCCCAGTGCCATGCCGATGCAGGCCAGCCCGACATTGCGCTGGTGCACCGAGGCCGCCAGCGGCACGCCCGCCACGCCGCACAGCGCCGTCACCAGCAGCGGGCCGATCATCCAAGGCAGTGGCACGCGGGCCCAGGCGCAGGCCAGCGCGGCCGGCAGTGCCAGCGCCAGCGTCAACGCCACGCGCCGGGCATGGGCCCGGCGTTCAGGCGGCCACGGCATCCAGCGTCGGGTAGTCGGTGTAGCCGGCCGCGCCGCCGCCATAGAAGGTCTTCGGATCGGGCGCGTTGAGCGCTGCGCCCTGGCGCAGGCGGCGGCCGAGGTCGGGGTTGGCGATGAATGGCTTGCCAAAGGCCACCAGGTCGGCGCGGCCCGTGGCCACCGCGTCCAGCGCCAGCGCGGGCGTGTAGCCGTTGTTGACCATCCAGGCGCCGCCGAAGAGGCGGCGCAGCGCGGCGCAGTCGAAGGGCGCAATGTCGCGCGCGCCACCGGTCTGGCCCTCGATGAGGTGCAGGTAAGCCAGCCGGCAGGGCGCCAGCTGACGCACGGCGTGCTCGATCAGGGCCTGCGGGTTGCTGTCGGGCCCGGCGTCGTTGGACGGCGTCACCGGCGACAGGCGCAGTCCGGTGCGGCCGCCGCCGATGGCTTTCGACACCGCCTGCATCACCTCCACCAGCAGCCGCGTGCGGTTTTCGATCGGGCCGCCATAGGCGTCGCTGCGATCGTTGATGCTGTCGCGCAGGAACTGGTCGAGCAGGTAGCCGTTGGCGCCGTGGACCTCGACGCCGTCGAAGCCGGCGTCGATGGCACAGCGCGCGGCGTGGACGTAGTCGGCCACGACATCCGGCAGCTCGTCGCTGCGCAGCGCGCGCGGCACCGAGCACGCGGCAAAGCCGCCGGCGATGAAGGTCTTGCCCTGGGCGGGGCGCGCCGTGCTGCTGACAGGCGCCTGGCCCCCGGGCAGCAGCGAGACGTGCGAGATGCGCCCGACGTGCCACAGCTGCACCACGATGCGGCCGCCGCGCGCGTGCACGGCCGCGGTGATGCGACGCCACGCCGCCACCTGCTCGGCACTGTGGATGCCGGGGGTGTCGAGGTAGCCCTGGCCCATGGCGCTGATCTGCGTCGCCTCGGTGATGATCAACGCCGCGCCGGTGGCCGGGTTGGCGCGCTGGGCGTAGTACGCGAGCATCAGCTCGTTGGGAACCTGCCGCGCGCCGGCGCGGTTGCGCGTCAGCGGGGCCATGCAGATGCGGGTGGCGAGATCGATGTCGCCGATGCGGATGGGGTCGAAGAGGGTGGTCATGCCCGGAGGTTACCGTGCCGCGTGCGGCCCGGTCCCCGCGTGGCACAGTCCGGGTCATGCTCGCCTACCGACATGCCTTCCACGCCGGCAACCACGCCGACGTCCTCAAGCACACCGTGCTGACCCTGGTGCTGCGCTACATGAATCTCAAGGACAAGGGCTGGCGCTACGTCGACACCCACGCCGGTGCCGGCGGCTATTCGCTCGAAGGCGAGTACGCCAACAAGCGCGGCGAATACGAACAGGGCATCGCGCGGCTGCTCGAACGCCAGGACCTGCCCGAGCCGCTGGCCGACCTGGTGGCCCTGGTGCGCGCCTTCAACGACGGCAAGACGATCCGGCAGTACCCCGGCTCGCCGGCCATCGCGCAGGCGCTGATGCGGGCGCAGGACCAGTTGCGCCTGTCGGAGATCCACCCCACCGACCACAAGATCCTGGTCTCCTATCTCGGCGACGTGGCGGGCGCCGAGGTCAAGATGGTCGACGGCTTTGCCGCGCTCAAGGCTCACCTGCCGCCGATCACGCGGCGCGGCGTGGTGCTCATCGACCCCAGCTACGAGATCAAGACCGACTACACGCGCACGCTGGCGGCGCTGCGCGAAGCGCTCGAGCGCTTCCCCGAGGGCGTGGTCATCGTCTGGCTGCCGCAGGTGCAGCTGGTGGAAGCGACGCAACTGCCGCAGCGCCTGAAGGCCGCTGCCGACAGCGGCGCCAAGAAGGGCTGGCTGCACGCCCGGCTGACGGTGGCGCAAGCCGACGCGCGCGGCTACGGCATGATGGGCAGCAGCGTGTTCGTGGCCAACCCGCCGCACACGCTGTTCGCGGCGCTGCAACCGGTGCTGCCGTACCTGGCCGAGGTGCTGGCGCAGTTCGATGGCGCCAAGAGCGCGCTCGAGAAGTCGCACGGCGCTTGAGTCGGCTCAGGCCGGGCGCTGAACCCCCGCCGCCGCTAGACCCCGCGCGCCCGATCGGCTGCGAACTGTTTGCGCATCACCTCGAAACGCCCCTCGTCCAGCGCCTGCCGCACCTCGCGCAGGAGGTTGACGTAGTAGTGCAGGTTGTGGATGGTGGCCAGCATCGGGCCCAGCATCTCGCCGCAGCGGTCGAGGTGGTGCAGGTAGGCGCGGCTGAAGCCGCTGGCGCAGGTGTGGCAGTGGCAGCTCGGGTCGATCGGCTGCTCGTCCTGCTTGTGGCGCGCGTTGCGGATCTTGAGGTCGCCGAAGCGCGTGAAGAGGTGGCCGTTGCGCGCGTTGCGCGTGGGCATGACGCAGTCGAACATGTCGACGCCGCAGGCCACGCCCTGCACCAGGTCCTCGGGCGTGCCCACGCCCATCAGGTAGCGCGGCTTGTGCGCGGGCAGGCGGTGCGGCGTGTGGGCCATGATGCGCAACATCTCTTCCTTGGGTTCGCCCACGCTCACGCCGCCGACGGCATAACCCGCAAAGTCCTGCTCGACGAGGGCTTGCACCGAGGCTTCGCGCAGCGTCTCGAACATGCCGCCCTGCACGATGCCGAACAGCGCATTGGGGTTGGCCAGGCGCGCGAATTCGGCCTGGCTGCGCGTCGCCCAGCGCAGGCTCAACGCCATCGATTGCCGCGCCTCGGCTTCGGTCGTGAGCCGGCCCTTGACCTCGTAGGGCGTGCATTCGTCGAACTGCATCACGATGTCGGCATTGAGCACGGTCTGGATCTGCATGCTCACTTCGGGGGTCAGGAAAAGCTTGTCGCCGTTGACCGGCGACGCAAACTTCACGCCCTCTTCGCTGATCTTGCGCATCTCGCCCAGGCTCCAGACCTGGAAGCCGCCGCTGTCGGTGAGCAGCGGACGCTGCCAGCCTTCGAAGCGGTGCAGGCCGCCGAACTTCTGCAGCACCTCCAGGCCCGGCCGCATCCAGAGGTGGAAGGTGTTGCCCAGGATGATCTCGGCGCCCATCTCGTGCAGCGAGCGCGGCATCACGCCCTTGACCGTGCCGCAGGTGCCCACTGGCATGAACACCGGCGTTTCCACCACGCCGTGGTTGACGGTGAGGCGGCCGCGGCGCGCGTGGCCTTCGGTCTTGAGCAGGTTGAACTGGAGCATGCGCGCGATTGTCGCCGCGCGCAGCGGATTCGCTCACAGGCGCTCTCAGCGCCGATGCTGGAGCAGCATCGCGTCGCCGTAGCTGAAGAAGCGGTAGCGCGACTCCACGGCGTGGCGATACAGCGCGCGCACGTGGGCATGGCCGGCAAAGGCGCTGACCAGCATCATCAGCGTGCTCTTGGGCAGGTGGAAGTTGGTCACCAGGCGGTCGACGACGCGGAACTCGAAACCCGGGGTGATGAAGATGTCGGTCTCGCCGCTGCAGGCGGCCAGCGCAGCGCCGGCGGCACCGCGCCGGGCCGCCGATTCCAGCGCGCGCAGCGTGGTCGTGCCCACTGCCACCACGCGGCCGCCACGGGCACGCGCGGCTTCGATGGCGGCCACCGTGGCGGCGCCGACCTCGAACCACTCGCTGTGCATGCGGTGCTCGGCAATGTTGTCCACGCGCACCGGCTGGAAGGTGCCGGCGCCGACGTGCAGCGTGACGGTGGCGCGCTGCACGCCGCGGGCGTCCAGCGCGGCCAGCAGCGCGGCGTCGAAGTGCAGCGCGGCAGTCGGCGCGGCCACGGCGCCGGGGCGCACCGCAAACACGGTCTGGTAGCGCGCCGCGTCCTCGGCCGTGTCGTCGTGGGTGATGTAGGGCGGCAGCGGCACGTGGCCATGACGCTCCAGCAGCGTCAGCGGCTCGGCCGGGAAGCGCAGGTGAAAGAGCCCGCCCTCGGGGCCGGCGCGGCCCAGCACCTCGGCGTCGAAGGCGTCGGCAAAGCGCACGACGCTGCCTGCGCGCGGCGACTTGCTGGCGCGCAGGTGGGCCCAGACCTCGAAGCCCGGCAGCACCCGCTCCACCAGCGCCTCGACGGCGCCGCCGGTGGGCTTCTCACCCAGCAGTCGGGCCTTGATGACGCGGGTGTCGTTGCAGACCAGCAAGTCACCGGGCTGCAGCAGGCCGGGCAGATCGCGGAACACGCGGTCCACGGGCAGTGGTGCGCTGCCGTCGAGCAGCCGCGAGCCGCTGCGCTCGGCCGCCGGGTGCTGGGCGACGAGTTCGGGCGGCAGCAGGAAATCGAAGTCCGCCAGCGTGAGCGGGCTTGCAGGGGTGACGTTCATGAATCAGGCCCGGGGTGTTTGGGCGGGGCAGCGTGACGACAAGGTCAAAATTGTTCCATGCCCTCCAGTCGGACGCCAGCCCTGGCCGACAAGTCCCCATCCGACCCGTTGTCGGCGCAGGCAAGGTTCGCTCCAGGGCGAGCGAGTCGCCACCCGCTGCGGCCTCGGCACAATGCGCTTCATCTGGGGCTGGCAATCCGTTGCCGAAAGGAGCGTCGCCATGGAAGCACCGCGGTCAAACGCCGGGAGCGGGTCGCCCGACGCTACGCCAGCGCCTTACGGCAGTGCGGCAGGCGCCCTGGGCGTGGCCGATCTTCAGGCGCTGGTCGACGCATCGCGCGACTTGTCGAGCGAAGTGCACATGCCGCGCCTGTTGCACCGAATCCTCGAAGCCGCCACGCGGCTGACCGACTCACCCGATGGCAGCGTCCTGCTGCTCGATGAGTCTCGCAGCGGCTTGTACTTCGCCGACGCCGTGGGATCCGCAGCACCCATGCTGCTGGAGCAGTGGGGGCGCCGGGGTGGCAGGCAGGTCCCCCTCATCGGCAGCAAGGCGGGCCAGGTGTTCACGAGCACGACTTCGGTTGTCGTCGACTCGGTTCCGGAAGACCCCAACCATTTCAAGGGCGTCGACCGCGCTACCCAGAACAGCACCGCGTCGATGGTCTGTGTTCCCCTGGTCGCGGCGCATCGTTATTCCGGCGAAACCCAGGCTCTGGGCGTGATCCAGATCCTCAACAAGCGCAGCGGCAACTACAGCCTGCGTGACCGGACCTTGCTGGAGCGCTTTGCCGACTTGGCCGCCGTGGCCATTGAAAACGCGCGGCTGGTGTCGGATCTCTTCGCCAACAAGGGGCTGTATTCGGCCGACGACGAGGGTGCCGATCCGCTGGAGGTGCTCGCCAAGCCGGCGTGGAACGAAACGCTGACCGTGCTGATCGCCGACATGCGCGGCTTCACGCAACTCTGCCAGGTGATTGGGCGGCCCGAGCGAACGCAGTCCCTGCTGAACGAATTCCTCGGCATGCTGGCGGAGCATGTGATCGCTCACCACGGTGTGGTGAACAAGTTTCTCGGTGACGGGGTGATGGCTTTCTTCAGGCGCGACACCCGGGAAGCCAATGCGGTCGAGTGCGCCTTCGACATGCTTCGCGCGTTCGACCCGATGAAGCAACGCTGGGACGCGCGCAGCAACGTCAAGCTTCACTTCCTGGACCTGGGCATCGGCATTTCCACCGAAGACGTCATCCTGGGTGTCGTCGGCACCGCCCGGGTCTGGGACTTCACTGCCATCGGCACCGGTGTGAATCTGGCGGCGCACCTGATGGAACATGCGCGTGACGGCCGTCGCGTCCTCGTCGACAAGGTCACGTTCGCGGCCGCACGCCATTTGATCGGCAGTTTCGACGGTCCGGAAGAGTTCGAGTTTCGCAAGCCGGGTCAAAAGGTCTCGCATCCCTACGAGCGCTACACCATACGACCGACGGCGATCGAGCCAGCCAGGCCCGGTACACAGTCGTCTTCGGATCTCGTTCGCACCGGGGGCCTGTTCATCAGCTACAGCCACGCCGACGACCCATGGCGGCAACTGCTTCGAACCCATCTGCAGCCGTACCTGACGGCCGGCACGGTCGAAGTCTGGGACGACACCGCGATCGAAGCCGGCGAGCGTTGGCGCGAGGCGATCGAGACCGCGATCGAGCGCGCCAAAGTGGCGCTTTTCCTGGTCAGCCCGAAGCTCCTGGCTTCACGCTTCGTCCAGCAGGACGAACTGGCTCCGCTGCTCAAGCGTGCGCGTGCCAAGGAAGTGAAGATCCTCTGGGTGCCACTGGTGTCGAGTTCCTATGAAGAGACCGAGTTCCAACATCTGCAGGCAGCCATGAACCCGGGCCACCCGCTGGATACGCTCACCGAGCCCCAACAACACCGCTGGATGGTCGACCTCTGCCGCGCCATCAAGGCGTCGATGTAACTCAGCCCTGTCTGTCTTGTCGCGGCAGGGTCAGCTGCAAACGGTTCAGGTCGTCCTCACGCCGGTAGCTGACGCTGGACGCCAGGTTCACGACCAAGCGCAAGCCAAGCCAACCGGCAGGTCGGTCGGCGATTTCCTCGTCCACCCGTACCGCGGCCTGCGCCAGGTGGGCCAGCGGATCGAAGCGTGGCGCGGTGTCTTCGTAGCGCAGGATGATCTGGCTCGGCTCGACGCGCAGCCCGATGCGAAGCGGTGCGGCACCGTCACCGCCGTGGCCGTGCATCACCGTGTTCGTGAACAGCTCTTCCAGCACCAGCGCCAGTCGCAGGCCGTCAACGCTGGACACCTGGTGCGTGGCGCAAAAGGCCTCCGCGAAGGCGGTGGCCTGCGACAGGTTGGCCATGCGGGCTGGACACTCAAAGCGAGATTCGACGGTCATGGCGGCGACCCGGATTCGGGGCCCAAGCTTGCGGGGGGCGGCATCCAGCCTTCGGGGCTCTTTGCAGGGGGACCATTCCAGCGCAGCGCAACAATGGTCATGTCGTCACTGGGCTCGGCGCCGTCTGCGAAGACTCTGACGTCGGCTTGCAGCGCGCTCGCCAGCGCACACGGGCCAGCACCACACTGGCCGAGGTCCGCGATCAGACGCTGCGCCCGGGACTGCCCGTACAGCTCTCCAGCAAGGCTTTGCGCCTCGAGCACGCCGTCGGTCATCAGGCATAGCAGGTCCCCCGGAACCAGCAGGCGGCGTGCGCTGCGGTATTCGAAACCACTCAACACGCAAAGCGGCGGGCCATCGCCGTCTTCGATGCGCTCCGCCTGCGCTGAACCGGGCCGCAAGCGCCAGGGGTTGTCATAGCCCGCATTGCAGTAACTCAACTCGCCGCTGCCCAAGTCCAGGATCGCGGCGAACAGGGTGATGAACAGCATCTCGGCGTTGTCGCGTGATACCTCTTCGTTGGCGGCGCTCATGACGTCGCCGATATCGGCCTTGGGTGCGCGCAGCATCGAGCCCTTGTAGAGCGCCTTGCTGACGGCCATGAAGATCGAGGCCGCCAGGCCTTTGCCGGCCACGTCGCCGATCAACAGAAACAAGCGCTGGTCGTCGAGCATGAAGAAGTCGTACAAGTCGCCACCCACCTCGCGCGCCGGCGTCAGCGTGGCGTACAGGTCGATGCGGTGATCGCCGTACAACAGGTCCTCGCGCGGCAGGCTGCCGGTCTGTATGCGCTGCGCAGCTTCGAGTTCGCCGGCAACGCGCGCGCTGCTCTCGCGCTGTTCCTGCACCACGCCTTCAAGCCACCTGCGCCGACGCGCCGACTCGGTCAGCGTCAACACGAGCATCAGCCCGAACAACATCAGCAGGTACAGGCCAGGTGTCGCGGCATCCAGCAGCAGGTGGTGCGAGCGCAGGGCGATCGAGGCGCCCATCAGCATCAGCACCGCCACGGTCGCCATGAGCCTGCCCGGCCGCCCGAAAGGCGAATACCGCAGCGCGCAGCGCGTAGGTTGCCTGATGAGCGCGGCGGCACGCCAAGGCTTCCAGCGCGGCGTGGTCCACACCAGCGTGGCGCCCAGCGCGAGCAGCAGCAGCGCTTCGGCAGCCGGTGCCCAGCCCGGGCGCAGCAGCAGCGTGCCTTCGAGCAGGTTTTCCAGCAGCTGGGACTGGATCTCGCTGCCGGACATGCGTTGACCGATCGGCGTGTCCATGACATCACCCAGGCCGAGCGCGGTGGCGCCGATCAGCACGAGTTGTCGCTGCAGTCTCAGCGGGTCGACCTTGGCTTGCAGCACGTCGACAGCAGAGACGAAACGGTCGGCCCGGTGGGGCGAAAAATACACCCGGACTGCGCCGTCAGGCTCGGTGGGCACGCTCAGGCCACCGACGGCGACAGCACTCACCGACACGCCCCGCGTCGTCAGCTGCAGCGCGGGCTGGCGAGACGCGACGCGAAGCATTTCGATGGCCAGCGCCGGTACCAGCGTGCCCTGGACATCGGCCACCAAGGGTATGCGCCGGACGATGCCGCGCGTGCTGTCGGCCGAGAGGAGGCCGCGGCCGCTGGCCGCACGGTCCAGGATGTCGATGTTGGAAAGCACCCCGGCATATCGGGCAACGGCTGGCCAGCCGTCCGGGCTGGCGTGGGGGCCACGCATGATGATCGGCGCCGTGCGCAGCGCTGTGCTCGTCGCCTCCGGGGTGCCCGCGATGGCCAGGACCGCGGGCGCCGCCGCCAGCGCGCGCGCCAGCACGGCATCGTTTGAAGGCAAGGACCGCAGCACCGCGACCGCCGCCGGGTCTTGAACCGGCGAGCGTTGCAGCACTCTCTCGGGCGACAGCGGGTCGGCCTCGGGCATCATCAGGTTGAGCCCGATGGCGGCCGGCTCGGCCCGGTTGACGATGTCGATCAGGCGCGCCAGTTCGGTGCGTGGCCAGGGCCATTGACCCACAGCACGCAGGCTCTTTTGATCGAGGTCGGCCACCGTGACCGGCAGCGTGCGCACCTGTCGCGGCATCAGCACCTGCTCGGCGTCAAACCACGCCGACTGAAGCCCTTCGGTCCACGGGGCTTGCAGCCCCGTCAGCAGCACCACCACCACCAGCAACGCGGCGCCGACGAGCCGAATGCGGCCCGGCCCAGCCGCAACGTTCCCGCGCGCCGGGCGCGGTGTCACAGTTCGATTTCCAACCCGTCGTAGGCCGCGCAGCCGCCCAGGGGCCTGGCGCCGCGGGTGATTTCCTCGAAGCGCCGGGTCTCCGCGAGCACCGCGTCGATGGCTGCGTCGTCCATGGCGGGTTCGTGGTGGAACAAGCACAACTGCCGTACCCCGGCCGCCTGGCACAACTCGACGCCGAGCAGATTGCTCGAGTGGCCCCAGTCGGCCTTGACCGAGACCGCATCGGCCAGCGAATACATGCCGTCGAAGATCACCAGGTCGGCTTCGCGAAAGAAATCGACGCAGCGCTGGGTGTGCTGCGGCTGCGTCAATGGATGCTCGGAATCGGTGGCGTACACGAGCGTCTTTCCCTGCGATTCGAAGCGCCAGCCGTAGGAATCGCCGCCATGGAGCTGCAGCATCGAAGTCACCTCGACTCCAGCAACTTCGCAGCGTCGACCGGGCTCGAGGTGCACGAACTCCATCCTGGCGCCGAAGATCGAAAAGTCCACCGGGAACGATGGGCTGTCCTGCTGCCGCCGCAGCGCGGCCTCGACGCCGAGGTGGCTGCCATAGATCACGACGCGGTTGCCGGGAACGAAGGCCGGCGTGAAGAACGGCAGCCCCATGATGTGGTCCCAGTGCAGGTGCGACATGAAGATGTGGAAGGTCTGCGCCAGGCCGGTGCGTTGCGCCATCGTTGCCTGACCGAAGGGACGTAGCCCGCTACCCATGTCGCAGACAAAGTAGTCCGGGCTGGCAGTCTCGATTTGCACACAGGAGCTGTGACCGCCATAGGTGCCGGCCGTTGCGAAGACCAGACTTGCCAACACCCGCGCACGATCGGTCTCGGTGTCCAGCGCCTGACCGCGCGCGGCAAGCAGCGCGTCGTGCAGTTTGCGCCGCACGTCAGCTGCCGTCAGCGCCACCGGGAGCGAACCACGGGTGCCCCAGAAGCGCACCCGCATCATGGCACCGGCGCAGCGCCGGCTGCGCGGTACTGCGACAGGGCCTCAGCGGAGCACATGGCCAGCGCATCTTCCAGCCTGTTCTTGACGATCAGCACGCGGTCGAAGCGGCTGATGGCGAAGACCTCGGCGACCAGGCTCTGCAGTTCGGCGACCACGAATGGGGCCTTGCGCTCCCGCAACTGCCTGGCCGCGATCATCAACACGCGCAGGCCGACGCTGCTGATGTATTCGATGCCCGAGAAGTCCAGCACCAGCGCGCCGTCGCTGGCAGCGAGTTGCGCCAGCAGTGGCGCCAAAGCCGCTTCGAACTGCTTCGC
>JANMVM010000223.1:0-3832 GCA_031392695.1 Rubrivivax sp.
TCGGCATAACCCCCCAGTGAAGCCACCCCTTCCTGGATACGCGCGCCGCCGCTGTCGTTGAGGCCGATGACCGGTGCGCCGACCTTCATGGCCTGGTCCATCACCTTGCAGATCTTCTCGGCGTGCGCTTCACTCAAGGCGCCGCCGAAGACCGTGAAATCCTGGCTGAAGACGAACACCAGGCGGCCGTTGATCATGCCGTAGCCGGTGACCGCGCCGTCGCCCGGGATCTTGTTGTCCTGCATGCCGAAGTCGGTGCAGCGGTGCTCGACGAACATGTCCCACTCTTCGAAGGTGCCTTCGTCGAGCAGCAGTTCCAGCCGCTCGCGCGCCGTCAGCTTGCCCTTGGCGTGCTGCGCGGCAATGCGCTTGACGCCGCCGCCCTGGCGCGCCGCGGCGCGCTTGTGTTCCAGCCGTTCGATGATGTCGTGCATGGTCGGTGTCTCCCCGGTCAATTCATCAGGTCCAGCAGCTGCCGCGCGGCCACCGATGCGGCCAGGCGGCCCTGGCGGACTTGTTCGGTCACGGCCGGCAGTGCCTGCTGCACGGCGGCGTGCTGGGCAAAGCGCCGGCGCAGGCCGGCTTCGATGCGCTCCCACATCCAGGCCTGGTCCTGCTGGTGGCGGCGCTGCTCGAACAGGCCTTGCTCGCGCTGCCGGTCACGGAAGGCGCCCACCTGCTGCCAGAACTCGGGCAGGCCGGTGCCCTTGAGCGCGCTGAGCTGCATCACGGCCGTGCCGGCGTGGGCGTGCGGGCCCAGGAAGCGCATCGCGCTCGTGATCTGGGTCCGCGCGCGGGTGGCGGCGGCTTCGTCGAGGTCGGACTTGTTGATGACCACCAGGTCGGCCAGCTCCATCACGCCCTTCTTGATGGCCTGCAGATCGTCGCCGGCATTGGGCAGCTGCAGCAGCACGAACATGTCGGTCATGGCGGCCACCGCGGTCTCGCTCTGGCCCACGCCAACGGTTTCGACGATGACGATGTCGTGGCCCGCCGCTTCGCACACCAGCAGCGATTCGCGCGTCTTCTCGGCCACGCCGCCCAGCGTGCCGCTGGCCGGGCTGGGCCGGATGTAGGCGCGCTCCTGCACCGACAGCCGCTCCATGCGCGTCTTGTCGCCCAGGATGCTGCCGCCGCTCAGGCTGCTGCTGGGGTCGACGGCGAGCACCGCCACGCGGTGGCCCTGTTCGATGAGGAAGAGGCCCAGTGCTTCGATGAAAGTGCTCTTGCCGACGCCCGGCACGCCGCTCAGGCCCAGGCGGAAGCTCTTGCCGGTGGCCGGCAGCAGCGCGTTGAGCAAGGCATCGGCACGCAGGCGATGGTCGGCGCGCGTCGACTCCAGCAGCGTGATCGCCTTGGCCATCGCGCGGCGCTGCGCCGCTCCGGCCGCGCCGAGCAGTGCGTCGACCAGCGCCTGATCTTGCGGCGGCAGCGTTGCACTCATGTCGCGGGCCAGCCTGGCATGCGCTGCAGGCCGGGGAAGCGCTCGGGCGTGCGCCACGCCGGCGGCGCTTCGCAGGTCGCCCACAGCTCCTCGCCGTGGGCGATGCGGCCGTCGCGCACGCGCACGGTCGACTGCACCAGGAAGCTGCCGGGCGGGTGCTCGACGCGCGCCATCGACAGCACGCGGCCGTCTTGCATCGCAAGCACTTGCAGCAGGTGGATGGTCCAGCCTTCGGGGTACTCGGCCTGCACCGCGATGAAAGCATCGCCACCGCTCAGCGTCTCGCCGCTGGCCCACCACTGCAGCACCGCGTCGTCATGCAGCAGCTGGCGGGCCCCGACCCAGTCACGGGCTTGGAAACGCGTCCACAACTCACGCACGACAAGCACCGGGTCAGCCGCAGGCGCACGCCGGTACTCGATGTTGAAGTCGCTGCGGCTGAGCTCGACGAGGCCATGCCGCTGGTAGAAGCGGTTGGCATCGCTGCCCTGCAGCGCCGCCAGTTCCAGCGGCTGCTGGCGCAGGTCGGCCATCGAGCAGGCCCAGTCCATGACCCACGACCCGATGCCGCGGCCCTGCGCGGCCGGCTCGATGTACAGGTGGTCCACGCGCAGGGCAGCCGGCTTGGGCCGCAGCGTCACGCAGCCCACGCGTTGACCATCGACGACGATGTGCGACATGTGCTCGGGCAGGAAGGTGGCGGCAAAGCGCTCACGCGCGCGGTCGGGGTCGAAGCGGCCCAGGGCCTGCAGGCTCGGCCGCATGGCGCGCACGCGCAGCGCCAGCAGCGCGTCGAAGTCGGCTGGCGCCACGGGCTGCAGAAGCGGGCCGGCGTCGGGATCGGGCCACATGAAATCAGGCCTGCGCTGCCTTGATCTGCTCGAGCACGTCCTTGGCGCTCACGGGGATCGGCGTGCCCGGGCCGTAGATGCCCTTGACGCCGGCAGCGTAGAGGAAGTCGTAATCCTGCTGCGGGACCACGCCGCCGACGAAGACGATGATGTCGTCGGCGCCCTGGGCCTTGAGCGACGCGATGATCGCCGGCACGAGCGTCTTGTGCCCCGCAGCCAGCGTGCTGACGCCCACCGCATGCACGTCGTTCTCGATCGCCTGGCGCGCGCATTCCTCGGGCGTCTGGAACAGCGGGCCGATGTCGACGTCGAAACCGAGGTCGGCGAAGGCCGTGGCCACCACCTTGGCGCCGCGGTCGTGGCCGTCCTGGCCGAGTTTGGCGATCATCACGCGCGGCCGGCGGCCTTGCGCGGTGCCGAAGTCGGCGATCTCGGCCTTGAGCTTGTCCCAACCCTCGGCGGAGTCGTAGTTGTTCATGTACTCGGCTGCATACACACCGCTCACCTTCATGATGTCGGCGCGGTGGCGCCCGTAGACCTTCTCAAGCGCATCGCTGATTTCGCCCACCGTGGCGCGGGCACGCACGGCGTCGATGCTCAGCGCCAGCAGGTTGCCGCTGCCGTCGCGCGCGGCCTCCGTCAGCATGTCCAGCAGGGCCTGCACCTTCGCGCCGTCGCGCGTGGCGCGGATCCGCTGCAGCCGCGCGATCTGGCCTTCGCGCACCATGACGTTGTCGACGTCGCGGATCTCGATAGCGTCGGCCTTGGCGAGCTTGTACTTGTTGACGCCGACGATGACGTCCTTGCCGCTGTCGATGCGGGCCTGCTTCTCGGCCGCGCTGGCCTCGATCTTGAGCTTGGCCCAGCCACTGTCCACGGCCTTGGTCATGCCGCCCAGGGCCTGCACTTCCTCGATGATGGACCAGGCCTTGTCGGCCATCTCCTGCGTCAGGCTCTCCATCAGGTAGCTGCCAGCCCAGGGGTCGACGACGCTCGTGATATGGGTCTCTTCCTGGATGATGAGCTGGGTGTTGCGCGCGATGCGCGAGCTGAATTCGGTGGGCAGCGCGATGGCCTCGTCGAAGCTGTTGGTGTGCAGGCTCTGCGTGCCGCCGAAGACCGCGGCCATGGCCTCGATGGTGGTGCGCACGACGTTGTTGTACGGGTCCTGCTCGGTCAGGCTCCAGCCGCTGGTCTGGCAGTGCGTGCGCAGCATCAGGCTCTTCGGGTTCTGGGCGCGGAAGCCCTTCATGATGCGTGTCCACAGCAGACGGGCCGCGCGCATCTTGGCGACTTCGAGATAGAAATTCATGCCGATGGCCCAGAAGAAGCTCAGCCGGCCGGCGAAGTCATCGACGTCCAGGCCCTTGGCGATGGCGGTCTTGACGTACTCGGCACCGTCGGCCAGTGTGAGGGCCAGCTCCAGCGCCTGGTTGGCGCCGGCTTCCTGCATGTGATAGCCGCTGATGCTGATCGAGTTGAACCTGGGCATCTTCTGCGCCGTGTACTCGATGATGTCGGCCACGATGCGCATGCT
>JANMVM010000254.1:0-10175 GCA_031392695.1 Rubrivivax sp.
GTGCTCGACACCACCGTCTGGCCGCTGCCGCAGCAGCAGGAGGAAGCGCGGCGCAAGCGCCGCATCGGCCTGGGCTTCACCGGCCTGGGTGACGCGCTGGTGATGCTCAACCTGCGCTACGACGAAGAGCCGGCGCGCCGCCAGGCCGCGCGCGTGGCCGAGGTGCTGCGCGACGCGGCCTACGAAGCCTCGGCCGAGCTGGCGCGCGAGCGCGGCGCCTTCGCGCTCTTCAACGCCGACCTGCTGCTGTCGGGCGCCTCCTTTGCCTCGCGCCTGCCGGCGCTGCTGCGCGAGCGCATCCGTGCCCAGGGGCTGCGCAACTCGCATCTGCTGTCGATCGCCCCCACCGGCACCATCAGCCTGGCCTTCGCCGACAACGCCAGCAACGGCATCGAGCCGGCCTTCAGCTGGATGTACACGCGCAAGAAACGGCAGCCCGACAACAGCTTCAAGGAATACGCCGTCGAAGACCACGCCTGGCGCCTGTACCGCCACCTGCGCGGCGCCCAGGCAGCGCTGACGCCGGCCTTCGTGACCGCGCTCGAGATGAGCGCGCAGGCCCACGCCGCAATGGTGGCGGCGGTGGCGCCCTTCATCGACAGCGCCATCAGCAAGACCGTCAACGTGCCGGCCGACTATCCCTACGCGGACTTCCAGGGCCTGTACCTGCAGGCCTGGCGCGCCGGCCTCAAGGGGCTGGCCACCTACCGGCCCAACGCCGTGCTCGGCTCGGTGCTGAGCCTGACGCCCGAGCTCGCCGAGCCGCTGCGCCTGCGCGCCGACGAGCGCGTCTTCGTCGGCGCCAACCAACGCCTGGCGCTCGAGCACCTGCCCGCGCCGGTGCTGGCCAGCCTGCGCTGGCCCGGGCGGCCCGAGCTGCCGGCGGGCAACGCGGCCTGGACCTATCTCGTCCAGCACCCCTTCGGCGACTTCGCGCTCTTCGTCGGCGAAACCGAGGACGAACCGCCGCGGCCGGACGGAGAGCACGCCGGCGAGCCCGCCGGCGAGCGCGCGGCGGGCCCGCTGCGCACTCGCCCCTTCGAGGTCTGGGTCAACGGTGCCGAGCAGCCACGTGGCCTGGGCGCGCTGGCCAAGACGCTGTCGATGGACCTGCGCACGAACGACGCCGCCTGGCTGCTGCTCAAGCTCGACGCCCTGGCCACGGTGGCCGAAGAGCGCGCCTTCGAGATGCCGTTTCCGCCCACGGGCCAGCTGCGCCCCTTCCCGGGCCTGGTGGCGGCGATGGCGGCGGTGCTGCGCTGGCGCTGCGAGCAGCTCGGTGCGCTGCGGGCCGAGGGCCCGACGCCGGTCATGGATGCCCTCTTCAGCCGCGACGAGCCGCGCACCGGCACCTCGGGCACGCTGGCCTGGGCGGTGGACATCGACAACGCCGCCACTGGCGAGTCCTTCACGCTGACGCTCAAAGAGGTGACGCTGCCCACGCCCGAAGGCGGCACCGTGACGCGGCCCTGCGCGCTCAAGTTGTCCGGCAACTACCCGCGCGCGCTCGACGGCCTGGCGCGCGTGCTCTCGCTGGACATGCGCGTCGTCGACCCGGCCTGGATCGGCATGAAGTTGCGCAAGCTGCTCAACTACGCCGAGCCGCTGGGCCACTTCATGGCCTTCGTGCCGGGGCAGCGGCGCCAGCAGACCTGGCCCTCGACGGTGGCCTACCTGGCGCGCCTGATCATCCACCGCTACGCCATGCTCGGCGTGCTCGACGAGGAAGGCCTGCCGCTGCAGCAGATGGGCGTGCTCGACAGCCCGGCGCACAGCGTGGCGCCGCGCCCGATGGCCGGCCAGCGCTGCCCCGAGTGCGGCAACGCCACCGTGATCCACAAGGACGGCTGCGATTTCTGCACCGCCTGCGGCTACGTGGGGCAGTGCGGCTGAGCGCTCGCGATCCAGTCGCTGCCGCGGTGCCACAGCCGTCTGACGTCAGGCCTTCGGCGCCGGCCTGACTGTGTCAAAGGCGCACCGACAAAAGGCGCACCGGCCCTTGCCGGCGCGCGCGCGCGGTGAGAGCATCTGCGCACCCACAACGGAGACCCTCGATGGCCAAGCCCCTGTTCGATGCCGATGCGCTGATTTCGATGTTCCAGAACGCCACCTCGCGCCAGGGTGCGCAGTTGCAGAAGGCCGCCGGCGACGCCACGCTGGCCGCGCTGCAGGGCCGCGAGCTCACGCTCAAGAACATCCGCGGCGCGCTCAAGTCGGTGGCCGAAGCCGCCAGCGCCGGGGTGGCCAAGAACCTCGTCGCCGGCGTCGACCCCGAGGCCTTGCTCGACAAGGCCGTGGCCGGCATGGACGAGGCCATGCTCAAGGCCGTCGAAGCCAACCGCACCGCGCTGTCGACGCTGATGGCGCAGGGCGCCGACATGCGCGACAAGCACCTGCAAAAGGCGCTCGACGACCTCGACAAGATGGAAGACAGCCTGTTCTCGGCGCTCAAGAAGGCGGCCGCCGGCGCCGGTGCCCCGATGGCCGGCGCCTGGGGCCCGGTGCTCGAGAAGATGCAGGCCGGCGGCTCGCTGTCGGGCGCGCAGGCGGCGCAAACCGCCGAGCAGATGGCCGAGCAGATGCAGACCGCGATGCGCAGCACGCGCGCCGCGTCGATGAAGGCCGCGCAGGCGCTGGCCGAGAGCTACACCGCGATGGTCAGCGGTGTGCTCATCGGCATGAGCGAAGCGCTGCAATCGGCTGGCGTGGCCAAGAAGCCAAAGGCCAAGTAGGCAACGCCGGCCGGGCCGTTGGCGCGGCCCGGGTTGGCGGGAATCCCCCTGGCGCGGACGCGGGCCTACACTCCCCGGCCATGAAAAACGTCGTCATCTCGGGCACCGGGCTGTACCAGCCGCCGCACGTCATCACCAACGCCGAGCTGGTGCAGGCCTACAACGCCTACGCCGACTTGCAGAACAACCGCAACGTGCTGCGCATCGCCGCGGGCGAGGAGCCGGCCCTCGTGCACTCCAGCGTCGAGTTCATCGAAAAGGCCAGCGGTATCCGGCAGCGCTACGTCATCGACAAGGCCGGCGTGCTCGACCCCACGCGCATGAAGCCGCACTTCGATGCGCGGCCCGATGAGCAGCTGAGCCTGATGGCCGAGATTGCGGTCGACGCCGCCAGGAAAGCCATCGCCGCTGCCGGCAAGCAAGGATCCGACATCGACGCCGTGCTCTGCGCGGCGGCCAACATGCAGCGCGCCTACCCGGCGATGGCCTGCCAGACCCAGCAGGCCACCGGCGCCGGGGGCTACGGCTTCGACATGAACGTGGCCTGCAGCTCGGCCACCTTCGCCATCGAGCAGGCCGCCAACGCCGTGCGCAGCGGCAGCGCCAAGTGCGTGCTGGTGGTGAACCCCGAGATCACCTCGGCGCACCTCGAATGGCGCGACCGCGACTGCCACTTCATCTTCGGCGACGTCTGCACCGCGGTGATCGTCGAAGCCGAAGACACGGCGACCAGCGCCGACCGCTGGCGCATCCTGGGCACGCGGCTGGCGACGCAATTCTCCAACCACATCCGCAACAACGCCGGCTTCCTCAACCGCTGCGAAGACACCGACCCCGACGCGCGCGACAAGACCTTCATGCAAGAGGGCCGCAAGGTCTTCAAGGAGGTGGTGCCGATGGCCGCGGCGCACATCGAAAGCCACCTGCACGCGCTCGGCCTGGAGCCGACGCAGGTGCGGCGCTTCTGGCTCCACCAGGCCAACCTGGGCATGAACCAGCTCATCGTCAAGCGGCTGGTGGGGCGCGAGGTGGGCGACGACCTGGCGCCGATCATCCTGAGCGAATACGCCAACACCGCCAGTGCCGGCTCGATCATCGCCTTCCACGAGCACCACGGCGACTTGTTGGTCGGCGACCTGGGCGTGATCTGCTCCTTCGGCGCCGGCTACTCGGTGGGCAGCGTGGTGGTGCGGCGGCTGTAGCGCGCGCCGGCGCTGCGCTATCGTGGCCGCCATGACGATGAGCGAGCCCACCTTCTTCTGGCACGACTACGAAACCTTCGGCCGCGTGCCGCGGCGCGACCGCCCGGCGCAGTTTGCCGGCGTGCGCACCGATGCCCAGCTCCAGGAGGTCGGCGCGCCCGTGATGTGGCACTGCCAGCCCGCGCCCGACACCCTGCCCGACCCCGAAAGCGTGCTGCTCACCGGCATCCTGCCGCAGCACGCCTTGCAGCACGGCCTGCCCGAGCACGCCTTTGCCGCCCACATCGAGGCCGAGCTGGCGCGCGACGGCACCATCGGCGTCGGCTACAACAGCATCCGCTTCGACGACGAGGTCACGCGGCACCTGTTCTGGCGCAACCTCATCGACCCCTACGCGCGCGAATGGCAGAACGGCTGCGGCCGCTGGGACCTCATGGACACGGTGCGCTGCACCTGGGCGCTGCGGCCTGAGGGCATCACGTGGCCGACCCACGCCGCCGACCACGCGCAGCCCGAGATGCGCGGCCGGCCGTCCTTCCGGCTCGAGCAGCTCACCGTCGCCAACGGCCTGGCGCACGAGGCCGCCCACGACGCGCTGAGCGACGTGCGCGCCACGCTGGCGCTGGCGCGCTTGATCAAAACGCGCCAGCCGCGGCTGTGGGACTTCTGCCTGCGCTTGCGCAAGAAGGACGCGGTGCTGGCCGAAATCGGCCACGGCAAGCCCTTCGTGCACCTGTCGAGCATGTACGCGGTGGAGCGCGGTTGCCTGGCCGTGGTGTGGCCGCTGGCCCAGCACCCCAGCAACAAGAACGAGATCATCGTCTGGGACCTGGCGCACGACCCGCGCGAACTGGCCGGCCTCGACGCCGAGACCGTGCGCCGGCGCCTCTACACCCGGCAGGCCGACTTGCCCGAGGGCGAGCAGCGGCTGCCGATCAAGACCATCCACATCAACAAATCGCCGGTCGTCATCGGCAACCTGCGCACGCTCGGGCCGGCGGCCGGGCGCTGGGCGCTCGACGTCGACGCGGCGCTGCGCCACGCCGGGCACGCGGCGGCGCTGTCGCGCTCGCTCGACCCGCTGTGGCCGATCGTGTTCACGCGGCCCGCAGCGGCCGCCGCGCCCGACGTCGACGAAGACCTCTACGGCGGCTTCATCGGCAACGAGGACCGTCGCACGCTGCAGCGCCTGCGCGGCCTCAAGCCCGAACAGCTGGCGACCCAGCGCGTGGCCTTCAGCGACGCGCGGCTCGAAGAGCTGCTGTTCCGCTACCGCGCGCGCAACTTCCCTGCCACGCTCGACGAAGCCGAGCAGGAGCGCTGGCAGCAGCACCGCGTGGCGCGGCTGCATCAGGGCGAGCGCGGTGGCGGGGGCGGGGGCCTGACGCTGGCGGCGTTCCTGGAGCAGGTCGACACGCTGGCCGAGGCGGCCATCGAAGCCGGCGACGAGCGCGGCCAGGCGATCCTGGAAGCGCTGGTGGACTACGCCCAGGGCATCGCGCCAGCGCCTTAGTAGTCGCTTTCACAAATACGGCCACATGAGATCGTGCCTTTCTCCGTCATGCGTCGTTGCAAACCCTTGACGCACCAAAGGGTGCGACTGCGGGTCTGCGCCTAGCCTGCCGAAGAAATCCATCGTTCTCATGATGTGACCGTATTTGTGAAAGCGACTACTGAGCCCGTCGCTGCCGGCGCGGCGCGCAGCGCCAGCACGGCGTTGGTGCCGCCGAAGGCGAAGGAGTTGGACAGCATGGTGCGCGCGGCCACGCGCTCGCGCACGGCGTTGGGCACGTAGTCGAGGTCGCAGTCCGGGTCGCTGTGCTGCAGGTGCATGGTGGGCAGGGCCACGGCGTGGCGCATGGCCAGCAGCGCCAGCACGCATTCCAGCGCGCCGGCAGCACCCAGCAGGTGGCCGTGCATGGCCTTGGTGGCGCTGATCGGCAGCCGCTCGGCGTGGGCGCCGAAGACGGCCCGGATGGCAGCGGTCTCGGTGCTGTCGTTGGCCTGCGTGCCGGTGCCGTGGGCGTTGATGGCATCGACCTCGGGCGCGGTGATGCCTGCCGATTGAAGCGCCGCGCGCATCGCCGCGGCCTGGCCCTCGACGCTGGGCCGCGTGATGTGGCTGGCATCGTTGGACTGGCCGTAGCCGAGGATCTCGCCGTGGATGAAGGCGCCGCGCGCCAGCGCGCGCTCCCAGGGCTCCAGCACCAGCATCGCCGCGCCTTCGCCCAGCACCATGCCGCTGCGGTTCCTGGAAAAAGGCCGGCACGAGGCGGCGGGCTCCTCGGGGTCCAGCGTCGCCACCGTGTGCAGCGCCTCCCAGGCCTTGAGCGAGCCCGGCGACAGCGGCGCCTCGGTGCCGCCGGCCAGCGCCACCTCGAGCTGCCCGCTGGCCACCCGCAGCCATGCCTCGCCGATGGCCACTGCCGAAGAAGAGCAGGCCGTGGAGTAGGTCATGTTCGGCCCCAGCAGGCCGAATTCGATGCCGATCCAGGCCGCCGCCGCGTTGTGCATGCCCATCAGGATCGTGAAGGGCTTGATGCGGTCCGATGCCTCGCCGTACAGTGTCTGGTAGCCGCCGTCCATGGTCGTCGTGCCGCCCATCCCGGTGCCCACGAAAACACCGGCGCGGGCGTGGTCCAGATCGCTCAGCGCGCGCTGCGAATCGGCCACCGCCTGCTTGGCGGCACAGAGCGCGAAGAGGCTGAAACGGTCGAGCAGGCGCGCGGGCGTGGCGCCGAAATCGAAGCCGTCGTCCAGGCGTGCCGTGGCCGCCAGCGGGGCGTTCAGGCGGCTGGCAAAAGGGATCTCCAGGCGGTGCACGCCGCTGCGACCGGCGCGCGCCTGGGCAAACAGCTCGGCGCTGCTGTTGCCCAGGGGCGAGACGACGCCGATGCCGGTGACCGCCACCCGCCTCATGGCGTGCGCAGGGCCGTGCTCATGGCCTCGGGGGCCGGCCTGGCGACGCTGCCCTGCTGCGCCACCAATTCGTCGACGAAGCGCACCACGTCGCCCAGGGTCAGCAGTTCGACCGGACGCGTCGGCAGCTTGATGTGGAAGGCGTCCTCGATGTGCCACAGCAACTCCACCGTGGCCAGCGAATCGATGCCCAGGCTTTCGAGCCGGGCATCGGGTGTCAGGCCATCGGGGCCCAGGCGGTGCTCTTTGACGAGCAGGGTGCGGATGCGGTCGAAGGTGGTGGTCATGGCGGTGTCTGCCGGGGCAGCCTCAGTGGGTGGCGGGTGACAGGGGTGGTGGTGGTGCCGCGGCCGGGCGCCGCCATGCGCAAGCCGCAGCGGCAGCGTCAGGAGCCTGCACCTTGCCGCCCCAGCGCGCGCCGTGGGTCAGCAACGCAGGCCAGGCGCCGACGAGCCGCATCAGCAGGGCCGTGGCGCGCGGCCGCATCGCGGCGTGGGCAAAGGCCGCGGCCAGGTGCAGGCGGGGCACGAAGGCGCGGCGCCAGGCGGCGGCGTAGCGCTGCTGCACGGCGGCCTGGCAGGCGGCGCTGTGCCGCGCGTGGTGCGCCGCGCCGTCCGGCGCCAGGTGCTGCAGGTGCTGCAGGTGCGAACACAGCAGGGCCGCGGATTGCAAGGCCATGCTCATGCCCTCGCCCAGGATCGGGTGCGCCTCGCCGGCAGCGTTGCCGATGCGAAAGATCTCGTCGCGCGCACCCAGGCGCACGCCGGGCTCGAGCGGCGCGCTGGCCAACCAGGCGCCGTCGCGCGTGGCGCCGTCGAGGGCCCGGCGCACGCCGCCGGTGCTGCGCAGCAGCCAGGCTTGCACGGCGTCGCCGGCGCTCAGGCCCGGGGACGCAGCGCGCAGCTCGCTCAGGCGGTCGCGCCGGATGCAGCAGGCCACGGTGGCCACGCCGCCTTGCGCCATCACCATGCCGCCGTCGAGCGCCAGCACGCTGATGGCGCCGGCTGGCAGCGGCGCGCCCGTGAAGTTGGCCTTGAAGGAGAACAGATCGGCGGCGCTGCGCAGCAGCCGGCGCCGCGGCCGGCCCGCGGGCAGGTCTTCCCAGGAGCCGTGGGCGTCGATGACCAGCGGCGCGGCCAGGCGCAGGATGGCCCCCGACTCCACCGCGCGCGCCTCGCACTGCCAGGCGCCGGCCACGCCGCCGATGGCCTGCAGCGCCCAGGGCTGCAGCACCTCGGCGCCGGCGCCGCGGGCGGCGTCGAGCATGGCGGTGTCCAGCGTCTCGCGGCCGAGCGCGCGACCGAAGCGGTGATGATCGTGATCGGCGGCAGGCAGATCGGCGCTGACGCAGCCGTCCTGCTGCAGCAGCCTGACCTGGCGCAGTTCAGCACCGGCGCCGGCTTCGACGGCAGGCCCGATGCCCAGCGCGTCGAGCAGCGGCAGGTTGCTCGCGGCGACGCATTCACCGCACACCTTGCGGCGCGGAAAGCGCTGCCGTTCGATCAGCGCCACCGCCCAGCCGGCCCGCGCCAGCAGGATCGCGGCTGCCGAGCCGGCCGGGCCGCCGCCCACGATGACGGCGTCGAAGCGGTTGCGCGGGGCCGGCATCGGCGGCGCCGCGGCCGAGCGGGTCAGCGGGGCCAACGGCGCCGACCGGGCCAACCGGCCCAAAGGGCTCAGCGGGGCCAGGGAGTGGTCCATCAATGGGCCCATCCGTCGGCCCCGGCCCGCGTGCCGGCATCGGCGCGACGGGCACTGAAGCAGTGGCTGAAGAGGCCGGCGCTGTACTCGTCCGAACGCCACGCCGCCGCCGGTGCCGGCCACAGCGCCGACAGCTCGCGGCCGCGAAAACCGGCTTTCACGCTGAGCACCGCGTCCTGCCGCGTCACCGCGTTGGCACCCAGCGCGCCCACGAGGTGGCTGCCAGCCAGCGCCGGCCAGGCGCGGTGCGGTTCGCAGGCAAAGAAGCGGTCGGCGCGCAAAGCCACGGCGCCGAGCACGGCGGCCAGCGCGTCGCCCTCGAAGTGGTGCAGGAAGAGCGTGGTCGTGATGAGGTCCCAGAGCGGGTGGCGCGGCACCGGCAGCGCGTGGGCCGGCGGCAGCGTCGCCCAGTCCAGCACGTCGGCGACCTGGACCTGGGCCACCCAGCCGAGTTCGGCGTAGGCGGCCAGCGTGGCCGCGCTGACGACGGGCTGGCGGTCGAGCAGCGTGAGCTGCACCTGCGGCCAGGCCGGCGCGAGCGAGCGCGCCACGGCCAGCAGCAGGGTGCCGTCGCCGGCGCCGATCTCCAGGATGCGCAGCGGCCCGCGCGCCCGTCGCGCCGCCACCAGGGCCTGCCAGCCGCGGGCCACGATGGCCCGCGTCTGCATGGCCCGGTGCACGCGCACGAGGTCGCGGCGCGATTGCACGGCGGCCGGGTCGGTGGCGGCGAGGTGGTCGAGCGCCTCCGCGCCGACGCTGCGCGTTCTCATGCCACCTCCAGCAGCGCGCCGTGGCAGCTGAAGCCGGCGCCGAAGGAGGACAGCCACCACCAGCCGCCGGCGGCGCCATCGGCCAGCGCGGCTTCGAGCACGAAGTAGACGAAGGCGCTGGACAGGTTGCCGTACTCGCGCAGCATGGCGGCGCTGTAGCGCAGGTCGGTGGGCTGCAATTCCAGCCGCTGCTGCAGGGCCTGCAGCACGTCGCGGCCGCCGGCGTGCAGGATCCAGGCGCTGATCTGCCCCGGGTGCAGGCCGGCACGGCCGAGCACGGTGACGAGCACGCGCTGGGCGTGCTCGGCCGCCAGCGCCGGAACGGCGCGCGTGAGCACGTTGCGCAGCAGGCCCTGGCGATGCTCGAAGCGCAGCGCGCCGCGCGCGTCGGGTACGAGCCAGGACGTGCTGTCGCGCCAGACGACGCGGCGCACGGCCGCATTGGCGCGACGCGACAGCACGGCCGCCCCGGCGCCATCGCCGAAGAGGCAGGCGCTGATCAGCACCCCGGGGTCGTTGTCGAGGTACATCGCCGCGCTGCTGATCTCGACGCACACCGACAGCACGTGCTCGCTGCGGCCCGAGGCCAGCAGCGCATGCGCCAGCTGCAGGTTGGGCAGCGCCGCGGCGCAGCCCTGGCCGACGAGATCGAAGGCCTGCACGTCGGCGCGCAGGCCCAGGCGCTCGGCGACGTAGCCCGACAAGCCCGGGCACAGCGTGCCGGTGCAGGTGCTGACGATGACGGCGTCGATCTGCGCGGCGTCCACGCCGGCCGCAGCCAACGCGCGCAGCGCTGCCGCGCCGGCCAGCGCCGGGGCATGGGTCTCGAAGCGGCGCGCCAGCGTGTCGGC